>CANGNX010000038.1 GCA_947455415.1 Opitutia bacterium | reverse complement strand
GTACCTAACTCCGCATGCTCCCAAGAAAAGTGGCTGCCATCATCGTAAAACCATTCGGCATCAAGGTTATCGCCCGTAGGCGCATCTTCCGAGAGCTGAAACTCGGCCTTTAATTTTACGCCCGAGACTTTGCTGCAGGCGTTTAAACAATCGCGCATCCAATTCAATAGACCCATCGCTTCACCATGCATGGATGGAGTGTGTGAAAGCGTTACCTTGTTTAAACCGCGCACCAAAACTTCGGGCTTATGCGCGGCCAAGAATTGTCCGAGCGCCTGACGCACAGGTAAACAACGTGCCACTGAAAGGTCGCGCACCGTGGCAGGACGAGGAAATGGCAGTGAAAAGAAATCGTTTCCGGTAATCGAACGATCTGCGACGACGCGACGGCAACGACGGGTCCAAGGGAGCCAAGGCTCCATCTCAAGGTCCGTCACACCATGTGCCCAAAGGTTCACCGGCAAATCGCCTTCCAACCAAGTGGAGACCAATGATTCGAGCTCATTAGTGGGAGCACCGTAAGCGAGCATCAACGCCTCACAACAGCGCTTACCGCGACGGTTAGGATCAAAGAAACAGACGACGTTTACCTTGGCTTCTAAAGGCAGATGGGACTCCGACGCGGGTCGGGCCGCGAGCACAATGACGCGACAGGGGTAACGCTGCGCAAATAAAACGGCTTCGTCGAAACGCGCCTGTGCATCGGCAGGCTTCACGCCGGCGCCGAACATCAAAACTAAATTCATCTGCGAGGCACGCGCGGCTTCTTCACCTTCATCCGCCCACGCTTTATCCAAAGCCCCCAACGCACTGGAAACTTTCAGCGGAAAACCCGCCAAGGTATCGAGAATGGGGTGTGCCATGGGCTTAGCGACCAGCGTTACGCCAGTTGTGACCTTGTGCTGCCAACAAATCATCCGCACCCGATGGGCCCCAAGAGCCCGAGGCGTAAGATTCTAAACCTTTACGACCGTCAGCTTCCCATGATTGCAAGAGTGGCGTAAACAATTTCCACGAGGCTTCAGTTTCATCGCCACGAATAAATAAAGTACGGTCACCAACCACGGCATCGAGAATCAAGCGCTCGTATGCTTCAGGCGTGTTTGAACCAAAGGTTGTGGCGTAACGGAAACTCAGGCGCACGGGTTGAGTACGAGGCTCTAAACCTGGGACCTTGGAATTCATCACCAGCGTTACACCTTCATCCGGCTGAATCTGAATCACCAAGCGATTAGGGGCGATGTCGTAACGCGAATCCCCTGCAAATAGGCCCGATACTGGCTGTTTGAATTGTACCGCGATTTCCGAAACGCGGCGAGCCAAGCGCTTGCCAGAGCGCATGTAAAAGGGCACGCCCGACCAACGTTTGTTATCAATGGCTAAGCGCAACGCACAGAACGTCTCGGTCGAGGAATGAATCGGAATATCTTTTTCCTGATGATAGCCGATTACGGTTTCACCACCCGAAAGTCCGGCCGCATACTGCGCACGCACGGCATCGCCGTTAGGCCCAAGACGTAATTCTTCGACCGCCTTCAGCAGCTTCACTTTTTCATCGCGAATGTGTTCAGCCGAAAGCGACTGCGGTTGCTCCATCGCCGTCAAGGCGAGCAACTGCATGGTGTGATTTTGCAACATGTCGCGCGTCGCACCGCTGTGATCATAATAACCACCGCGCGAACCCACGCCTAATTCTTCGGCCACCGTGATTTGAACGTGGTCGACGTGCTTATTATTCCAAAGGGGTTCAAAAATAGGATTCGCAAAACGCTGCACCAATAAATCCTGCACCGTTTCCTTACCAAGGTAGTGGTCAATGCGGTAAATTTGTGGCTCTTGGAAATTACGAGCGGCCACTGAATTCAATTGCACCGCCGAGGCCAAGTCCTTGCCGAAAGGTTTTTCGATAATGACTTTGCTTTCGAGCGCCGTGCCCAGGCCGCGCTTGGCCAGACCCGACTTACCGAGGTTTTCTAAAATCGCTTCAAAGACCGTAGGGGGCGTCGAAACGTAGAAGACTAATTGCAAGGGACGACCCGCTGCCTTTTCGGCCGCAGCGATTTTCGATTTTAAACCCTCATAGGCCGCTGCTTCATCGTAGCCACCCGCCTGATAGAAAGTGTGCTCTGAAATCGGCTTCCAGATATCGGCACGGTATTCACGGCGCGAAAACTTTGTGATATCAGCGGCAGACGAATTGCGGAACTCGGCATCGGGAATCGGCTTACGTCCAAAGCCAATCAAGTAGAAATCCGACGGTAATAAGCTGTCGACCGCCAGGTTATACAGGGCAGGCAGGAGTTTCCGGGCAGCGAGGTCGCCGGAAGCACCAAAAATCACCAGGCAGGTGGGTTGGGCTCCGCGGTGCTTGCTGAGACCAGAGAGAAAGGGATGGCGGTCGGTATCGGACATCGGATTCAAGGGCGGCGCCTTTTAAATAAAGGTACACCACGGTGCTGAAGCATGCGGACAGTGCCATCTTGGCAAACCATAACTTCGAGTATGTCAAAACGCCGATGCGGAACGCCCCCGATTTGCCCAATCCATGCATAAGCCGCCCGTCGTAAGGCAGTTTTCTTTCGTCGGTCAACTGCCCGATACCCCTCCCCTCCAAAGTCGGCCGTCCGCGTCTTCACCTCCACAAAAACCAACACGACTCCATCAAGTACGACCAGGTCCAACTCATCCCGCCCGCTTCGCCAATTACGCGCCAGGATCCGACATCCCTGCTGGCGATAATATCGCTCAGCCAATCGCTCCCCACGCGCTCCGAGGTCGAGCGGCTCCCGCCACCGAAGCCAAAACGTCTTTAGCAGCCGCCAAAACATATCCCACCCAAGGCCACGTAGCCGCCTCTGACTACACTGCTCAGGACCGACTTTACCTCACGATTTCCTAGGGATTTCCCGCATTAAAAACTCCCTATCTATCGCCTTCCCCTTCGCCTCCGAGGCACTTAACTTATTGCCCATCCATGTCCGACGACATTCGAAAAAAAATCCTCGCCCTGCGCCAAGAAGTCATGCGCCACGAGGAGCTTTATCGAAAGAAGAATTCGCCGGAAATTTCCGACTTCGAATACGATAAACTCGTTGATCAACTTGGCGACCTAGAGCGCGAATACCCGCAATACGCTGGAACCGACCTCGGAATCGGCGATGACCAAGCCGAGGGCTTTCAACAACGCGACCACCGCGAGCCGATGCTGTCGCTCGATAACACGTACGACGAAAAAGAATTTCAGCAATTCGGTGAACGTCTGATTGGTAAAGTCGGCCACCGTAACGCACTCGAATTCGTCATCGAACCCAAGATCGACGGTGTCGCGGTTTCTTTAACCTACGAAAAAGGCAAATTCGTCTGCGCCGTCACGCGTGGCAATGGCACCCGCGGTGACGACGTGACCCACAACGTCGCGCTAATTAAATCCATCCCTCGCACGCTAAAGAATGCACCCGATATTCTTGAGGTGCGTGGCGAGATATACATGGAGCTTTCGGAATTCGAACGCCTCAACCGCGAACGCGAAGCCGAAGGCGAGGCACTCTACGCTAATCCACGCAACCTCGCCGCCGGTACTGTCAAATTACTCGACACCGATGAGGCCAAACGTCGCAACCTCAGCATCGTCTGCTACGGACTGGGTGCGTGCGTGCCTGCAGATACTTTTGCGACACTCAAAGATTTTAAGGATAAGTTGATCGCCTGGGGCTTCCCCGTTCGCGATGACATTCCCGTGCAAAAAGGTATCGATGCCGCCTGGAAGGCCATCGGACAACTCGATGCGCTTCGTCGCTCACTGCCCTTCCCCACGGATGGTGCGGTCGTAAAACTCAATAAACTCAGCGATCAAAAGGCCGCTGGGGCGACGAGTAAGTTCCCGCATTGGGCGGTGGCATTTAAATTTCCGCCCGACCAAGCCGAGACGATTTTAAAGGCCATCAGCATGCAAGTCGGCCGCACCGGAACCGTTACTCCAGTTGCTGAACTCGAGCCCGTACTTTTAGCAGGCTCCACCGTGGCGCGTGCAACCTTGCACAATGCCGATGAAATTTCTCGTAAGGATATTCGCGAAGGAGATACGGTGCGCATTCAAAAAGCAGGTGAAATCATTCCGCAAATCCTCGGCATCGTACTCGAAAAACGTCCCGCCGATGCGAAGCCTTTTAATTTCGAGGCCCGGTTGAAGGAGCTCGGACTCGACGCTGCCCGCGAAGGCGATGAAGCGGCCTATAAATTAAAAGCACCATCGACCGAGATGAAGGTTCGTCGCCTCATTCATTTCGCCAGCAAACAGTGCCTGGATATTGATGGACTCGGTGAAGCCGTAGCCGAACAACTCATCGCACTCAAATTAGTCGATGCTCCAGTCGATGCACTCAAAGTCAGTCGCGCCGAATGGGCGATGCTCGAAGGTTTTAAAGAGAAGTCCGTCGATAACATGATGGCAGGGGTCGCCGCCGCTAAGCAACGTGAACTCTGGCGAGCCATTCACGCCCTCGGAATTCCGAACATCGGCATGCAAACCGCCAAAGACCTGGCGCGTCATTTTAAATCCATGGACGCCCTCGAGTCTGCCAAGCTCGAGGATCTATTGATTACCAAGGTCGGCAAAAAAGGCGGCGAGAGTTATGAATCCGTCATCAGCGGCGTAGGTGTGGAAGTTTCTAAATCGATTGCGTCATTCTTCAGCGACCCCAACCACCGCGATTGGGTGCAAGCCATGCGCCAAGCGGGTTTAAACTTAGTGGAAAAAACAACCACACAATCCGTTGCGGCCGTCGCCGGAAAAACTTTCGTCTTAACTGGCACACTCCCCTCACTCGGACGTGACGAGGCGCGTGATTTAATTGAGAAAGCTGGCGGAAAAGTTTCGGGCAGTGTCAGCAAGAATACCGACTACGTAGTCGCTGGCGAAGAGGCCGGCTCGAAGCTCACCAAGGCCCAAGAGCTCGGCGTGAAAATTTTGGACGAAGCCAGCCTGCGTAAATTATTGGGTTAATAAAACTAAAGGCCGTAACCCTTTATTTTTGACCTTCAGGCTCGGGCTGTGTCTATTGCCTCGTGGCCACTAAACTTCTGCTTCTGGACTGCGATTCGACCCTTTCGGCAATCGAAGGTATCGATGAATTGGGTCGCTTGCGCGGTCCCGAAGTTTTCAAGGCCGTCGAAGATATGACCAATGCAGCCATGAACGGCGGCACACCCATGGAGGCAATTTTCGCCAAGCGCCTCGATATGATTAAGCCCACCCTGGCGGAGTGCGAAGCGATTGCCTCTAAGTACATCGCTCATATCGAACCCACGGCCGTGGCTTCGTTAAAACAATTACGTCAAGCTGGCTGGACCATCGTCATCGTGAGCGGTGGCTTCACCCAAATCATCCAACCCCTTGCCAAGATTCTCGGTATCGATCGCGTCGAAGCCGTGGTTTTAAAATTCCATGCCGACGGTAGTTACGCAGGCTACGATGAATCTTGCCCTACTTCTAAAACCAAAGGGAAGAATGCCGTGGCACGTAAACTCCGAGATGAATTCAAAGCCGACCGCGTGATCATGGTCGGCGACGGTGCGAGCGATTTAGAAGTTAAAGGTGATGCGGACCGCATCATCGGCTTCGGTCGTTACGCCGAACGCGCGAAAGTCAAAGCCGGCGCCGATGCGTTTATCTACGCGCTGTCCGACCTCGCAGCCGTAATCAATTAAACCCCGAGTAATTTCTTAATCGCTTTACGGCGATACTGGAAAATCTCGGAGACCTTGCCTTTAACAAAGGGGTAAGCGACTTCGCCCAGCGGCCAGAGCGGTAACTTATAAAGTACTTCATCATCCATGCGCGTGCGGCCACCTTCATCGGCAAAGGTGTGCGTATGGAACCAAATCGCGTACGGCCCTTTCAATTGTTGATCCGCAAAGGCGTAGGGCGGATCCCAGTGCGTGATGCGCGTGCGCCAACCAAACGGCACACCGCTGAGTTTAATTTTATAATCAATTAACGTACCCTGACCCATCACAATGGGCAAAGGTGTGATAATCTTAAATTGTAATTCGGGAGGCGTAATCGCCTGTAAGTTTTCCGCCTTCGAAAAGAATTCAAAAACCTTCTCGATGGGCAGCGGGAGCATGGTGCTCTCGAAATAACGGTGGACACCGCGGGGCAGCGAATGGGGTCGGGCTAAGTGGTCTCGACGGTGGGCTCGGATTACTTCGCTGTAGTCTTTCACGGTTGGGTCAGGAATTTACACGCAGGCTGGCGATATTCAGCCCCACTGTCAAGGGACGCCAATGGGAATGGGCTTGCTCACGGCACGGGATGGGCTTGGCTAAATGACCTTCGGCCATGCCCTCATCCCACTCCCGTCGTCAGACCCGCGGTGCCTTCGGCAATCGCAAACCTCGCCCCATCGAACGCGACTTCTCTACCCCCGAGTCCGCCCCCGTAGAAAAGGCTCCACGCGCGCTCACTATCGCCGACAAGTTCTCAACCTTCTGTCAGCCTATTCTTGAACAAGCCGGCAATAACCGCACCGCCGCTAAAGGTGCCATGAATGTCGCCATCCTCATCTGGAACGCCTCGATTGAGGGTGCCGCCAAGATCAAAGAGGCCAAAGCCAAACTCTGTGCCCTGCCTGGCTCTTCCCCTGAACAAGTCGAAGACCTGGTAACTTCGATGATTGCCCGCAAGGACGAGCTCTACCCCAACGAGAATTCGCTCATCACCAACTTTAAGCTCAAGTTCAGCCACCGTCGTACGTCCTTCAATATCTCGGCCGTCAATATTAAGCCCGAAGGTCTAACTAAGGCCGACTTGCAGGACATTATTACGCCGTCGATGTAAGTTTTCCATTTGCGGGTTAGCCGCAATGGGTACTCTTAAGTCATGGCTACGCTCGCCCTTCGTAACGCTGAAATCATCAACGAGGGACGTCGTTTTCACGCCGATGTTTTCATCCGCGGCGGAATTATCGAGCGTATCGGCGATTTGCCCGCCAACTTAAAAGCCGACCAAGAAATCGATTTGAAAGGTAAGCTGCTGGTACCTGGTCTCATCGACGACCAAGTGCACTTCCGCGAACCGGGTCTGACCCATAAGGCCACCATCGCCAGCGAAGCCCGTGCGGCCGTTGCAGGCGGGGTGACGTCGTTCATGGAAATGCCCAATACCAATCCGCCGGCCACCACGATTGAGGAATTGGAATTAAAATACGCGCGCGCCGCCGCCACCTCCGTCGCCAACTACTCCTTTTTCTTCGGTGCCACGAATACCAATCTCGAGATTTTAAAGCGAGTCGATGCCAGCAAAGTCTGCGGGGTAAAAGTTTTCATGGGCTCTTCAACAGGCGACATGCTCGTTGATCAAACCGCTACCCTCGAAGGTATCTTCCAACACTCACCCACCCTAATCGCGACACACTGCGAAGACACGCCGATGATTAAGTTAGCGGAAGCGGCCGCTAAAGCGAAATGGGGCGAGGACGTACCAGCCGCAGAGCACCCACACATTCGTTCAGTCGAAGCGTGTTATAAATCATCGGCGACCGCAGTTGAACTTGCCCGCCGCCACGGGGCTCGACTGCACGTACTACACATCACCACGGCCAAGGAAATCGAACTGTTCAGCAATGCGCCTCTACTCGGCAAACGCATCACCGCCGAGGCCTGCGTGCATCACCTTTGGTTTGCCGAAGAAGACTACGCGACCCTCGGACATAAGATTAAGTGCAACCCCGCCATTAAAACCAAAGCAGACCGCGCCGCCGTTCGGGCCGCCGTTGTCAGCGGAGCCATCGATGTCATTGCGACCGATCACGCCCCACACACGCGTGAAGAAAAAGCCCAGTCTTATTTCAAGGCACCATCCGGCCTGCCTCTGGTTCAACACTCACTCCTTGTACTCTTAGATTTAGTTCAACAAGGCGTCCTCACCCTTGAAACCGCGGTTCAACGTGCCTGCCACGCCCCTGCGATTTTATTCGGCGTGGAAAAACGCGGCTTCATTCGCGAAGGCTATTACGCCGACCTCGTTGTCGTCGACCCCCAGAAGCCCTACACGGTTGCGACTAATAATATTCAGTATCAGTGCGGATGGTCGCCCCTCGAAGGCCATACTTTCAAGAACAGTATTCACCAAACTTTTGTGAACGGCGTCAGCGTGTACGAGAACGGCAAAGTAAACGATGCGTCGCGCGGTATGCGCTTAACGTTCAACGGTAATCGACGTTAATTATTCCCCTGCTGGAATCTCATCCTTGGCGCCAGCTTCGTAACGCTCGCACCAAGCTTTTGACCATGAGGCGAAGTCGCCCGCCGCAATATGGTCGCGCGCTTGATTCATCAGATCCTGCAGGAAGTGAATATTGTGCAAGCCGAGCAAGGTGCCGCCGAGCGATTCGCTCGCGTGGTGCAAGTGACGGAGGTATGCGCGCGAGAAATTCTTGCAGGTATAATTATCCAACCCTTCCACGAGCGGACGGTTATCTTCTTTATAACGTAAATGTTTTAAGCTCACAGGCCCATCGGGCGTAAACGCACCACCATGACGCCCAATGCGCGTAGGCATCGTGCAATCAAACATGTCCGCCCCGAGTGCCACCATACGTAATAGCTGCGGGGGCGTACCGACGCCCATGACGTAACGTGGTTTATTCTTTGGCAGTAATGGAGCCACGATACCCACCTGGCGCATCATCTCTTCTTCGGGCTCGCCAACGCTCACGCCTCCAATCGCAAAACCTGGAAAATCTAATCCCGCTAACTCTTCGGCACAGCGCACACGCAAGTCTTCAAAGACTGAACCTTGATTGATGCAGAACAAGTGACGGCCCGAGGCAAGAAAGCCGTTATCCTTGGCGAGCTGTAACATCTCTTTCGCCCAGCGAATCGTACGCGTCACAGCCACTTCACAGGCCTCGCGTTCGCAGGGCCAGGGCGGACATTCATCCAGCACCATGGCGATGTCGGATCCGAGGGCATCTTGAATCGCCAAACAGTCCTTCACGTCGAGGAACAGCGGATTGCCGTCGAGGTGCGATTTAAAATGGATGCCCTCATCGGTGACCTGACGGAACTTCGCCAACGAAAAAACCTGAAAGCCTCCACTGTCGGTCAAAATCGGCTTATCCCAGTGCATGAACTTATGCAGACCGCCCGCCTGACGGACAATATCGCGACCCGGACGAAGGTTCAGGTGGTAAGTGTTACTTAATAAAATCTGCGCTCCTGTATCCTCCACCATCTGAGGCGTAAGACCTTTCACTGTAGCTTGCGTGCCCACCGGCATGAACACAGGTGTACGCACTTCGCCATGCGGGGTCTTTAAGACACCTAGGCGTGCCGCAGTAGTCGTATCGGTTTTAAGCAGAGTGAACACAGGGATTCACTAGGGGACAAGTAGGCACGTTGGCAAGGGGAACGGAATACAGGGGACACGTGGGCAGGTTGGCACGTGGGCACGGGGAATGAAGGACACGACGCAGTCGCACCCCTACCCCTAAAATTGTATCTCCCCTTGCCAACGTGTCACCTTGCCAGCTTGTCCCCCCTCTTTGTAGCTGCGCTACAAAGAAAAACTCTCCCCACACGAACAGCTGGCTTTGGCGTTGGGATTAGAAAATTTAAAACCACCACCGATCATCTTATCGGAATAATCTAATTGGGTGCCACGAAGGTACAGGGCCGACTTCGGATCAATCAGCACCTCCACGCCCTCCGAACAAACTAAAATATCGCCCGCCTTCGCTTCGCCCACGAAGCGGAGCTTATAAGACAAGCCATTGCAACCGCCCCCCGTAATCGCGGCACGTAAATATTTTCCGTTGGCCTCGCGGACGGCCAATGACTTCACCTTCGCACCCGCGGGCGGCGTTAAGCGGATGAGACGCTCATCGGCTTGACGCAAGGTGATGGTGGCGGCATCGGACATTACCTTAACCTTTAAAGAATTCGGTGATAACGCAAGCCCAGCAAAACCAAATCAGGCTTGCCCGCATCACCCTCCCGCCCAATCCTTAACTTTCTTGGGTACGGTCGCGTAGCTCAGTTGGTTAGAGCGCTACATTCACATTGTAGAAGTCACAGGTTCAAGTCCTGTCGCGACCACCACCTTGAGATTTTACCCGCAGTCCTGGGCGTCGACGTCGATGGTATCGATGACTTCTTCATCGCGTAGCATCTTCGCACGCAGTGGTAGAATCGCGGCGAGGAGCGATTTTACGCCGGAGACAAAGTACCAAAGGTGCACACGGTACTGATCCTGTACGCGCTCAAACGGACACGGTGCTGGCCCGCGAATTTCGGCCATCCCTGGGTGGAGTCGCTCAAACTCCTTCACCCAAGCTTCAGCCACAAAGTTAACTTTCTCTAAATTACGTCCACGGAAAACGTGGCGGACCAGGTGTCGCTCAGGCGGGTAACCAAACTCAGCGCGCTTGACCAATTCCGCTGCAGCAAAGCCTTCGAAGTCCAGTCGCTTCGCAAACTGCACGGGATCCGAGGCAGGTTGAAAAGTTTGGACCACCACGGCGCCTTCAAGGGTGCCCCGCCCTGCCCGACCTGCCACCTGCGTCAGCAATTGGAACGTGCGTTCGGGAGCCCGGAAATCGGGCATCTGCAATGAGAGGTCGGCATCCAAGATACCCACCAAAGTTACGCGCGGAAAATCCAAACCCTTCGCAATCATCTGCGTGCCTAAAAGCATATCGTACTTTCCGGCCCGGAAATCGGATAAGACTTTTCGGAAAAGGTCCTTCTTCCCCATGGTGTCGGCATCCATGCGGGCCACGCGGGCCCGCGGGAAGAGTTTCGCAATCACCTCTTCAACCTTCTGTGTGCCGTAGCCCTTCCAGCGAATCTTTACCGAGCGACACTTAGGACAGGCCACTGGCGCAGGCTCGCGATGGTCGCACATGTGACAGCGTGCCGTGTGATCCGTGGTGTGTAAGGTCAGCGAGACACTACAATTAGGACACTGCACGGCTTCGCCACAATCGGGGCAGACCAGCGAACGCGAATGGCCGCGACGGTTTAAAAATAAAATCGACTGCTCATTCTTGCGAAGACGTTCGTGAATCCCATCCACCAACTCGCGCGACAAAATACTCTGCCCTTTCGCGTGCAGCAACTCGCGCCGCATATCCACAATGCGAAACGCCGGCATGGGTCGATCATCCACCCGCTGCGGCATCTTATTTAAAATATAACGCCCCGTGCTGGCGTTGCGCCACGTTTCCAACGAAGGCGTGGCCGAACCTAGCACGCAGGCCGCATTTAAAATCGAGGCCCGATACACGGCCACATCGCGCCCGTGGTACATGGGCGTATCACTCTGCTTGAACGAAGGCTCATGCTCTTCATCGACCACAATCAGTCGTAAATTAGGTAAGGGCGCAAAGACGGCCGAACGGGCACCGACCACGACCCGTGCCTGACCGAGTGACATTGCCATCCAGGCATCGAAACGTTCACCCGCCGATAAGTGACTGTGCCAGACTACGACCTTTGTACCGAGGTCAGCCAAGCGCGAACGGAGTCGACCGACCGTCTGTGGCGTAAGCGCCACTTCCGGCACTAAGAAAATCGCCGAGCCACCTTCGCTTACGACTTTACGAATGAGGGAAACGTAAACTTCCGTTTTGCCCGAGCCTGTCACACCGTGCAGCAAATGCGTACGAAAAGTTTTTTTATCTAACGTCTCGGCGACCGAGGCCACTGCCTCCTTTTGCGTCGCATTTAATTCATGCCCCAACGCAGGTACGGCTTCCGCCTCCGAAAAGGGATCATTGTAGGCCACGCGCCATAAAACACTGGCGTCTTCTTTGATAATACCCGCCTTAATCAAGGCATCCACCGCCGGCTGAGCGATACCCAGACCAGTCACCGCTTTCGCTCGATCCACTGGTTCCGATTGAGCGGCAATATAATCCAACATCTGTGCCTGACGGGGCGCACGCTTACGCATCTTCGACAGCACCTCAGGGTCCAAGGGTCCAACCAATGAAAGCATGCGACGCAAAACGGGGCGTACGCCCTTTCGTACCGCCGCTGGTAAAACGGTTTCTAAAACGGAATTTAACCCACAGCCATAATAGGCCGCCATCCACTCCGCCAACTTACAACAGTCTGGCGTGAGTACGGGTTGTTCATGTTCTAATAAAATAATGCTTCTGAGTTTGGTGTTTGCGGGTGCTTCGGCTGGGTACTTCCAAACCACGCCAAGGCTATTACGATTACCCAGCGGCACGCGCACCAACTGACCTACCTGTAAGGTCTCTTTGAGGGCCGCTGGCACCGAATACGAGTAGGCCCTCGCCCCACCATCAAAGGGGACTACTTCGGCCACGCCGGGTTCGATTTCACCAAAGAGATCAGGCACAGGGATTAACTTCGGCTATCTCGACCCTGGTTTCAAGCCGCAGGATGCGATTCGGCAACAAATGAACCCGTTGGCCGTGAATGCGTGGCAATTCGCACACACATCAGCGCCCAGAAACAGCCAATGCAATTCGCCACCGGCAATTGGAGGTCGGGTGGCATACTATAAAAAATACAGTTACCGGGCAACCAGACCAAGAAGTTGGGCAGCAAATTGGGTACGATTAGTCGACGGTACCAACCCGGACGCAAGGCATGCCGGAGTTCCGCCAAGCTCCATTGGTGGTCCTTCCAATAATGTGAAATGGCATTGAAGGGCGCACCGATAATTATCGAGAACGCAAATTGATCGAGCAGTACCTTCTTCCCAACGGTGCTAAAGCTGACCTCGTTACCGAAAAAGTAAGACTGCAAATTATAAAATGCGCTAACGACTAAGCCCATGAAAGCCCACCACAGGGTACTGTGAATCAGGTCGCGCACCGGATGCGCTGGACGGATTTTCGGAAAACACATCCGCACACACCACGGAATAAAACCTGCAGAGAACGCCGTCATCACCGCCGCAAAAACCCAAGGGCCACTGGCATTCAACTGACCCAATATGTCCAAATACTTCTTTACCACTTCAACATGGTAATAGCTCACAACCAAGGCAGTGGCACCCGCAAGAATCAAGAAGGACGGCAAAGCATTATCGCATACCGCCCGTGCCCCAGCCTTCCACGGTGCCTCCATTTCAGCCTTACTCATCCGAGGGCCTTACGTAGAAGTTGGTCAATCAACACTGGATTCGCCTTACCCTGTGTGCGTTTCATGATTGGGCCCTTCAAAGCATTAATCGCTTTTTCATTACCCGCACGGTACTCGGCAATCGACTTAGCGACTGCAGGGTCTGCGATGACTTCTTGTACGATTTTTTCTAGCTCACCAGTGTCGCTGTTTTGTTTGAGACCCTTAGACTCAACAATCTGCACAGGCGACTGACCAGTCTGGAACATTTCGGCAAAGACTTCCTTAGCCTGCTGCTTTGAAATAGTGCCTTCATCCGTGAGCTTCACCAAGGCAGCCAAGTGGGCCGGCTGAATACGACAGGAGGCCAATGACACCTTAGCAATGTCGGTCGCCGTCGCATCGCCACTCGACGCGGAAAGTTCGCGCAATAAATCGTTCACAACCAGGTTCGCAATACCAGCTGCGTTAGAAGGATGAGCGGCTACGGCCGCTTCAAACCACTGTGACAAATCTTGCTGTGTAATGAGCACCGATGCCGCGGTGAATGGTACATTCAGCTTCTCGATGTAACGTTGCTGACGCGCAAATGGGCTCTCGGGTACCTGCTTTTGCAAGCGCTGTACGGTTTCACGCGAAATTTTTAGCGTTGGGATGTCAGGATCTGGGAAATAGCGGTAGTCGTGAGCGTCTTCTTTATCGCGTAAGACGTAGCCGCGTCCGTTCTCCGCATTCCAACCGCGGGTTTCTTGCACAATCGCACGTCCGGCTTCCAGTTCACGAATCTGACGGGCGGCTTCGTAAATAATACAATCACGCACACCTGAAATTGAATTCAGATTCTTCGTTTCCGAACGGGTGCCTAATTTGGTCTCACCGCGACGGCGCACCGAGACGTTGGCATCACAACGGAGCTGACCCTTCTCCATGTCGCAATCGGCCACGCCCGCCTGAGTTAACATCATGACGAGCGCATTCAAAAAGGCTGCGGCTTCAGCAGCCGAACGTAGATCGGGCTCAGATACAATTTCCAACAAAGGCACGCCAGCACGGTTATAATCCACGAGCGAACCACTACCAGAGTGACTGAGCTTACCCACGTCCTCTTCCAAGTGAGCGTGGTGTAGACGGATAAACTTATGTTCGCCTTGCACATTGCGTGAAGCACCCGGCAATTCGATTTCAACTCGGCCACCCATCGTCACCGGAAAATCTTTCTGAGTAAGCTGATAGTTCTTGGGATTATCAGGATAGAAATAGTTCTTTCGATCCCACGCACACTGGGCAGGGATTTCTGCTCCCACGACCAAACCAAAGAGAATCGCCTTCTCCACCGCCTCACGATTCACCACTGGCAGAGTGCCAGGTAGGCCTAAGACCACAGGGTCGACTTGTTCGTTAGGTTCTTTTCCAAAACCCCAAGGAGCCGACGCAAAAACTTTGGCGCGGGTGTGTAATTGCACGTGCACTTCGAGACCAATCACGACTTCCCATTCGGCATTACTCATAGCGTGGGCAATTGGTTGGCATAGCCGTGTGCAGCCTCAAAGAGGCGTGCCGCGGCGAGCAGTTTATTTTCCGAGAGAGGAGCACCGACTAAATGGAAACCAACGGGAAGGTGACCCGACTTGCCACACGGTACCGATAATGCAGGCAGACCGGCGAGATTCGCTGGAATGGTAAAGATATCCTCAAGGTAAAGCTGGAGCGGATCGGAAATCTTTTCGCCTGCCTTAAATGCCGGAGTAGGAACCGTGGGTGTAAGTAACATGTCCACCTTCTCCAAGGCCGCTAAGTGTTCGGCACGAATCTTGGAACGGGCACGCAAGGCACGCACGTAATACGCATCTGCATAACCTGCACTCAGCACAAACGTACCGAGCAAGATGCGACGTTTCACCTCAGGGCCAAAGCCTTCGGAGCGACTGTTCGTCATCATCTCGATCGGGGTCTTGGCGTTGGCTGAACGGTGTCCGTAACGCACGCCATCGTAGCGAGCTAAATTCGAAGAGGCTTCGGCGGTCGCGACGACGTAATAGGTCGGGACAGCGAGCTCCGATGAAGGTAAGTCGACCTCTACAATGGTGCAGCCTTGCGACTTATAAAAATCAATG
>CANGNX010000037.1 GCA_947455415.1 Opitutia bacterium | reverse complement strand
CTCCCTGCGCATTCATTTCTCTGACCTTGCGGTCTCGCCTTGCGGCGATGCGACAACCCGAGACCTTGGCGGGCGACCTCGTAGCGGTCTCTGTTTATCTTGCACCGGATTGGGTTTACCTTGCCTCCTTGGTTACCCTTGGAGCGGTGGGCTTTTACCCCACCTTTTCACCCTTACCGTTTTCCTTGCGGAGACGGCGGTTTATTTTCTGTGGCACTATCCGTCACGGTTTTAATCGTGCCCCGACTTGCGGCGGGAATCCTGCCCATTGGTGTCCGGACTTTCCTCACGCTTTGCAGCGTGCGAATGCGAGTGTATGACTGTAAATTTTAAATTATTCATTCACGCAGGATTGCAAAGCAGAAAGCGAAACGAACCTGAATTGACTGCTAAATACCCCTCTAAACTAAGAATTATTTTACGGTGAGTGGCGAGATTTCCGCCAGGACCTGTTGGCAGGCGCCTTGAAGTTCTTTCCAGCGCGGCCACGTTTCGGCTTTAGCATGCGCGATGAGTCGGAGTGTGCTACGCCATTCGAGGACCGCACGTTCGAGGTCACCTTTTCCCGGGCCACGGCCTTCGCTATCAGGCGTTGGTAATTTGCCATGCAAAATAAATGCGCGCATGGTTTCGGCACAACCCTCGCCGAAGCCAGCGGGCAGGCCGTCGCGTAGGTAGCCTTCGGCGGTGAGCGACTTATAGGTAAGGCGACAGCACGCCCCGAGTCGACTTGAGTTGCGACCTGAAGAGCCGACGCGTTCGCCAGCACGCAATTCCGCGAGATCCCAGGCGAGGTCGAGTGGGTCATAGGTAGCGTCTTCGAGTGCAGCCGCGACGGCGAGCCCTTCACCGTGTTGAAAGAGGGAGGCGATTTCACCGCGAGTGGTCGGCTTACCCTCGTTGGTGATGAGTTTAAGTTTGAGCCAGAGTCGACCCGCACGGGCTGAAGAAAGGTGTGCTTGAGACTGCCCCAGGACGTTGGCCAAATTAATATCTTCTTTATCGATAACGCGGTGTTCAGGGTTGATGAGCGGGAAATCATCCGCGTCCGGCGTCACTTTCACATTGGCCTGGCGGTAATCGAGACGCACGAAAAGCGTTTCGCGTTGAACGAAAATCGGGCCGCTGGCCTGTCCGCCTTGGGTGAGTCGAGGGAGAATGGGAATGATTTCTTTTTCAAGATTCTCGAGTTTCCAGTTTCGGTTTCTGGCTTTGGTGCCTTCGAGTTTAAGTAGTGCTTTGCGAAGCCAATCGACGGGAACAAGATTATCGTTTTGATGCGTTGCTGGGAAGTGGGCGAGGGGAGCGAGTCGACCGTAGTGAACGGTGCCGTCAGGTTGGGGGATTTTACACGGTGTGCCAATCGTCACCGCGCGAAGCGAGTCGGGCTTGGTGAGCGCGGGGTGCCACTCGTTTTTAATTCGAATATAAGCGGAGGCGAGGGGGACGACTTTGGTGGGGCGCAGGCGTTGCCATTGGCCTTTGTAACTCAGCATCTCCTCAACGCGACGGGTGGTGCTGGGAAGTTCGACCTCGGGTGTGACGCTTGTGTCTCGGAGCGAATCAAGGGCGAGGGCGATGGGCTCGCGGGTAAAAAGTGAACCTGCAAGCTTTTGCGCGGCGGCGATGGGCTCTGGAGAGTGCCGCATGACAGTGAGAAAGGCGGGCCAGTCGAGTCCGACAGAGCGTTTAAGTTGCAAAGGTTTGGCTTCACCGAGTCTGGGTGAATCACCGGTCCAGAGGGCGAAACCTTTTTCATCTAAGCCCCGTCGGCCGGCTCGACCGAACATTTGCAGAAGTTCGTCCGGACGGATTTCGTGTTCGGCGTGTTCGGAGGCGTAGCGTCGATCGGTGACCAGTACAGAACGGAGTGAGAAATTAATTCCGGCGGCGAGGCCGGTGGTGGCGACGACGACATTGAGTCGGCCAGACTTAGCCCAGGGCTCAATCAGTTCGGTGCGTTGTTCGTAGGTCAGTCCGCTGTGATGTAAGCCAACGCCTTGGCGGAGCAGTCGGTAGAGTTCATCGCCCGCGCAGGCTTTTTGGGCGGCGTTGAGTTGGGGGCCATTGCCGAGGGGGAGGGCGTGGGCGATATCGCGGGCGATTTGTTCGGCAGCCCTTCGACGTGGAGCGAAGACGAGGATGGGTCCGAGGTCGGACTGAAGTCCTTTGATGACGGCGCGGGCGATGCTACTGCGCACCCCTTCGGGTTCTTTTGTTTCGAGGGCGTCGAGCCAGACCTCTTCGAGGGGGATAGGACGTTGGTGTTCTTCGATTAGGGTGACCTTGCGTCCGAGGGAACGCAGCCATTCGGCAGCCGTATGGGGGTTGCCGACGCTACCGCTTAGCAGCAGCACTTGGGTGGTCGGAGGGGCGATGGCCAGGACGGTTTCGTAGGCGGCACCCCGGTGTTCATCGGCTAGCATTTGATATTCATCGATGACCAGGAGCTCGGGGCAGTGATTTTCGAGGAAACGTTGGCGCTGGGTTTCGAGGGTTGCGACAATGATGGGGGCGTTGAGATTTTCGCTGATGTCGCCCGTGGCGATGCCCACATCCCAGCCGAGGGCGGCCCATTCGGCACGTTTATCATTGGCGAGGGCGCGGGTCGGCACGGTGTAGACGGCTTGTCCTTGGTGACCCCCTTTAACGAAAAGTTCGAAGACGTGGGTTTTTCCAGAGCCTGTGGGGGCCTGAATAATCACATCGTCCCCGCGGCGCAGGGCACGGAGGGCGGACTGTTGCCAGAGGTCGGGGAGGATGAGCCTTTGAGCAGCCATGTCGGGTTTACAGCAAAGCATGCTCGAACTTAGACGCAAGCCATTGGGCGTTTGCGGTTGCGACATTTCCCGCCTCCGTGCTACCAATCATCCCATGGCAATCAGCACTGACTTAGCTCGTGGACTAAAAAAAGTGGATCGCGATTTAGCGTTCATGATGGAGTGCTTCGTCGAAGTCCTAGAGCAATTGGATCATAAGGATCTCGCGGGCACTTTGCCCTGGATGGGGAAGCGTAAATTACGAGGCGTACAAATTTTCTCTTACCGTGGAGTACAGGCGTATTCAATTGCGTTTCAATTACTCAACATGGTGGAAGAAAATGCTTCGGCTCAGTCGAAGCGTTTGCGTGAAGACAAGAATGGTTTGGCCTCGGATCCGGGTTCGTGGGGTCGAGCCTTGAATCGTCTGCGCGATGCAGGGATGTCCGACAAGCAAGTCGCCAAGCGTTTAAATCATATTCATGTGCAACCCGTTTTAACGGCCCACCCGACCGAAGCCAAGCGTGCGACCGTTTTAGAAATTCACCGCGAGATTTATAAATTACTTGTCCGTCGTGAAAATAGCATGTGGACCGCAGCGGAGCAGCGGGCGATTCGCGATGAAATCAAGGTCGCCTTGGAGCGTCTCTGGCGCACCGGTGAATTTTATCAGCAAAAGCCCGATGTGCAGTCGGAACTGCGAAATATTAACTACTTCCTCTCGAATGTTTTCCCGGATGCGATTGTGAGTATGGACCTGCGTCTTCGTCAGGCTTGGGAAGAGGCTGGCTTTAGTGCGGACAAGATTACGCACCCCGATTCGATGCCGATGGTGACGATGGGCACGTGGGTGGGTGGAGATCGCGATGGTCACCCCTTAGTCACGGCCGAAGTCACGACGAAGGCCTTAAATCTTTTCCGCTCCACGGCGCTCAATATTGTGAATGAACGCCTCACGGTGTTGGGTCAGCGCTTATCCTTGGGCGATCACTTGCAATTACCTCCAGCGGTTTTTGTGAAGACGGTGGATAAGCATGCGGCTGCCCTAGGTGAGGCGGGTGCGCAGGCGATGGCGCGAAATATTGGTGAGACCTGGCGTCAGTATATTAATCTTATTCGTTTACGTCTGCCTGCCACCGTAGGCGAGTGCGCACCGGGGATGCATAAGATGCCTGACGGAGTAGTGGCTGATTTATTGTTCCTACGTGAAACTTTGATTGAGGTCGGTGCTGGGCAAATTGCTCGTTATGAGCTCGACCCACTGATTCGCTTCTTGCGTACCTTTGGTTTCCACATGGCGACGTTGGATATTCGTCAGAACAGTGCGTTCCATGATAAGGCTATTGCTCAATTGATGACGGTCGCTGGTTTGGCGGATACCGACTATGCTAACTGGGATGAGTCCCGTCGCTTGGGCTTCTTGGATTCCGAACTACGTTCTACGCGTCCGTTTATTCGCTCCCAGGAATCGATTGGCCCTGAGGCTGATGCGGTTTTGGCCTGTCACCGTTGTTTGGTTGAGCACATTAACCAGTACGGCTCGGCGGGTTTAGGTTCGTTGATTGTCAGTATGACTCGCTCGGTTTCTGATTTACTCTCGGTGTACTTGATTGCCCGCGAGGCCGGCTTAACGGCGGGCGGTTCGGATAGCCCCTATTGTTTATTACCAGTGGTTCCGCTCTTTGAGACGATTGACGACTTAGAGAAGAGTACAGCCATTTTAGATGATTTCTTGGCACACCCAGTGACCCGTCGGACACTTGAGATGCGTCGCGACTCGGGCATGTCAGATGGTCTCACGCAGCAAGTCATGATTGGTTATTCGGATTCGAATAAAGACGGCGGAATTTTAGCTTCGCTGTGGAACCTTTATCGTGCGCAACAGAACCTAACAAAGGTCGGCGAGAAGCACGGCGTACGAATTATTTTCTTCCATGGTCGCGGCGGCACGATTTCACGTGGCGCAGGTCCCACGCACCGTTTCATCGATGCGTTGCCGCGTGGTAGCATTAACGGCGAACTGCGGGTGACGGAGCAAGGTGAGAGTATCACGCAGAAGTATGCGAATCACATCACTGCCGTGAATAACCTCGAGCTTTTGGCGGCGGGTGTCACTCAGCACACTTTATTGGATGAAGTCGAAAAGGCTGAGAATGCTGCGTTGGGTAAGGTCATGGATCGCTTGGCGGAGTTTTCACGTGAAGCATATCAATCGCTCATCCGCACGCCTCGGTTTATCGATTTCTTCCGTCAGGTGACTCCGATTGATGTGATTGAAGCGAGCCGGATTGGTTCGCGCCCCTCGCGTCGAACGGGTGCGGCCTCATTGGAAGACTTGCGTGCGATTCCTTGGGTCTTCTCTTGGAGTCAGGCTCGGTTTTACCTTTCTGGATGGTATGGCGTTGGCTCAGCCTTGGCACGTTTAAAGGATGAAGATCCTAAGGGTTATGAATTAATCAAGGCACACTATAATACTTGGGCGCCACTCCGATACATGTTAAAGAATGCATCCACCAGCGTGATGGCGGCGAATCGCAGCATGATGCGTCTTTATGGTACGCTCGTGAGTGAGAAGAAATTAAAGAAACAATTCCTGGATAAGATTTTAGCGGAACACTCGCTGGCCCGAAAGATGTTGAACGAGCTTTCGAACGATCAACTCACTGAAGGCCGTCCACGTCTGCGCAAAGTCATCATGTTGCGTGAGTCGGCGATTGATTTATTGCATGAGCAGCAAGTCGCATTGCTTAAGGATTGGCGTAAACGCATTGCGGACGGCGACCGCAAGGAAGCCGATGCCTTATTACCCCAGATGCTCTTGTCCTTGAATGCGATTGCCGCGGGCCTGCAGGCCACTGGATGAGCGCTTAGACGTGCTTCCAGAAATCAGTCAGAAACTTGGTCGCGAGTTGGGCCAAGAAAATGATGTTCCAAAAGATAAGTTGGAGTCCGAGCGATGGGCCGAAGCTCATTGATAGCACTTGGGTAGTGGCACTCGTCACGAGGAGGACCACGGTGCCCGTGCACAGTGAGATGACCAGGGTTTGAATCGCTTTGGGGACGAAGCCAGAGAGGCTGGTATCGGCCATACAGATGGCGCCAAAGGTGAGGGCGACGGAGAAAAGACCGACCAGGCCGATGCCGATGAGTGAGCCATCTTTGCCGAAGAAATGCTTGGCCGCTTGGCGACCGAGGACAGGCACGTAAATCAGCACCATCGCAAAAGCTAGCCAGAACCCGACTTCGCTGCCGTCGCCGTAGGATTGGCCAAGGATGGCTTCGGCGTAATGTTTCACTGTGCCTTCAAAAGTGATAGGAGGAAGTGAGGAGAGGTTCATGGGGGAGGATTAAGTTAGGTTAAGTGTAGTGTCACTATTTAAGGCATGCTTTAACGCGTCCACTCTTCGCGGGCGGAGGCCCAGAGGTCGTAGTTCAAAGGCTTTTTACCGGTGGGGATGAGTCGATAATGTCCGCCAGAAGCTTGGATGATGGCGAGGCCAGCGGCGACGTCCCAGAGGTTGGTGCCTGATTCGTAATAGGTGTCGGCCACGCCTTCGCCTACGTAGGCTAAGGCAAGGGCGGCGGAGCCGATCATGCGGATTTTTTTATAGCGGGAAACTTCGCGCATAAAAATTTCCATGGCGGGGGCAGATTTATCTGCGGCCGCAGGGAAGCCCGTCATGATGCAGGCGTCGGAAATTTTACTAACCCAAGCGGGGGTAATTTTTTTGCCGTTGATGTAGGTGCCATCACCGGGAATGCCGAGATAGGTTTTCTGGGCGGTGAAATTATAGATTACGCCGAGCACAGGATTGGGTCCGCGCATCAGGCCGAGTGAGACGCAGGTGCAGGGTTGATTTCTAAGATAATTATAAGTGCCGTCGAGGGGGTCGACGACCCAGTAGAGTTCATCGCCATGAAAGAGGTTGGCATCCCCGCCGAGCTCTTCGCCGATGATGGGTAGGCCCGTCGACTTGAGTTGTTCGCGGACGAGGGTTTCGGAATCCACATCGGCTTGCATTTTAACGTCATCATCGGTTTCCGCGTTGATGGTGCGTGACGCACTGTGGTGGAGCAGGTTGCCCGCGGCCCAGGCGGTCTGGAGGGCGATTTCCTTGAAAGAGGAGGGGGAAGGTTGAGCCACGGTGAAAAACTAAGCGTAGGCCTAACTTGGGTGCAATCCTATGATGCCTGGTAGGCTCTTGGTCATGAAATAACAAAGCCCGAACCTTGCGGAACGGGCTTTGGCAGTAGGCTGCGACTTGGATTAGGGCAGCTCGGTCGTACCCATCAGGTAGCGATCGCACTCGCGAGCAGCGCCACGACCTTCATTGAAAGCCCAAACCACGAGGCTTTGTCCGCGACGGCAATCGCCCGAGGCGAAAACGCCAGGGAGATTGGTCGTATACTTTTCGTGGTCGGCCTTGATGTTGGTGCGCGCATCGCGTTCGACGCCGAGGGCATCGAGGAAGGGTTGCTCGGGTCCGAGGAAGCCCATCGCGAGCAAGACCAGTTGAGCAGGCATTACTTTTTCGGTGCCAGGAATGTTTTGAGGAACGAACTGACCTTTTTCGTTCTTCTTCCATTCCACCTGAACGGTGTGAACGGCTTTCACATTACCATCGGCATCATTTTCGAACTTGGTAGCCGTGGTGACGTAGACGCGTGGGTCGGAACCAAATTTAGCAGCCGCTTCTTCTTGGCCGTAGTCGACCTTGTAGGTTTTAGGCCATTCGGGCCAGGGGTTGTCTTTTTGACGAGTCGCTGCGGGCTTAGGCATGATTTCGACCTGTGCTACGGATTTGCATCCGTGGCGAAGGGAAGTGCCTACGCAGTCGGTGCCGGTATCGCCACCGCCGATGATGACAACGTCCTTACCTTTGGCGGTGATGAAGTCAGCACCTGGGCCATCGTTGAGAACGGCCTTGGTATTGGCGCTGAGGAAGTCCATGGCGAAGTGAATACCTTTACCTTCGCGACCAGGAATCGGGAGGTCGCGTGGTTTGGTGGCACCCGTGCAAATGACGACTGCATCGAAATCCTTGCGGAGTTTTTCAGCAGTGATGTCGACGCCGACATTAACGTTGCACTTAAAGGTAACGCCTTCGTCTTCGAGCAGGCGAATGCGGCGGAGGACGACTTCCTTCTTATCGAGCTTCATGTTCGGGATGCCGTACATGAGAAGACCACCTGGGCGGTCGGCACGTTCAAAGACGGTGACATTGTGTCCAGCGTGATTGAGTTGGGCGGCGGCACTGAGTCCGGCAGGACCAGAACCGATTACCGCAACCTTCTTGCCGGTGCGTTTAACAGGCGGGCGGGCGACGACCCAACCATTGTCCCAGCCCTTATCGATGATCGAAACTTCGATATTCTTAATCGTCACGGGAGGGTTGTTGATACCCAGAACGCAGGCACCTTCGCATGGAGCGGGGCAGACGCGGCCCGTGAACTCGGGGAAGTTGTTGGTCTTGTGCAGGCGATCGAGGGCTTCGCGCCAGAGTCCGCGATAAACTAAATCATTCCACTCGGGGATGAGGTTGTTGATCGGGCAGCCACTGGCCATGCCGCTGATCATTTTTCCGGTATGGCAGAAAGGCACGCCGCAATCCATGCAGCGGGCACCTTGTTTGCGCAGTTTCTCGTCGGAGTGGTGGTGGTGAATTTCTTTCCAGTCGCCAATGCGGGTGAGGGCATCGCGGTCGGGAGGAAGTTCGCGTTGAAATTCAACGAAGCCGGTTGGTTTTCCCATGTGATGAAATAATTATATTATTATATTAAATGGTCGGTTTAGCCTCCACCCACACGCGCGACGTCGCGGGCGTTGATTTCGAAGGCTTCGTTGAGCGCAGCGTCGCCGCTGAGTCCCTTGGCCTTGGCTTGTTCGATGGCTTGGAGGACGCGTTTGTAATCCTTCGGCATGACCTTGATGAACTTCGTGGAGAAATTCTTCCAGTCAGCGATGATCTTAGCGGCCTTGTTGGAGCCCGTGAGCTCGGCGTGACGTTCGATGAGGGACTTCAATTCTTCGAGGTCAGAGCCCTCGACTTTTTCGAGTCCAACCATCTGGGCATTGCAGCGTTTCGCAGCATCACCTTTTTCGTCGAGTAAGTAAGCCACACCGCCGCTCATGCCGGCAGCGAAGTTGCGACCCGTTTCACCGAGTACGACGACACGTCCACCGGTCATGTATTCGCAACCGTGATCACCCACGCCTTCAACGACAGTGGTGACACCCGAATTACGAACCGCAAAACGTTCGCCAGCGACACCGCGAATGAAGACTTCACCCGAGGTCGCACCGTAAAGGGCAACGTTGCCGATGATGATATTGTCTTCGGCGGGGAAGGTCGCTTTGGCGTCAGGCTTGATAATGATCTTACCACCGGAGAGGCCTTTGCCGACATAGTCATTGGCATCGCCTTCGAGGGTGATGGTTACGCCTGGAGGAACGAACGCTCCAAGGCTTTGACCGGCACTGCCCTTGAAGTTAAGTTGAATGGTGCCTTCAGGAAGGCCTTCCCAATGCTTCTTGGTGATTTCGTTGCCGAGAATCGTACCGACCACACGGTGGGTATTCTTGATACCGAGATTGAGGGTGACCTTCTTGCCGCTGTCGATGGCAGGGCGGCACTTCTCAAGAATTTCGGTAAGGTCGAGCGACTTGTCGAGTCCGTGGTCTTGGGTTTCAGTGCAGAAGCGACCGACCTCTGGGCCCACTTTAGGTGAGTAGAGGAGCTTTGAGAGATCGATGCCCTTGGCCTTCCAGTGTTCGACGGCATGACGTGCCTCGAGCATGTCGGTGCGGCCAACCATGTCGGTGAGCTTACGGAAACCGAGTTGAGCCATGAGTTCGCGAACTTCTTGAGCGATGAAGCGCATGAAGTTAACGGCGTGTTCAGGATCGCCGGTGAAGTTCTTACGAAGTTCAGGATCCTGTGTGGCGACGCCAACGGGGCAGGTATTGAGGTGACAGACGCGCATCATAATGCAACCGAGTGACACCAGAGGTGCGGTGGCGAAGCCGAATTCTTCGGCGCCAAGCAAGGCAGCGATAATGACATCGCGACCCGTCTTTAGCTGACCGTCGGTTTCAACGACAATCCGTGAACGGAGGTTATTGAGCAGGAGGGTTTGGTGGGTTTCGGCGAGGCCGAGTTCCCAAGGTAAGCCTGCGTGCTTGATGGAGGTTTGGGGTGAAGCTCCAGTGCCACCATCGAAACCAGAAATGAGAACCACGTCTGCGTGAGCCTTGGCTACGCCAGCGGCGATGGTTCCAACGCCCACTTCGGAAACGAGCTTAACGCTGACGCGTGCGGCACGATTGGCGTTCTTCAGGTCATGAATCAACTCGGATAAATCTTCGATCGAGTAGATGTCGTGGTGAGGGGGAGGGGAGATGAGTCCGACGCCAGGAGTGGAGTGACGAACCTTGGCAATCCATGGGTATACTTTGCCGCCGGGGAGCTGACCGCCTTCACCAGGCTTAGCACCTTGTGCCATCTTGATTTGCAATTCTCGCGCTTGCGTGAGGTAGAGACTGGTCACACCGAAGCGACCAGAAGCCACTTGCTTGATGGCCGAATTCTTGGAGTCACCGCGCTCATTCGTCCAAGTGAAACGTTCGGGGTCTTCGCCGCCTTCACCGGTGTTGGACTTTCCGCCGATGCGGTTCATAGCGATGGCGAGGCTTTCGTGAGCTTCTTTAGAAATCGAACCGTAGCTCATGGCGCCCGTCTTGAAGCGCTTTAAGATTTCATCAACGGATTCTACTTCGTCGATAGGGATAGACTTGCCCGCTTTGAGTTCGAGTAAGCCGCGGAGTGTGAAGATTTGCTGCATCTGCTCGTTGACCAACTTCGAGTACGTTTTGAACGTATCATAGTTGCCGGTGCGAACGGCTTTTTGGAGCGAGTGAATGACTTGTGGGCTGAAGAGGTGACCTTCGCCTTCGTTACGCCATTGGTAATCGCCACCCACTTCGAGGGTTTGGGCATGTTCGACGCGCTCAGGGAAGGCGAGGGCGTGACGGCTAATGGTTTCGGCAGCGATGCCAGCGAGGTCGGAACCTTCGATGCGCGTGGCCGTACCGGTGAAGTATTTATCAACGACAGTTTGTTGTAAGCCAACGCACTCAAAGATTTGAGCGCCGAGGTAGCTTTGAATCGTGGAGATACCAATCTTCGAGGCGACCTTGACGATGCCCTTGGTGGCGGCCTTCACGTAATTCTTGCAGGCTGTGTAGTGATCGACGCCTTCAAGTAACTTCTCGCTGATCATGTCATCGAGCGTTTCAAAGGCGAGGTAGGGGTTGATGGCGGCACAACCGTAGCCGATGAGGGTACAGAAGTGGTGAACTTCGCGAGGTTCACCGGATTCGAGTACGAGACCTACTTTAGTACGTTTACCTTCGCGGATGAGGTAGTGGTGCAAGCCGGAGACGGCGAGCAGAGGAGGAATCGCAGCGTTGGCACGGTCAACGCCACGGTCGCTTAGAATAATAATATTAACGCCCGCCTCGATGTGGAGGCTCGCTTGGCGGCAGACTTCGTCCATCGCGGCTTCGAGTCCTTTGGCACCCTTCTTGGGGTCGAACAAAGTAGGAATGGTGACGGAGCGGAATTGTCCGTGGGTCACATCGCGTAATTTAGCCAGCTCTTCGTTGGTCAGAATCGGGGTGGCCAACTCAATCAGGTGGCAACTCTCGGGTTTAGGATCGAGGAGGTTGCGTTCTGGTCCAATGGTGGTGACGGAAGAAGTAACGATTTCTTCGCGGATACAATCAATGGGAGGATTGGTAACTTGGGCGAAGAGTTGTTTGAAGTAATCGTAAAGTAGTTTCGACTTGTTCGAAAGAACGGCGAGTGGGATGTCGGTGCCCATCGAGCCCATGGCCTCGACGCCATCTTTGGCCATCGGGAGGAGCAGCTTGCGTTGGTCTTCGAAGGTGTAACCAAAGGCTAATTGACGTTGTAAGATGGTCTCGTGGTCGGTCGTTGGGACTTCTTTTGACTTAGGAATCTTATCGAGCTTGATGAGATTGCCATCGAGCCATTGACGGTAGGGCTTTTCGAGGGCGATCTGGTGTTTGATTTCTTCGTCGGCGACGATGCGACCCTTTTCCATGTCCACGAGGAACATGCGTCCAGGTTGGAGTCGACCCTTGCTGGCGACGTTTTCGGGAGGAACAGTGAGAACGCCGGCTTCGGAGGCCATGATGACGAGGTCATCTTTGGTAACGTAGAAGCGGGAAGGGCGGAGGCCATTGCGGTCGAGGGTGGCGCCGATCATGGTGCCATCAGTGAAGACCACAGAGGCGGGGCCGTCCCAAGGTTCCATCAAGCATGATTGGTATTCGTAGAACGCCTTCTTTTGTTCGCTCATCGACTCGTGACCATTCCAGGGTTCTGGAATCATCATCATCATCGCTTGAGGGAGTGAGCGGCCGCCCATGACGAGCAGCTCGAGTACGTTATCAAATTGTGCGGAGTCAGAGCCGTTCGTGTTAACGATGGGCTTAAGCTTTTCGATATCCTTACCGAAGAGTGGGCTCTCCAGTAGAGGCTCACGGGCCTTCATCCAATTGACGTTACCCTTGAGCGTGTTGATTTCGCCGTTGTGAGCGATGTAGTGGTAAGGGTGTGCACGTTCCCAGCTTGGGAAGGTATTGGTCGAGAAGCGGGAGTGGACGAGCGCGAGCGCTGTGTCCATCGCAGGATTATTGAGGTCGGGGAAATACTTACCGACCTGTTCAGGCATGAGCATGCCCTTATAAATAATCGTACGACAGGAGAAGGAGCAGGCGTAGTAGAAGGGATCCTTGCCGGAGATGCGGAGTTCTTTGTGTGCCTGCTTAGAAATGATGAACAGTTTACGTTCGAAATCTTGATCGGTTGCGAGGTTTGCGGGGCGGCCGACGAACATTTGGCGTACGCATGGCTCGCTCTTAATAGCGGTTTGTCCCAGTGAAGCGTTCGTCGTTGGTACGGTGCGCCAGCCGAGGACGGTCAGGCCTTGGGACTTGGCGATTTCGGTGAGGGTGCGTTCGGTTTCAGCGCGCACCTTGGCGTCGGGTGAAACGTAGAGCATGCCTACGCCATAGTGTCCGTGCTTAGGTAATTCTTTGATGCCCGCTTCGCCCGCAACTTTGGCGAGGAAGCCGTGGGGGAGTTGCAGGAGAATACCAGCACCATCGCCGGTATTCACTTCGCAACCACAGGCACCGCGGTGATCGAGGTTAACCAGGATGGTCAGGGCCTGTTGAATAATATCGTGAGAGCGTTTGCCCTTCATCTGACAGACGAAGCCGACACCGCAGGCGTCGTGTTCAAACTGAGGGTCGTAGAGACCCTGTTTCTCGGGAAGTCCGGGATTATTCATTTCAGGTATGGGCGAAAGTGACGGGAAGGTGACGAGTTAGAAGGTGAAACAGAGAGTGCTTGGACCCTGAGGGAATACCGCAGGGGGATTAAATCTAGTGAACAATATTACCCCTCTGTCAAAGGCAACTTATCGACCCTAATTTTTTCTCCAGACAGTCAGCCATGGGTGACATTGCGGTTGCGTGCAGTCGGTCTCAAGTTGGGCGGTTTTATTGCTAAAAGTAGGCGGTGTTTTGGCCTAAAATTAGCAGTTTGCTTAGGATTATCCGACAAACGCTGGATGGACTAAAATCTGTCGCCCTTGACAATGCGGTCATCCACCCCGACACATTCTATTTATGAAAGCAGATAATGACCTCTACCGTAAGCTCAGGGCCTTGTCTGCCACGCAACTTTGGCAGGAGGAGGTCCCCAAGTTTAACCGGGCCAGTGCCCAGGACCGTCAGCGTCAGGTGGGTCTTATCCGGGCGGTGGGGGTTGTATTTTCAACTACCCAGCATTTGGCCCTCAAGGCGGAAGTCGTTGAATGGATGAAGGGATTATTGAATGACCCCTCCGAGAAGGTGCGTCGCTACGCGATGGCAGCTATCCCCAAGTTGGGAGGCGATGTCGAAGCCGAGAAGAAAATTTTATCAATTGTTCAAACCTCTCAGGTGGATCGGGAGAAGCGCAAGGCAGGTGCGGCCTTGGAAAAGATTGCGGGTGAAGAAACCTTAAAAGCGGTCGCTGGTAAGAAAGAAGCGTTGCCGTTTTCGGAGCACAAGGTGCGGGCGAATGTGGCACGCAAGGAAGGTCCTGGCAAAATCCGGATGGATGCGGTGATGGATCGTTATGATACGCTCCGCATCAGTTTGCGTTGTCGCCGTGGGTTAGAGGCGGTTTTAGCCGAAGAAGTCAAAGAGTCGGAAGACAAAGGCGGAAAGTTTCGTTTACTCGAAGTGCGTGGTTGCCACGTCGTGGTCGCCGCGAAGGCACCTTTTACTTTGGCGGAGCTTTATCAGTTGCGTTGTTTTGATACGGTTGGATTTGGACTTGGACGGGTGCGTGACCCGCAGTCGAGCAATGCCATTGCGGGTTTGGCTCAATTAATTGGTTCTGAGCTTACGGAACGTTTGATGTCACATTATACTGATGGATCTTGGCGTTACCGCTTGGCTTTCTCGGGCAGCAAGAATCGCGATGAAGAAGTGCAAGAAATTGCCAAGACAGCGTTTAAGGTGAACGCAAAGATTTTAAATGACCCAATTGAAGCGCCGTGGTCGATTGATGTTTTCGTTGCGCCTGCGGCGGCGATTGTGGAATTGCGCCCCAAGGTTCAGCCCGATCCTCGTTTGGCTTATCGGGTGAATGCGGTGAGTGCCGCTTCGCATCCGCCCATTGCGGCGTGTATGGCACGTCTGGCGGGTCGGCAGGACAACGAAGTTATTTGGGATCCGTTCTGTGGATCAGGTTTGGAATTAATTGAAAGTGCCATCCTGGGTGGCGTGAAACAAGTCGTCGGTACGGATATCAGTGAGTCGGCCGTGGCGATGACGAAGGCTAATTTTGCGGCGGCTAAAATTGCCGGAGTCAAAGGAGCCTTTTATACCAGTGATTTCCGGAACTTTAATGCGCTACCAGAATTAGGTCGTGGGAAGGTTTCGCTCATCATTTCCAATCCGCCATTGGGTCGTCGGGTGCGCGTGCCTAATCTCCATGGCTTGTTTGAAGATTTATTTAAAGTTGCCTCGGAAGTTTTGCGTCCGGGTGGCCGTTTAATTTTTGTGAATCCAGTGCGCATTGAGCCGCAGGATAAATCCTTGCGTCGCACGTACCGCCAAGAAGTCGATCTCGGTGGGTATGATTGTAAGATGGAAATGTACGTTAAATTATAAACAAGTTAAGCCTACCTCGGGAGAGAGGTAGGCTGTGTTTAAATGGTGGAGGTGGCGGGAGTTGAACCCGCGTCTTCCGACCCGTACGTCACATCTTCTACATGCTTAGCGCCATCATTGATCTCGATCGCGTTTGGGGGTGGGCACCCGTGCGACCTATTCTCATTCTCACTTACCCCGGAGATAGAGACGAGAGGAGGGGATCGCCTGCGTTAACCGAACTGATCTAGGGATACAGGTCAGGCCCTAGGGTCCGTCGCTGTAATT
>CANGNX010000036.1 GCA_947455415.1 Opitutia bacterium | reverse complement strand
GCCAACGAGTTTGCCATTTTCGATGATGGCAACGAAGCCCATGTCGTTGGTGAAAATATCCGTGTCGTTATTGGGCGGAATCGCGAATCCGGTTTTGAATTTACGGGGCAGATAGGTCTTGCCGTAGAGGGGGTCGACCGGTGCGCCTGAATCGTCGGAATCCGCAGGCGGTGGCATGTAAGGATTCGCTTGGTCAACCGCAGTGCGAGCCTTAGCGATTTTTTCACCGAGTCCGAGATCCAGTTGCACACCGTCCACCCAGATGGAGTGATACGCAGTGGTGCGAGGGAGCAGGGCACGGGTCAGTGTGAAAGCATCCTCGTCAACGGCGACACCAATGGAGTCGGTGGGAGGATTAGAGGGAGCGGTAACGTTACGATTGACGTCTCCACAAGTTGCGAGGGTAGAGCTTAGCGCTTCATTGATTGACTTAATGAGCGGACCGATGCCTTTTTGGAGGACGCCGTGGAATTGGAAAGTCTGGCGTGAGGTGATGCGCAGCGTGCCGTTGGCAAACTGACTGGAAAGGTGATCGTAGACCAGGTACTGAGCGGCCGGGACGATGCCGCCCGTTTGGCGCGTACGCACCATGACGGAGTATTCTTTTCCAGTCTTACGCTTATCGCGGTCGTCCTGTTGGTAGATGCCGTGGAATTTGATGAACTGCTCATCGTCGCCGCTAAAGCGGTCGAGGGTGGGGTCGGCGAGGGTAGCACGAATATTGCCCGAGAGGTCGGGTTTTTCGGCTTTCATGAACTCGTTTTTGGTCAGCGGTTTTTCCATAAATTTAATACTTGATAAGATTACCCAAGATTACATAAATAGGGTCAAGTTTAAAAAATGGTAAACATCTCCAGTGGCCGGGTGGCTTTTGTGGGAGCTGGCCCAGGGGCGCCAGACCTTATCACTGTGCGTGGGCTGCGACTATTACAGGCGGCCGACGTTGTGATTCATGACAGCTTACCCGGCGATGCACTTTTAGCGGAATGTTCGGCGACGGCGCGTGTCATAGCGGTCGGCAAGCGCTGCGGTTTACATTCGGCGACGCAGGATGAAATTAATTCGATCTTAGCATTTGAAGCCCGTCGTTCCACATTGGTGGTACGATTGAAGGGTGGAGATCCGGGTGTGTTCGGTCGACTCGGTGAAGAGATTGATCACCTGGCGGCGGAAGGCATTCCATTTGAAATCGTTCCAGGTGTAACTGCAGCAACCGCAGCGGGAGCTGAATCAGGTTTCCCTCTCACGCATCGCGGCAAAGCAGCGTCGGTAACATTTTTAACCGGACACTGTGCGGATGGTTCGGATCAAAATTGGTCGGCACATGTGCAGACGGGTGCCACGCTCTGTTTATACATGGGTGCGAAGTCGTTGCCCAGTGTTGCGCAGAAATTGATTACCGCTGGAGCGAAGCGTGATTTGCCCATTCGTTTGCTCTCTAAGATTTCACAGCCTGGTGCTTCGGATGTCTTAACGACATTGCAGGCGCTGGCTAAGGGTGAAGTGGATGTGGCAGCGTTGCCCACGCCTTTAATTGCGGTAGTGGGTGCGGTGGTAGAGTCGCCTCGAACCACCGGTTTGATTGGGCGAATTGCCGCTTTTGCTTAAAGTTAAAGACCGACTTGCGCGTAGCGTTTCGCTAGCAGGCTAGCAAGTTTGGGATGCGTACCGATTAAATCAGATCGACGCCATTTCAATCCGGCGGGTGCATGTTTAGCGCAAATTTCTTCCACATCTCCACCTGCTCCTGCGTGTCGACCAGGTAGAAGGAATTGCATAAGGATAACACAATCTTCACTGGCGTGGCTTAAAGCGGTTTCGAGTAAGGGTTCGTTGAAAGCGTATTCATCGCCAGGACGACGTTCCATGGAACAAGCAATGAGTTCGCTCGCTGTGAGTTGCAGGGCGTTGCGAATTTCTTCGGCGAGGGCGTTGCGTACTTGAGTGACCTCAACGGCGGGTGAACCGTGGTCGCAGAGTAGAACAGTACCTGAATTTTTTTTCCAGCCGGTTGCGTGAAGTTGGTCGATCAGAATAGAACGAAGCAAACCGTCGTCGGCGTAAAGCGTCGGTGCGATTTGCATTTTAAGTTCTGGACGCGCGTGCAGCTTAAATTGTTCGGGAAGGAATTCGGTGATAGCCCGACTTGGCCCCATGAAAAGAGGAAGGACGATGAGGTCGGTGATGCCGTCACGGTTGGCAGCTATGACAGCGTCGGAAAAAATCTGTGCGGGCTGATTTCCGAGGAGGCTCGCATCGACTTTGTGAGAGTGTAAAACGGAGACAGCGTGGACAGGTTGACCGATGAGGGTTGAAACGGCGGCGGCCAGTCGGCGCAGGGAAAGTGTCGTCTCGGGCTCGAAAGAGCCGTTGTCTACGATGATGATGCGGGTGGAACCCATGAGGGAATGAAGTACTTTAAATTTAATTTAGCAACGCAGGGTTGGACAATTGGGTTGTCCGCTCGGCCGGACAGGGATTTAATAAACATATGAAACAAGTCTGGGTATGCCTGTTGGCGTTGGTTCTAACCGCGGGTGCACTATCGGCAGCTGAAGGGGGAGGGCGTTGGGTGACTAATTTAGCCGAAGCTCAAAAAATCGCCGTTAAGGAGAAGAAAGACTTATTGGTTAACTTCACGGGGAGTGATTGGTGTGTCTGGTGCATTCGTTTAAAGAAAGAAGTCTTTAGTCAGCCCGGCTTCGCTGCGGCAGCTAAAGATTTTGTCTTGGTGGAAATCGATTTTCCGCAGAATACGCCGCAAGCTGCCGACGTTAAGAAGCTTAACCGTGCGCTGGCTGAACAGTATGGCATTGAAGGTTACCCGACGGTTTTACTGATGAACGCAAAAGGTGAAGTGTATGCTAAGACCGGCTACAAGCCAGGCGGAGCCGATAAATACGTGCAGCAGTTATTGGAGCTGAAGAAAAACAAAGCTGAGAAAGCCGCGAAGTAATTTACTTGCTGATCAGTGTGTCGATCGGTGCGGTCAAAATTTCCGCAGGCGTCAGACCCTTATGGCGTAGTTCTTGAATAGATAAGCCGGCGGCACGCTTGGAGAGGCGTTGGCCGCTGGCGTCATTGACTAAGGGTGCGTGCGACCATTGCGGGATTTCCCATTTAAAGGCACGGTAGAGGAGGATTTGACGCGCGGTTGATTTAAGTAGGTCGGCGCCACGCACCACGTGGGTGATGCCCATGGCATGATCGTCGGCGACAACGGCCATCTCATAGGATGGCATGCCATCTTTACGCCAGATTAACAAATCGCCAAAATCTTTTCCAGCGGTGAAGGACTGCGGTCCCTCGATTTGATCGATGAAGGAAATGGTTTCGCCGTCGGGCACGCGGAAGCGCCAATTGGTTTTGCCAGGTGCGGTGGCATTACGTCCAGTAGAGAGAGCGGGACGGAGTGAAGGTGGAAAAATCGGTTCAGCATCGTCCTCGGCGTGCGGGGCAACGAGGGCACGTTCAACATCTTGTCGAGATTTGTCGCAGGGATAAATTTGGCCCGAGGCATGAAGTTTTTTCCAAGCTTCATTAAACCAGGGTAGCCTTTGTGACTGCAGATAGGGCGCATGGGGTCCGCCGATATCGGGTCCTTCCTGCCAATTGATCCCCAGCCATTTTAAATCCTCGATGGCATTGGTCGTAAAGTGTGGCTGACAGCGTGCGGCATCGAGATCTTCGATGCGAAGAATCAAGGTGCCATTGGCGGCTCGGGCCTGTTGCGCGGCCAAGGCAAACGTGCGGGCGTGACCGAGATGAAGCAGGCCGGTCGGTGTGGGTGCGATACGTCCGCGATACATGGATGGTTCGCGAACGAGGGGCTTAGAGTGGATTGTCGGTGCTAACAAATTCCCAAGGAATATTGAACTCAGCGGCGATGGCGGCGGCCAGGGCTTTCACGCCCCAAGTCTCGGTAGCGTAATGTCCGCAGGGGTATAAATTCCAGCCCTGTTCTTGGGCCTCGTTGAAATGTTCCTCTCGGAGTTCACCGGTGATTAAGGTGTCGCAACCTTTGGCATTTAAATGTGCGAGGGCACTGCGTCCGCTGCCGCTGAGGATGGCGATGCGTTTGGGTCTCGCCGCTCCAAACTCGATGGCTTTAAAAGTTTTGGGATAGGCTTTCTTTAATCGACGGTTGAGGGTGGCACGTGGAATGCCTTGGCAAATGCAGGCGATCGGCAGGCCCTCGTAATCAACGAACCAATCCACGACACGCAGACCGAGGTCTTGGGCGATGAGGGCGTTGTTGCCGATGATTGGGTGGGCGTCGAGTGGTAGGTGACTAGAGTAAACCGAGAGCTGATGTTTACGCAGCGTCGTTAGGCGATTTTTCAGGCTGGGCTTGGGGGGCGTAACGGTGCCCCAATGCATACCGTGGTGGACGACGAGGAGGTCGATGCCTCGGGCGGCGGCTTGGGCGAAGACTTTGGCACCGGCATCGACGGCGGCACCGACTTTTCGCACCTGTTTACGGCCTTTGAATTGCAGGCCATTCTTAGCGCCTGGGAAATCCTTAATCGCTTGGCGATTGGTTAGGCGGTCGCAGTAGGCGGCAACTTGAGAGAGTGGGGCTGACATTTTAGAGCGGTTTGAATTGTTCCGCGTTGAGCGATGGCGCGGGTGTACCGAGTGATTCGGGGTCGAAAATTTGTCCACCGAGTTTAAGTCGTACGGCGGCTTCGGTGATTTTAAGCGTATCGACATCACGCGTCGCTTCATCGCGTACGCTGCAAGTGCTGATCATCCACTGGTCGTCGACCTTGGCGAAATCTTCAATCTGCATCACTCGAAGTGCTTGGTCATTATTATCATAATAGGTGGCCTCGGTGAGCGCACGGTAGGAGCGATCAACGCCGAATTTAACTTTCGCGGGCGAGGTCGATGAATTATTGACGGCTAGGTAGAAGTGTACGGGCCGACCGCGTGATCGCTCGGTATTTACGTAATTGGTTTTCTCCCAATGCGTGAAAGGCATTTGGAGGTCGAAGGCGGTGAGCAATAATCCAGGGGCGAGTAATGACGCGGCAGTGTCGCTGGTGATGATTGGTTCTGCTTGATTTTCAAGGGCACACCAGAGCTGCGTCTGCTGAGGGTTTTTGATCGCTAAGAAATGTTTCTTCGGGGCGTTTTCACCTGCGGACATTTCGATGCGCAAGCGAGGTCCGCCATCGGCCCAACTGGCCCAGAGGGTGCCGCTGACGGGTGCCGATGATTCACCGCGGCGGGGTTTGTGGATGATATTAAACTTAAGACAGAAATCGCCCGGCACGCGTGACGAGCGGAACTCATTAAGCACTGCCGTGCCATCAATCGGTGAAAGTTGGGCATAGCCATCGTTGTCCAAGGCGCTCTGGGCCAACAGTGTAATGGAGGCGTGGGTGACTACCCAGCACGCGAGGAGGCTGAGTAAGTTCCGACGAACCATACTTTACTTGGCCGCAGCGGGTGCAGCGGGAGCAGGTGCGACTGGTGAAGTAGTTTCAGACTTAGCGGCTTCAGTTGCAACGGGAGCGGAAGGGGTAGCCACTGGGGTAGCGACTTTGGGCTCTTCGGTTTTAGCGGGAGCCACGGCTGGTGTGGTGACCAGGGCTTTGGGAGCTACTTTCTCTTTTGCCACGAAACCGAGGTAGAGAATGAAACTTAAAGTGAAGAGAATGACCGTGAGGGTTGAAGTTAACTTCGAGAGCACGTTGGCTGATTCCCCGCCGAAGACGGTCTCAGCGGCACCACCACCGAGGGCTGAGCCCATGCCAGCGTTGGCGCTGGGTCGCTGCATCAGGATGACCAGAACGACGAGCAGGCAGACTAGGAAAAGGATGACGACGGAAGCGTACAGAAGGAAGTCGGACATGGCTCCATCCAAGGGTTCTGGAATTGATAAAACAACGCCAAAATTATTGCCGAACGTAAGACCCCTCGGAGACGCGGTAAGTAAGCCATTTACCTGAGGGGGGAGGGGTAGTGCCGGTGGCAATTACTTGGTAAGAATCGCCTACTTCCTGCCAAAAAGCTTGGCGGCGAGTGTCATCCAGTTCGCCAAGCACGTCATCGGCTAGGATGACGGGAAGGGTCGGGCTGCGGGTGGCATCTCGGCTCAATCGACCCAAGCAGAGGGCGAGTGCCAGCAAGCGTTGCTGACCCTCGGAGGCGTAGTCGGCCGCGTTCTGTCCGCCAAACAAAGTATCGAAATCGTCTTTGTGCGGTCCACGTTGAGTGGTGCCAGAAGCAATATCCTGACCGCGATTTTTTTGCCAAGCTTCGGCTAATTGTTCTCCGGTGGTGTCCGGTTTGTAAATCAGATCAGCCCCTTTATTTGGGAATCCAGCACGGTGGCATGTCTCGCGAAGGGTTTGGGCGATTTCAGGTAAAGCTTGGGCGCGTAGTTGTGTAACAAGAAGTGCGGCGGGCAGCATCGCCTTTTCGAAGGCACGAATGGAGTCTTCTTGAGGGTGATCGGTTTTGAGGAGCGCATTGCGTCCTTCGAGGGCGCGTTGATAGTCGCGGGCGGCACTTAGGTAAGTCGCATCCGTGCTACCGATGGCGGCGTCGAGCCAACGTCGCCGGTTGGCGGGTGAACCGCGAATCAAGCGAAGGTCGTCGGAGCAAAAGACGACGGTAGGAAATTTTCCGAGGTGTTCAGCAACTGAAGTGACGGCGGTTTGGTTGACGTGTGCCTTGCGTGAGCCCTTGGCGAGACGGATTTCGACAGCGAATTTTTCGTCATTACTTTCGGTATCAATACGAATGCGTGCTTCGGTGCAGCCTTCACGAATGAGCGGAGAGATTTCGTTGGTGCGGAAGGAGCGGAAAGTGGAAAGTAGTCCGCCAGCTTCGAGCAAATTGGTTTTCCCCTGTCCGTTGTCGCCTAAAAGAAAGACCCGATTGGCGTCCGTTTCAACGTCGGCGAAGGTAAGGTTGCGGAAGTCAGCCGCGCGGATGCGGGTGACGCGCATGGCTTACTGGGGGATGGTGAGAACCATGCCAGGCTTGAGTCCGGCTGGGCTTTTCAGCTTGTCGCTATTGGCTTTCAGAATGTCGTTTGAGCGCTTATCTGAGCCAAAGAATTTACGCGAAATTGAAGAGAGTGTATCCTTAGGTTGCACGGTGTAAGTGGTCGCCGTGCCTGCGCGTGCCACTGAAGCATTCGAATTCTTGGACGGCATGGGTGCGGTCGGAGAAGTGATTTCGGTTTTGTTGGCACGACTCAGGTCAGACACTTCGCGCTTCAGGCGATCGTTTTCCAATTGTAATTTACGTACGCGATCAGATTGATCGGCCACGCCGATTTCGTCGGGTTCGAGTGGGCGGCCGGGGAGTTGTTGCACGTAAAGTTTTTCGGCGGTCTTAATCATTTGTTTTACGATTAAGCTTTGTTCCGAATTGGGCTTAAGTCGGATGTATTGATTGAAATGGTAAATCGCTGGGAGCGGGTCCTTGAGGTCGAGCCACATGCGACCTGCTTCGAGGTGCGATTCAGCGGAGCCCTTACGCGAGTCGATGACTTTTAAAAAGCACTCGAGTGCGCGACGAGGTTCATTCTGTTTTTCAAACAATAGACCCTGACGGAATTCGGGATCCTCTAATTCGAAGGTGCGATTGCCGCTGGCGGAATTATCGTCGCAACCCACGGAAACCATGAGGGCGAATCCCATGAGGAAACTAAAAAGGAGCTGAGGCAATCGACCCATACTTCCACAATCCAAATTCAATTGCTGTCCATCAATCTCAAATCATTCACGAAGTGCGATTAAAAGTGCGGAGGCTAAGTCGGGCGTGCCGAATTTGAAGCCACTGGCGAGGGCGACTTGTGGGTAGGCACGGAGGTCAGCTAAGATGGTTTCTTGCCCCATTTGACCAAACAAAGCTGAGATAACCCAGCCAGGCATAGGCATAAAGCTAGGACGGTGTAGGGTGTGGCCGAGGGTTTGGGCCAAAACCTTCTGGCTGACGGTTTCAGGTGCCACGGCATTGATGGGTCCATGGCATTCGGGGTGGGTGATTATCCAGGCGATGAGCGCCGTGAGATCCCCCAGTCGAATCCAGCTCATTTGCTGGGTGCCTTTACCGATGGGCCCGCCCAAGCCCAGTTTGAAGGCGGGTAGCATGTTTTTAAGGGCACCACCGGAGGCGGCGAGGACGACGCCCGTGCGCAATTGCACGGTGCGCATCTTAGCGGCGGCGGGTTGAGTCGCCTGTTCCCAGGCAGCGGAGACTTCGCTGAGGAAGCCCTGGTTCGATGTCAGCGAGCGTTCGGTTAAAATCTCGTTGGGTCGGTGGGTACCGTAACGATTGATGCCTGACATCGAAATAAAAACCTGGGGCGGGTTTTTTAATTCGGCCAAGGTACGCGCCAGCAAGGTGGTGCCTTCGACGCGACTCTGTAAGATTTTCTTTTTTCGCGAGACGGTCCAGCGTTGAGCAATGGGTTCACCGGCCAGGTGAATAACGGCGACCGAATTTTCTAAGCAAGTGCGGTCAATCCACCCCGTGGCTGGATTCATTCCTTGGGCGGCGTCAGATCGACTACTAAATGGTATGACGGTGTAGCCTTGAGATTGAAGCAATGAAGTCAGCGCTCGACCAATCATGCCACTGGCACCGGTGATGATTACTCGGCCGCTCATGCCGCGAGCATTGCGACTGACATTATAACCATCACTAAATCTTCCATGAGCGTGACGGTTGACATCGGAAGGTTGAGGGAGGTACCGAGGCAGGCACATCTTATGGCCTGTTTATTGCGGAGGGCCTGGATAACCCCCAGGCTTCCCACGGTCATAACTGCGATGGTCGTGTAGAGCGTGAAAGTGATTTGATAGCGGAACAGAAAGGCAAAACCGAGGGCCAGTTCGATGAAAGGGTAGACCAGACCGTAGGTCGGGTATGCTTTTGCTAGTAAGTCGTACGTGCCGTATGCACTTTGAAAACCTTTCAAGTCGAACAGCTTAAAAGTCGCAAAGACGATGAAGAATCCCGCCATAAAATTCAGCATCCAGTCGGATGAATTACGGATGGAGTGAAAAGAAACTAAGCTGATGATACCGACGATGAGTAAAAGTGGGAGGTAGGTTTGGAACCATGTTTTTTCCGTAACTTCCGCCGTGGTTGCATCGTTTGTTAATTCGGAGAGCTGATAGGGTCCGGCAGCTTTAAGGGCTTGGTTGAGTTGACTAAGCTCGGGGATGGAATTGGCGGACAGGGTTGCCCGAGGTGGATGCAGATTTACTTCTGCAGCGCCAAATGCTTGCAGTGCTTTCTGAATTTTATCCACACAAGCACTGCAATGCATGCCAGTGACTTGAAAGGTGGTTTTCATGTGCGGGTGACGACGAGAATCCAGGGTTTGGCAGAGTCAGGGAAGTAACCTACTTTATTAATTATATAACCCTCCTTCTCAGACGCCATGGCAAATTGTAGAACGGCGTTGGATTCGTCGGTGCCTCCAGGGTGGCCCGTGTAAGTAACGCAAACGATGCGTCCGCCTGCGCGCAGTTGGGCGCGTGCGGCCTGCAGGGCGATTGAGGTGCTGGCTGGCAGGGTCACAATTTTTTGATCACTGCCTGGCAGGTAGCCTAAATTAAAAAGCACGGCACCGACTTTGCGTTGGTGCGCCGTGGGGAGGGCTTCTGAAATTTCGGCATGTGAACGGTGGTGCAGGGTGACGGTCGAGTTAAGGCCGGCACTTTCGATAAGTTTGTGGGTCGCCGCAATGGCTTCAGCTTGCACATCGAAAGCGTGCACGTGTCCCTTGGGGCCGACGGCCATCGCTAAAAATGCAGTGTCGCGACCTTTACCAGCGGTGGCATCAATCGTGATGTCGCCTGGATTTAAAACTTCCGCTGCCAGTGTCTGGGCGCGTTCGGTGACGCGAATGGGGTTTACGGGAGCCAAGGGAATTTTCCAAAGTTTGGCGGACGTTTTTCATTCCAGGCCTTGCGACCTTCATCGCCTTCTTCGCTCAGGTAATACAGTAAAGTGGCGTTCCCCGAAAGTTCTTGGATGCCGGCTTGGCCATCAAGTTCGGCGTTGAAGGCCGACTTGAGGCAGCGAATTGCGAGCGGACTCTTAGTCATTATTTCGTGGGCCCACTTTTCACCTTCTTGGTCCAATTGGGCGTAAGGCACGACCGTGTTAACGAGTCCCATGTCCAGGGCTTCTTGCGCATTGTATTGTCGGCAGAGGTACCAGATTTCACGGGCTTTTTTCTGGCCGACGATACGGGCTAAGTAAGAGGCACCAAAGCCACCATCAAAACTTCCAACGGTTGGGCCAGTCTGACCGAAGATGGCGTTGTCGGCCGCAATGGTTAAATCGCAAATGACATGTAAGACGTGACCACCGCCGATGGCGTAGCCTGCCACCAGTGCGATGACGACTTTCGGCATCGAGCGAATGAGTTTTTGTAAGTCGAGAACGTTAAGACGGGGCACGCCGTCTTTGCCGACGTAGCCACCTTTTTGGTCGCCACGAATTTTTTGATCACCGCCGGCACAGAAGGCGAACTTACCGTCTTTCTGGGGATTGGCACCACGCAGTAAAACGACGCCGATGGTATGGTCGTCGCGCGCATCGTTAAATGCTTTGATCATTTCGGCTACCGTATCGGGCGTGAACGCATTGCGTCGGTCGGTGCGATTGATGGTAACGCGTGCAACCCCTTGGGCCTTTTCGTAAACGATATCGGTGAAGTCACCATGTTTTTGCCAGGTCAGCGGTGGTTGCATGGGTCTAATTTGCAGGGGTTGGGTATAAAATCCAACAATAAGCGACGACACGCTTGAAAAAGAAGCGGGGCTCACCCAGCTTGGGGTATGGCTAAATTGACTCCGGCACAAATTTCAACGGTCTCGCAGTGGGTGAGTGATGGAGCGTCCCTTTCCGCGATTCAAACCCGGCTCTCCACGGAACTCGGAATCGCCATGACCTTTTTGGATGTGCGATTTTTGGTCGATGATCTCAATCTCACGCTACAAGAAAAAGAAGAACCCAAAAAGCCTGAGGCTGATAAAGTTGAGGCAGTGGTAGCCGAGCCCGCACCCGCACCAGTCGGTGGTGTACGAGTTGAAGTGGATGCGATTACCCGTCCGGGTGCGATGGTTAGCGGCAATGTTACCTTCTCAGATGCACAGGTAGCGGATTGGTACCTTGATATGGAAGGTCGACCAGGCTTAGTGCCACGCACGCCAGGGTATCGACCCACTCAAGCCGATATTATTGATTTCCAAACTAAGCTTGATGCGTCGCTGCGTCAGGCAGGTTACTAACCTTAGCGAGTTTTAAGAATCGCTTCGGCTAGGAGAAAATCGCTGGGGCGGGTGAGCTTCAAATTAACGCTGGGATTTTCAACGAGCGCGATTTCCTGTCCAATCGCTTCGGCCGCGGAACTATCGTCGGTTACCTTGCGACCAAGTTCAGCGACTTTGCGATAGGCCTTAAGAATGCTTTGCGTGCGGAAGACCTGCGGAGTTTCGGCGGTCCAGACTAGCGCACGATCGGGCGAACTTTCAACGGAGGCATTGCCTTGGTGGGATATTTTAACCGTGTCAGCTGAACGACCCGCTAAAATGGCACCACCAGTGATTAAAGCTTTATCGCGAACGAGTTTAATAGCGGTAGCGGTGACGAGCGGACGAGCCGCATCATGAATGTGCACCATGCCCGTATGTGCGGTGCACGTTTCGAGGGCCGCACGCACGGAGTCTTGTCGGGTTTCGCCACCTGGCACGAAATTAATTTCTAGATCGGATTTTCCGCTAAAGCCCTCAAGGGTTTTTTTAAGGCGTTCTAATTGTGCTGCGTCCCGATAAGTGATAATAACCGTGCCGATTAAATCCGTGGCGATGAATGATTCGAGCGAGTGAAGAAAAACTGGCTTACCAGCGAGCGGAGCCAGGGTTTTGTCGTCGACGGTCGACTGCATGCGTCGGGCTGAGCCCGCCGCTAGTAAGATTAAAATGTCTTTGTTGGCCTTCACTTTACCTCACCGATTTCGCGGCGAATCTTAAGGGTCTGAGCGGATGGATCGGTGGCTTTAAGAATGGGTCGTCCCACAACGATGAAGCTGGCACCGCTGGCAGCGGCTTGTGCGGGCGTCATGACGCGGTTTTGGTCGTCACCCTTAGCATCGGGGTAACGAATCCCGGGTGTGACGAGGACGGGTTGCGTGCCCAGCTCTTTTCGTAACATTGGGAGCTCGAGTGGTGAGCAGACGAGTCCATGAACGCCTGATTGGATGGCGAGGCGTCCGAGGACGCAGACCTGTTCTTCGGGGGTACGAGTGATGCCAACGGCAGTGAGTTGTGCTTGGTCCATGGACGTGAGCACGGTCACGGCGAGCAACTGACAATCAGGAATCGATTCACGCGCGGCCTCGACGGCGCGACTGAGCATCTCGGGTCCACCGCAGGCGTGGAGGGTCAGGAGCGAGCAGGGTCGACCTTTGAGGCTTTTGATGGCCGATGCGACGGTGTTGGGGATGTCGTGTAATTTGAGATCCAGGAAAACCTTGAAGCCAAGGGCATGAAACTCATCGACGATCGACGGACCGTGTCGGGTGAAAAGTTGGAGGCCAAGTTTAACCCAGACTAAATTGCCAGCGAGTGGACGAGCCAGTGCGAGTGCTTCCTCTTTGGTTTCAACATCGAGTGCGAGGATGAGTCGGCAAGCGTCAGGCATGCTTAAGGGCTTAAGGTGCCCTGTGCCTTTTCGCCAGAATTAATTAGAGCTTAAATTTAATAACTACCTTCAGAACTTCGGTAGGCTGGGCGAAGGCCACGCCGGGTTGGTGGGCGTCTTGCGGGTAAAAAACTGTGAAATAACCGCAACGCAGGTGCAGTTGAGTGGTAGGGAAAGTGGGTACTGCGAATTTCTCGACGTCTTTACTGGCAGAGTAGGGTTCGGAACTTTGGAGACGAGACACGTCGGTGTGGCCGCAAGTTTCTTCGCCCAGATAGACAACTTGAATGTCGCCATAGATTTGGTGGGCTTCCCATTTTTTCTCGGCACTGGCCTTCGTCGTATAACGCTGTACGCCAGCTACGCAGTCGGTGCCTGCAATTTCATACTTACCATCGGGCGTGGAGGGGTCGAAGTTTTTCAGCCATTGAAACGCCGCTGGAAAGTGAGGGTGTAGGCTTTCGTAAACGGTCGAATGAGCCAGCAAATCGTGAATCATAAATGATCCTCGGTCTGAATTTCTTGAATATCATCCACGGCGAGGTCGACCGATTGTTCGGCGCCGAGCAAGGACATGAGGATCGCGATACGTTTTTGCGGGGTCGCAAGTTTTATGACTTCGCCTTCGCTGCCTGAGAAGATGCCGCGAATGATGCGAACCTTGGTGCCGACTTTAAGCTCGGCATCGAGCATTGAAAGCACGCCGTCCAGACCGAGGGTTTGTAGTTCGGTAATCACTTTGAGGGGCACGTCGACCGCTTGACCGCCTTGGGTGACGAGGTGAAGGACTCCACGCGTGCTACGAACGCTCCCGTGGTATTCTTCGGGATTAAATTTAACAAAAATATAACCAGGAAAAAGTGGCTCAACTACTTCACGATTTTTTTCATGTCCGCGACGGGTGCGACGGACCCGAGGAAAAAGAATTTCAATTTCACCAATCGCTCGTAGGTTGCGCACGGCCACGGCCTCTTGGCGAGGTTTGGCGCGAATGCAGAACCATGGAGCGTCAGGTGTCATTTACTCGTATTTCGAGCGGGTAACCAACCGAGGGTGATAAGGGCGACTTGGGAGACTGCAAAGATGCTCAGCCATTGGAAGCCAGATTCGGTGAAGCCGTAGCTATGGAGTCCGACGCCAAGTAGATTAGTGCCGAACCAAGACCAACTTGTCACGATGTTGCCAAAGACGAGCATTTGCATGAGCCCTTCGCGTTTCACGATTCCGCCCCAGCGAGCGTGTAGGCAGATGGCACACCAAAGCACAATTAGGACAGCGCCGTTCTCTTTGGGGTCCCAGCCCCAGAATCGACCCCAACTTTGGTCGGCCCAAATTCCACCGAGCATGGTACCAATGAAACTTGCGAGCGTAGCGAAAGCCAGAATGCCATACGCCGCACGTGCCACTGCATCACCCTCGCGATAATCCGCTTTGAAGGCGCGCAGCCAGAGGTGGAGGGCGCCGATTAAGCCGGCAACAAAAGTGGCAGAGTAGCCGAGCGTTACGGTGGTGACGTGGGTCGAGAGCCAGAAATTGGAATCGAGTACCGCCCGCACGCTCTCGAGATTGTCTTCGCCCGAGAGCCCGAGGTTGTGGGCGACGATGAGCGACATGAAGCCACTGATACCAGCGGCGGCTGCACCGATGCCGTTTTTCCAGATGCGTTCGAGAATAACGCCGAGGAGGACGGCTGCCCAGGCGATGAAGATTCCTGAAGAATATAAATTAGTGACGGGTGGGCGTTGGTGTAGCCACATGCGCACGCCCAGTGCGATGGTATGTAAAATAAAGATGCTAACCAGTAGAGCGTAGGCCCAAGTCAGGTGGTGATTTTTTACGGCGACCCACGACCAAAGGACGATGAGAACAACAATGACGTAAGCAATCAGCAGCCAGTAGAAGGGTTGTAAGCGGCTAAAGGTCGTCTCGGCGTCAGTGCGAGTGGTCCATGGGCCCACGTGAGCGGCGTAGAGTGCACGGACTTGATTCGCGCATTCGTCATTGTTGCCTTCGCGCCAGGCGGTAGCGAATTGTGCGTAACGCGTGAGGGTGCCATCAGTGGCGAGGGCAGCACGGTGTGCGGAACGCTCAGTGATAACAGAAAGTAAGGCGGTGCCTAAGTTGTCCCAGCTCGCATCGGATGTGTTTTTAGGTGGGACGATACGGATGGCGCCATCGCGGGCGAATTCTTGGTAACGCTGAACCAGAACTTTTAGATTCTCTTGCAGGTCTTTGTCGAAGGCAGGTGCACTGTTACCTGTATTGCCGTTTTTCTGCATTTGAATCGCAGCGGCATTGAGTGAGCCGAGCCAGGCTTCGTATTCACGTTGGGGTGGAATCTCTGCTGGAAGGTCGCCTGGGATAAAGGTCATCGTGAGCAGTGCGTATTGTTTGGCAGCGCTCTCTAGTTGAATCAGGGCACGGTCCTCGGATTCACGCTCGGCTTGGGGAAGGTTGCGGGATTTTTCCGCCGCCCGAGTGATGGCTTCGCTATTTTTTATGATGTCATCCCATGTAGCGAATTTCGTTTTTTCGGGGTCACGTCCGACCATTTTGAGGACGACTGGGTGATCGATGCGGAAGGTTGGTAGCAGTCGCGCCACGTGGGTACGAAAACAAACTTCGATGAGCCAGTCCGTTGCATTGAGGCTACGACCGTGAAGTCTTACGGGACGTAATTCTAGGGCAGCCTGAATACCTGCGGTGATTTCGGGTAATTCACGTGCGATGATAGCACGTTGTTCAGCCGTCCAAGTGGAAGGTTTTTGGCCAAAGGCAATCGCTTCGGTTTCCGAAAGGGCGATTTCGCGACGGGCCCGCATTTGCAGGAGTGAGCCACTGGCGAGGGTTTCGATGGGTATGATTCTTCCGCCGCTCTGTACCGGAAGGTTGCCGAGTTCGTGAGAATCCCACTCGCCTTGAGCGTGACCCAGCGAAGGCAGGATACCTAATAATAAAACGAGGCAGACTGATTTAGCAGAGCGGCGTGTAAGAAATTTCAAGAGGGAGGCACCGAAGTGCCAGAGCAAGCCGAGTGACATTAGGCTTACGGCGACGTAGGGAAGGAGCCAGCCGGGGTTGCGTACGACTTGGAGTACGCTGAGATTCTTACCATCGGCTGTGTTACCAAAGCTGGACTGATAAAAAGTCATGCCACCATGTCGCATGGGTTGATTCATGGAGATGTTGAACGGGAACTTGCCCGTCTCGCTGCTCACTTCCACGTCGCTGGCAAAACGCTTTGGGATTTCGGTGCCAGGGTATTTGTCATG
>CANGNX010000035.1 GCA_947455415.1 Opitutia bacterium | reverse complement strand
TTGCGAGTGGTCATATACCGGGAGGGGCGTTTGCCTTCCTTCCGGGCTTCGGTGCACTCAATGATAACGGTTTCGCGAGCCATGGTTTAGAGGTGGTTTGAGGGGTAAGACTTGGGGACGGAAAGGAGGTTGGGCAAGCCCGAAAAACAAGCAGGGCGACCGGAAGGGTCGCCCTGTGCTTAAAGGCCCAGAAATAAGCGAAAGCTTACTTCTTATGGCGCATGTCTTTCGAACGTTTACGGCGCTTATGCTTATTCATTTTTAAACGACGCTTTTTCTTTAGGCTTCCCATAGTTGTGAGTAGGCAGGCATCTAGGCAACGGTGGGGCAGACAGTAAAGCCGAAACTAACCTAAAATTCGGGAATCGCTCACCCACGTACCCGGCCCCCAGCAACGCCGTAAGGCCGCCGTGATTAAGTGAACATCTTTATCGTCTGAACAAAGGGCGAAACAGGCACTGCCACTCCCCGTCATGCGAAACACGACGCCCGTTGCCGCCGCGACCTCTTCGAGGGCCACGGGCAAGGCAAGGTACTTTGCGAAGACTGGTCCTTGTAAACTATTCCCCATTTCCGATGGATCTGCTGCGGGCTGACGCAACCAATGCTGCAGCCGCTCCTCGGCCTTAGTATTTTCAATATAAGCATTCGCCTGTGCCAATAAGCCATAGGCCTCTGGCGTCGGCACACCGAACGGCGGCTTAACCATGACCACGCGGCGGCCCGCCAAAGCACGCGCCGCGGCCGCGGAGACGGGCGTAATCTTTTCCCCCCTGCCCCGCATCACGGCCACGCCACCCGAAATAAAGTAAGGACAATCCGAACCGACTTCCGCCGCGATCTCACGCAATACATCCACCGATAAAGGCTGCGCCAAGGTGCGATTCAATAAACGAATCGCAGCCGCGGCATCCGCACTGCCTCCACCCATACCCGCTCCGCTCGGGATTTTTTTCTGTAATACAAAAGCGCCCGTGACCACGGTCGGACAGCGACGCTGAAAAGCCATCGCCGCTTTGATAATTAAATTAGTTCCGTCGGTGGGCAACGTCGCATCATCCGTCGTCAAGTTCCAGGGGCCTCCTGGCGCAAATTCAAGACGGTCCGCACAATCCACCAAGGCAACGAGACTCACGAGCTCGTGAAAGCCGTCCGCCCGTCGGCCCGTGACGAGTAACGACAAGTTTAGTTTAGCATGAGCGATTTCAGAAAGCATACCTTAAGCCCGTGGATGGGCCTTGCGATGCACGTCGCGCAACTTGGCGACCGTGAGGTGAGTGTAAATCTGCGTGGTCGACAACGAAGCGTGCCCCAACTGCTCTTGTACTAAACGCAAATCAGCCCCGTTCGAAAGTAAATGCGTGGCACACGCGTGGCGTAATTTATGAGGGGTTAAATCCGCCGGCAAACCCGCCAAGGTTAATTTCTTCTTTAACATCAACTGCACCGCGCGCGGATGCATCGGGCCACCACGCGGTGCTAAAAGCATCGGCTCACCGCGGGCCACCGTACCGCGTAGACTTAAATATTTTTTCACCGCAGACACGGCCGAATCGCCGACGGGCACCACACGCTCCTTCGAGCCTTTACCCAGGACTCGCACGAGACCTGAATTCAAATCCAAGTCGCCCGCCTTAATGCCACAGAGTTCCGAAACCCGTAATCCGCCTCCATATAATAATTCTAAAACCGCTTGATCGCGCGCCTTCACCAAAGCGGTTTCTTGCTCGGTTGTTTCGGTTTCTAATAAAGATTCCGCCTGCGTTTCCGTTAAAAATTTGGGCAGTGACCGTGGCAATTTAGGTAAAACCAGGCCAGCAGCGGGGGTCGACTGAATGCCGCCGCGCTCCCGCAAATCCGCCAGAAACGCCCGCAAAGCGGAGACTTGATTGTGCACCGACCGACGGTCATGCGTGGCCTGACGCTCAATTACAAAGTCGCGTAAATTTCTTGAAGTTAATTTCGACCAATCACCATCCCAGCCACCATTCGACTTCATCCACAAAGCGAAACCCTTAAGCGAACGCCCGTAAGTCAAACACGTACGTGCTGCCAATCTCCGACCCGCCAATTGACGGGTCAAGTAATCCGACACCTGCTTCACACCAGGCCACTGCGTTGGATCCCCGTCGTCATGCTGGACGGGTCGACGTTTCACAGGGTAGGCTTTTTGCCGTGCTCGGCGCGCACGGTGATACCAATGCCACCGCGTACACCATACGCGCCAGTGACCTGACACCAAACCGGATCAAGCGCCGCCACGAGGTCATCGAGAATCTTATTGGTGAGGTGCTCGTGGAAAACACCCTGCTGACGGTAGCTCCAAAAATAAAGCTTCAAGGATTTCGATTCCACAATGCGTGGACCTGGAACGTAGTTGATTGTGATTTTCGCGAAATCAGGCTGACCTGTCGCTGGACACAGACACGTAAACTCATCCGTCGTTAATTCGACGAAGTAATTCCGACCAGTGTTGCGATTCGGAAAAGTCTCCAGCGTTTGCTGAGGTTTGTTTTGAGTATTCCCGAGATGAGAAAGCCCTTGAATGTCTTGCGGCTGCGTTGCCATAAACATGAAGGGAAACAACCGAAGCCGAAGAGACAAGCGGAGAAGCATAAAAGTGCTACCTCTGGAGCGAAACCGGCTTGCCACGCCCAAGTCGTGCGGTTGCCTCAACCTATCCAAGTTTATGGATCCTAGGCCTATCGCCATCCTTGGGGCCACCGGCTCCATCGGCACCACCACCCTCGCTGTGGTGCGGGCCCATCCCACACTTTTATCGGTGGCAGGTCTGGCCGCCCATCACCGCTGGCGCGAACTCATCGCACCGGTCCGCGAATTCAAAGTTAAGACCATCGCCCTGGCTGACCCTAAAGCCGCCGCCGAAGCCCGTGCTTCAGGTGAATTTCCTGGCGTCAAAATTCTTGAAGGTACCGCCGGCCTCACCGAAATCGCCTGCCTACCCGAAGTACACACGGTGGTTTCTGCGGTCGTGGGTACTGCCGGACTGAAACCGACGCTCGCAGCCTTAACCGCCAAGAAAGACGTCGCCCTCGCCAGCAAAGAGCTTCTCGTCCTCGCCGGAAAATTTGTCACGGCCACCGCCGCACAATCGGGCGCTCGACTCCTCCCCATCGACAGCGAGCACAACGCAATCCACCAATTGGTGCGCGATAAAAATAAAGCTGAAATCGCACGCCTCGTTCTAACGGCATCAGGTGGTGCATTCCGCGAAACGCCTCTCGCACAACTCGCCAACGTCACTCCACAACAAGCCCTTCAACACCCTAATTGGAATATGGGCCCCAAGGTGACGGTTGATTCGGCAACTATGGCCAACAAAGGGCTCGAACTCATCGAAGCACATTGGCTCTTTAATATTCATGCCGATCGCGTGGACGTCGTCATTCACCCGCAAAGCATCATTCACTCACTGGTCACCCTGAACGATGGCAGCATGCAGGCCCTGTTATCGCCTCCATCCATGGCGTTCCCTATTCAAGACTGTCTCCTCTTTCCTCGGCGATTACCCTGCCCCGCCCCGAGCCTCAACCTCCAGGAGGCCATCGCACTCAACATGCTACCGCCCGACCCGTTACGCTACCCCTGCCTAGGTCTAGCGCGGGCCGCCGCCGTCAAAGGTGGCATCGCACCAGCGATCTTCAACGCTGCTAACGAAGTCGCCGTGGAATCATTCATGCGCGGCCAACTTCGCTTCACCGCCATCGCCGAACTCATTGAGCGCACCCTAACAACGATGACGTCTCGCGAACCTTCCAGCCTCGACGATGTCTTAGAGGCCGATGCCGAAGCGCGCCGTGTCGGCAGCCAGCTTCTCACTGCACTCAACCGTTAATCACCTTTTCTTACTTCATTATGGATAATAATTTTTTTGGCGACCTCCTCAGTTCGCTCCGCGGAATTTCACTCCTCGCCATTTTCTTTGGCGGCTCGATTTTCGTCCACGAGCTCGGACACTTCCTCGCTGCTCGCTGGCGCGGTTTAAAGATTGAACGTTTCTCCATTGGCTTCGGACCTAAAATCTTCGGTTGGACCGGTAAAGACGGCGTTGATTACCGCGTGTCCTGGATTCCGCTGGGCGGCTACGTGGCCCTCCCGCAAATGGGCGACTCCTCCGCCGTCGAAGGTGAAACTTCCGCTGAAGCCGAAAAGCTTCCCGAAATTTCCTACGCCAGCAAGATGATCGTCGCCGTCATGGGTGCGGTCTTTAACCTCATCTTCGCCTTTATTCTCGCCTCGATTCTTTGGTTCACAGGCGTACCCGTCCCCCAAGGTAATGAAAGCACCGTGGTCGGCTACGTCCAAGAGCAAGTCGTCACTAGCACGGGTCAACTCTCCGAACTCGGTCTCGGTGAAACCACACCAGGACCAGCCTTCGTCGCCGGCCTTCGCTCAGGTGACAAAATCATCGCCATCGATGGAAGCCCCGTAAAGACGTTCTCGCAAATCAGCGAAGCAGTCATGCTCGGTAATAAGAAAGATGCCGCGGGTAATCCCATCAGCACTTTCACCGTCGAGCGCAGCGGCGAGAAACTCACGCTTAACGTTCAACCTGCCCGCATTGAACTCAACGCCCGCAGTGGCGACCGCATTCGCATCACTGGCATTATGCCGCGCTCCTCCGTCATCTTCGATACTCCCCTACCAGGTTCACCCGCCGAAAAAGCCGGCCTCAAAAAAGGCGATCGCGTCATTTCAATCGACGGCAAAGCGGTTAACAATCCCGCCGAGCTTTTAGAAATTCTCCGTAAAGGTGGCTCCGCCGAACGAACCCTCGAAGTGGTCGCTAGCCTCGGCGAGACCAATAACACGCCGCGCTTCGTCAAAGTCACACCTGTCATCAGTACGACAACTAATCCCGTCGATGTGATTAATTACACCGAGGGCGCCACCACACACTCCATCGTTGTCCTGCCCGCCAGTCGCAACCTGCTCACCCCCGACCCCAAAGCGGCGCGCGATCAACTCATCGTGCTTGGCGTTTCCCCTGATGATCCTAGCCGCACTGAAACCCTTCGCATCGGCACTTTCCTCGACAAGGTAGATGGCAAAGAGCTGACCGTTCTACGTTCACTCGATGACCTCGAACGCGCCGCGGGTGCCGATAAAATCGACCTCACCTTCTACTGGAAACGCACCAATGGCGATTCGGGTAACTTCACCCTGAAAAACGCCGAAGTAAAACAAGGCAAACCCGTCGAACGCGCCCTCATCGGTGCCGCCTTCCTCAACGTTCCCGAAATTGCTCACTACAATCCTTTTGAAATCTGCAACCACATCGTCCGCCAAACCTTCACTACGCTCGGTCGCTTATTTGATCGAGGCTCCGACATCAAAGTAAACCAATTGGCCTCGGTCATCTCCATCAGCAAAACTTATTATAATATTTCGGAAGACCTCCGTCGCGTGCTCTGGTTCACGGTTTTGATTAACCTCAACCTTGCCATCCTCAATCTCATGCCCGTACCCGTGCTCGATGGCGGTCACATGCTCATCGCAACCATTGGTCGTCTCATTAAGCGCGGACTCAACTCGCAAGCCGTTACAATTGTGCAATTCATCTGCATGGGCCTACTCTTCTCATTGATGGGCTATATTATTCTGAACGATGTGCGCCGCTGCTCGGGCGACAGTGATTTACAACTGAAGCAGCAAATCGTGGAACGCTACGTTCAGAAACCCATTAGCTTTAGCGAGAAGAAGTAGCCGAGATAAGCGGGCGAGGCGTTGACGACCCCCTCGAAAGGGGTTGTGATTACGTCCATGCCCGGAGAGTACTGTCCATCACGCCATCGCACCATTCGTCGACTGACTCGCGTCGTCAACGTGGGCAATGTGGGCGTGGGTGGCGCCCACCCCATTCGCCTGCAGTCGATGACGACCTCCGACACTGAGGATGTCGCTGCGACCCTCGCTCAATGCATCAAACTCGCCGAGGCAGGCTGTGAAATCATCCGCATCACGGCCCCGAATAAGGCCGCCGCCGTTGCCCTGAAATCCATCCACCAAAAATTTCGTACTGCCGGATTCTCCCAACCCTTAGTCGCCGACATCCACTTCCTCCCGCAGGCCGCCATGGAAGCCGTCGAACACGTAGAAAAAGTTCGCGTCAATCCAGGCAACTACGCCGATAAGAAAAAATTCGCGGTCCTCGAATACACCGACGCGGCTTACGCCGAAGAACTTGAACGTCTGTACGAGGCTTTCTCTCCTTTAGTCCTTCGCGCCAAGACACTCGGCCGGTCCCTGCGAATTGGCACCAACCACGGCTCACTCTCCGATCGTATCATGAATCGATTCGGCGACACGCCCCACGGCATGGTCGAATCGGCCCTTGAATTCATCCGCATCGCAGAATCACACGGCTTCAAGGACATGATTCTTTCGATGAAGGCGTCTAATCCGAAAGTAATGATTGAAGCCTATCGCTTAGCGGCTGCTCGCATGTCGGAGCTCAAAATGGATTACCCGCTACACCTCGGCGTCACCGAAGCAGGCGAAGGCGAAGATGCCCGCATCAAATCCGCCATCGGTATTGGCTCACTGCTCGCTGATGGATTGGGCGACACGATTCGCGTCTCCCTCACCGAAGACCCTTGGCACGAAATTCCAGTCTGCCGCGAATTAGTCGCACGCTCTGAAAAACTTATCCAGCGCGGCAAAAATAGCAGCACACGCCTTCCACAAGATCCAGCCGACCCCTTTAGTTACAGCCGACGCAAAACCGATAGCCTTACGCTTTCCGAAAAATGTCGAGTTGGCGCAACAGAACTTCCCCGCGTGGTCGTTCGCAGCATCGCAGGTCTAGCCAACTGGCAAGCCGCCGCCAAAGAAGTGCTCGACGCCCACACTCAACAACGTGAAGCCCGTGTCGAAGGCCTACTCGTTCAACTGACCTCTCCGACACAGATTCCTGCCCTACAGTCGCTCCGCAAGGCACTTGGACTCGCCGTACCCGCACTGTTCGTCGAGACCACACTGTCACTCGACTCCACCCTCTTCAACGGCGAGGGCTCTAGACTCGTAATCGTGCGAACCTACAAAGCCGATCAGAGCGCACAATTAAAGGCCGACTCCGAAATCTGCCACCCTCACGGTGCCATCCTTGCAGCGAATTTAGATACTGAAGCAACAAACGCACTGGCACCCGCACTTTCAAAAATTTCTCCCGGGTCACTCATCATTTCGGCAAGCCAGCCTTCCAATGGACTCCATGCCATTGGCACGCACCGTGAAATCATACGACTACTGAACCAAGCAAAAGTAAGTGCACCGCTCTGGATTCGGGCGACTGAAGCCAATGCCGTGCATTTAGATGAAGGCTTCCAATCACGACTCCTCGAGGCCTCCATCCTCGCGGGCAGCTTATTAGTCGATGGCTACGGTGATTTAATTTCCTGCGAAACACCCGACAGCACCGTTAAATCCCTGACCCTTGGTTACGATGTCCTACAAGGTGCACGCGCCCGCCAAACCAAGACCGAGTACGTCGCATGCCCCTCCTGCGGTCGCACGCTTTTCGATATTCAATCAACCACACTTAAAATCAAAGCCCGCACCGGTCACCTTAAGTCTGTTACCATCGCCGTGATGGGTTGCATTGTGAATGGCCCGGGTGAAATGGCTGACGCCGATTTTGGTTACGTCGGTGGCGCCCCTGGAAAGATCAATCTCTACGTCGGCAAGTCGCCCGTTAAGTTTAATATCCCACAAGAAGAAGCGGTCGAGCGCCTCGTGGACCTGATTAAAGAAAAAGGTAAGTGGGTTGAGGCATAGTGCTTCTTGCCTAGGGAGGCTAAGTTCCCCTATCTAGGTTTATTCTATTTATGAAACCCGTACTTCTTGTGATTCGTGATGGTTGGGGCGAAAACCATAACCCTAAACACGACGCGTATAACGCCATTAAGGTTGCGAACATCCCCGTCTCACGCGGGCTGACCAAGAACTGGCCTCGCACCGAAATCATGGCTCATGGACTCGATGTCGGACTTCCCGTTGGTATCATGGGCAACTCTGAAGTGGGTCACCAAAACATCGGTGCCGGTCGCATCGTCGACCAAGAAATCGTCCGCATCGACAAAGGACTGACCGACCCCAAGGCGATGCGCGAAATCAAAGCATTCCGCGGCCTCGTCGAAAACGTCAAAGCAACTGGCGGCGCCGTCCACCTCATGGGCCTCTGCTCCGAAGCGGGCGTACACTCCACCCTGCCTCACCTTTACGCCATCCTTCGTCTCTTGAAAGAAGAAGGTCTCTCCAAAGTTTTCGTCCACGCCTTCATGGACGGTCGCGACAGCCCGCCCACCAGCGGCGTCGGCTACCTCAAACAACTCGAAGCCGAACTCGCAAGAATCGGCATCGGGAAAGTTGCCAGCGTGACGGGTCGCTTCTGGGCGATGGATCGTGATAATCGCTGGGAACGCGTAAAGACGGCCTACGACGCCCTCACCGGCGCACCCGCACCTGAAGCCGCTTCAGCCACTGCCGCCGTGCAAGCGTACTACGATAAACCCACCGATGCGAATACCGTCGGCGACGAGTTTGTGCCTGCGACCCGCATCAAGGGCGGCGACTTCATTAAAGACGGCGACTCCGTACTCTTCTTTAATTTCCGCGGCGATCGCCCCCGTGAAATCACACGTGCGTTTATTGACCCCGAATTCAAAGGTTTTCCCCGCGCGCACCTGCTTAAACTTTTCTACGCGACGTTAACGAATTACGAAAAGGGACTCTGCCCGAATGTGATTTTTGATAAGCCGCCAAAGATGGTAAATATCCTCGGCGACTGGGTCGCTAAACAAGGACTTCAGCAATTCCGCACGGCCGAGACGGAAAAATTCCCGCACGTTACTTTCTTCTTTAACGACTACCGCGAAGAGCCCTTCACAGGTGAAGAACGCGGCATGGCCCAAAGCCCCAAGGACGTTTCCACTTACGATCAGAAGCCTGAAATGTCCGCCGCCAAGGTCACCGACATGGCGAAGGCCGCCATTCTCTCCGGCAAATACGCCCTCATCGTCGTCAACTACGCCAATCCCGACATGGTGGGCCACACGGGCTCGCTCGCAGCCGTTTGCAAGGCCTGCGAAACCGTCGACCAAGGTCTAGGCGAATTACTTAAAGCCATCGACGAAGTCGGCGGCAAAGCGGTCGTCACAGCCGACCACGGTAATGCTGATCAAATGTGGGAGGCTGAAGAAAATTCGCCGCACACACGCCACACGCTCAATCCGGTAGAGGTCATACTCTACGGCGCAGGCTGCAAAGACCTTAAGACCCGTCCCACCGGACGCTTGGCCGACATCGCCCCGACTCTCCTGCAACTCATGGGATTACCTAAGCCCGCAGAGATGACAGGTGAGTCGTTGATAGCGAGCTGAAGTTCGCCGGGGACACGTTGGCACGTTGGCACGGTGACAAGGGTGATATTGGTAGGGGCGCGACTGCGTCGCGTCCATCATGCCCCTCGCCAACCTGCCAACGTGCCCACTAGATTCTTTGGTAGGGGCAGCTGACCCAGCTGCCCGTTCGCATCCGCCTTTAATCAACTCATCGGCCCTTAACCAAGATCCGTTGATATAAATAAACACCGGTCTCGAACGGGCACGTGAGTCACATGCCCCTACCCACCCTAAATGCATTTCCCCTTGTCACCGTGTCACCTTGCCCACTTGTCCCCTGAATTACTTTTGCGAGCCTCAGCTCGCAAAAGTAATTCCCAGCGAATCCCCGACCGCTCTCACCATTTCAATTTCAGGCGGCTCGGCACGGTTGTCATTCAACATCGCTGCACCGCAGGCACGCACAAAGTTTCGGCGTTCATCGGTCTTTAAAAATGACAACACGGCGAGCGACTCCTCCACTTCGCCTAATTTAACATTAACGATATAAAAGTTTTCGGACTGAGGAATGGGTAAACCCAAGACCGAAAAACCTAGAGCAAACGCTTGTCTTTGTTGGTCAGATGCCTCGCCCGAAGTCCGTACTACCGCCGATAAAACCCTCGCATAATGCACCGACAAATCGAGGTCGGATGCCACCTTCACGTCAGGCACAACCGATAAGTACCGACGCATCGAGGCGTGAATCAGTAAAATAATTAAATCGTCGCCTGCATCATAACCCACCTGGTCAATGGCTTTACGGAAATCCGCCACCTGCGACTTCGAAAGCTGGCGCAACGCGGGCATCGACAAATCCAACAAGGGTAAACGCATTCCTGGAATTAAATCGTTCAAGATTGGCTTAAGACTCACCGCCAACTTAACGACCTCACCATTAGCCAAGCTTCCCGCATTACTTAATTGCTTCGCCCGTAGTTGCGGGTCCTGACGAAGAATTAAACCCAGCACAATCGCCATCGCACCGATGGGCTCGTTGCTAATAATTCTTAATTGCTCTGGAATCTTTCCGCGAAAGCCGACGGCTTCCTGAATCTTCAAATCCGAGGGCACCGACTTCGGTAAAGGCGGCGGCACAGGCGACGCGGCCGATAAACCAGAAACCACCGTATCTGTCGCACTCAGTGATTCGGTCGAAGCTTCCGCCTCACCCTCCATCGGCCTAGGAAGTTCGCCCTGGAACTCTGGATCAATACGCTTCACGCGCTCCGACAGCGGTGGGTGCGTCGAAAAAAGAAACCGTAAAAGACCACCTGATGAATTGAAAAACAAGTGCTGCGCCTCGGTATCTGCTACCGAACTGACCCGTGGCTGCTCCGAAAGCTTAGCGACCTTCTGCAAGGCCGTTGAAAGCCCCTTTGGGTTGCGGGTGAATTGCACCGATGAGGCATCCGCCAGAAATTCACGCTGGCGGGAAACGGCGGCTTGAATGATGCGACCAAATAAAATCCCAATCCACCCCAGCACCACTAACAACAAGCCTGCCAACGCCAATGCCAGTGGGAGTAAATTATTCTTACGCTCCGAATTCGAGGTCGAACTCAACCCAATCCGCACGAAGAAATACCCTAAGGCTGCCAAAGCGGTGAGGCCTGCAATCGTACCGATAATCTTGATATTTAATTTCATGTCACCGTTGCCGATGTGGCTGAACTCGTGGCCAATCACTCCCTGTAATTCATCGCGCGATAGATGCTCTAACGCTCCACGCGTGACGCCAATCACCGCGTCTTTTGGCTCATTTCCGGCCGCAAAGGCATTCACTGTATGGTCCTCCTCCATCACATAACAATCGGGCACGGGCAGCCCCGAGGCTAAAGCCATCTCCTGCACAATATTGAGGTACCGACGCTCCCGGGGGTCGTTCGTGTGCGGCGAAACCAGTCGTGCACCCAAGCTATCCGCTACCGCCGAACCACCCTTCGAAAGCTCCAGAATGCGGATCAATGCCCCACCCATAATCACAGTTAAAGTAAAACCCGTGGTATAAAAAAACTCCTTGGGCTTCCACCATGTCACCTCACGCCAATCACGATGGGGCTCATAAATCGCCAAGCCATAGAGCGACAACACAATCGCCGCGACGGCGACAACCAGCAGCACCAAGAGTTTATTGGTGCGACTACGCGCCTCGTCCTGGGCTTTAAAAAAATTCATTTTCGCCCTTAACAGGCTTTAGAAAGAAACCTTCGGTGCGGCACGCTCGGCTTCCGCTTCGATCTTAAAGAATTCGGCGGCGGAGAAACCAAAAGTATTAGCCAGCAAAACATTCGGGAAAACTTCGCGACTGTTATTGTACTCTAAAATTGCGTCGTTGTAGGCCTGACGGGAAAATGCGATACGGTTCTCGGTCGAGGTGAGCTCTTCCATTAAATGATTCATGGTCGAGTCCGCCTTTAACTGTGGGTAGTTTTCCGAAATCACCAGCAAGCGACTCAACGCACCGGTCAGACCCGACTCCGCTTGGGCCATTTGGCGCATCGCGGCTGGGTCACCTGGATTTGCCGCAAAATTTGCGTTCGCTTGCGTGGCCTTAGCACGTGCCGCCACCACCGCCTCAAGCGTACCACGCTCATGCGCCATATAACCTTTGGCAGTCTCGATTAAATTGGGGATGAGGTCATACCGACGCTTCAGCTGCACATCGACTTGGGCAAAGCCATTGCGGTAACGATTGCGCAATGAAACCAAGCCATTGTAAATGCCCACCAAGAAAAAGGCGCCGAAGATTAGCAGGCCAAGGAACACTAAAGATACAATCATCATAGTGCTCATACCCTACCCCGTCCCTGACCGCCCGCAAGTAGGATGGGGCAATTAATTTTGATAATTCTTAAACAAAATTGGAACCTATTGACGCTAAACCAGTCTCTCCAACTTCTGGCAGACTTCATCAATCAAAAAGGCCGGCGTTGAGGCTCCCGCCGTCACCCCCACCGTTTGATACTTCTTAAAACCGCCAAAATCCAATTCCGCCGCGGTCTCGACGTGAAAACAAGGCAAGCCCTGTAACTCGACTAACTTGGCTAACTTAACGGTGTTGGCCGAATGCCGACCACCAATAACGACAATCGCCTGGCAGCCCTGACGTTTTAATTCCACCACGTCCGACTGACGGTCCTTGGTGGCACCGCAAATGGTATCAAAAATTAAGGCGCTCGGGTATTTCACCTTTAAGTGATTCGAAAGTTTTTCGAATTCGTCCACGAACATCGTCGACTGCGATACCATGCAGACCCTCTCACCGAGTGCGGGGAGTGCATCGATGTCAGCCTGCGAAGTAATGACATATCCACCGGCCTCAGCATAACCAAGCAAACCAATCACTTCAGGGTGCTTGGGGTCGCCAAAGATAATCGTCACAAAACCTTTCTTCGCATGCAGTCGCACCTTGCCCGCAATGATACCCACGTCCGGACAGGTCGCATCGCGAAATTCCATACCCAGACTTTTTAAATAGGTTCGACGTTCAGGGGAAATACCATGGGCCCGCACCACCATAACAGAGGAATCGTCCGCCGCACCTTTAACCTCGAGCTGAGCCTGACTGCTATAATCGCCAACCTCGCGAATTCCCTCTTTCGTCAAGACTTCCATCATCTGTCGATTATGAATAAGTGGGCCATCGGTGTACACGGGGTGCCGACCTTTCTGTGCATACTCGCGCGCAATATCGATGGCGCGTTCAACACCCCAACAAAAACCAGCAGATTTGGCACGGATGACGTTCACTTCAGCCAAAGTGCGGGAACCGTCTCAAACTTCAAGCCTTGGGTGCATCCAATGTGCGTACCCGACGGTGCTTCAGCGGGAAGCGCAGCGTTACAGTCGTACCCACATTTGGCGTACTCTGGATATCCACCATGCCGCCGTGGGCCCGCAATATCCTCAAAAGAATGAGCATACCCAAGCCGCCGCCCGACTCCTTAGTCGTGTAATAGGCATCAAAGACTCGGGTAAGTTTATCCGCCTCAATGCCGACCCCAGTGTCTTTCACTGCTAAAATTACCCATTCATCGTCGACCGAGAAATTAATAAAAATATCGCCACCGCGGTCCATCGCCTCGAGTGCATTCTTCATGACGTTGAATAACGCCTGCTTCACCTGATTGCGGTCCGCCAAGATCAACGGGATGTCCTCGCTGACATCGACCGCCACTCGCACGCCCAACTGCTGCAATTGATCCTTCAGCAAATTCATCGACTCTGCCACCACCGCCACCAAGTCCGTATCCACCAGGTTCGGTGGCGTGGGCTTCACCGCGCCCAAGAAATCGCGCACAATCCCGTCGAGTCGCTTAATTTCCGACTGACAAACCTCGGCAGCTTTACGGACCTTCTGGGCAGCAGGTGTGTCGCCCAGCTTCTCCGCTTCACGCTGTAATAACTGCAAATGGATGCCGATGGCATTGAGTGGATTACCGACTTCATGGGCCACACCCGCAGCCAAAGCCACGATTGAGTCAATGCGCTCCGTCTCAATTCGATCTTCGGTCTGCACCCGCTCGGCAGTGATATCGCTCAACACCGCCACGCGACGCGTCCGCTCGACATCACTGGAAGCACCCACTCTCGCCAAATGTAAGTGCAGCACACGCGACTCGGGGTAACGCACTTCGACCTCGCGCGTGAGGGCCTCGGCTTCAACCGGTAACTCCAAGACCTTCGCTAAATCGGGTGAGAGTTTGCGTAAATTGGCACCGCTCACGGCCGCTTCATTCATCCCGAGTAAATGCTGGGCCGCTAAATTGGCGTAATCAATCGATCCGTCATGCGACAAAACAATAACCCCTTCGCGCAACGTATCTAAAACCGTCTCCATCAAATCGCGCTCCCGCTCCAACCGTCGGGCCAGAATCGCTAAATTGGTAGCGTCCAAGTCATCAATGCGACCCAGAACACGATCAAGCGGACTGTAACGTCGGTGAGCCATGATTAGCGCGTGCGAGCCGTAAGGTGATGACTTAATTGACGAATGAGTTGTTGGGCAACCTCGCGTTTCGAAGCGGGGCCCAAGACCTGGCGGAAGCCATTTTTACCTAATAAAATCAATTGATTATCGTCGCGTCCAAAAGCCCCTTCCGCTCCAGCCACCGAGTTCGCCGCGATAAAATCAATTTTCTTACGGGTCATTTTTTCCAAGGCATTCGCTTCAACGTTTTCGGTCTCCGCAGCAAAGCCCACCAAAACTTGCTCCGTGCGTCGGCGCTCCGCCAACGTCGCTAAAATATCGGGTACGGCTTCAAACTCGACCGTCAGGCCCTGACCATTCTTTTTTAATTTCTGGGTCTGACAAACCTTCGGACGCCAATCACTCACGGCAGCCGTCATAATTAAAATATCACAGGGGCCAAACAAGGCATCGGTCTGCCGCAACATTTCCTCCGCCGTGACAACGGGATAGTACATCACGCCCGCTGGCTCAGGCAGAGCGACCGGGCCCGCCACAAGATCAACCGTCCATCCCTCTGCCTTCGCCGCTTCGGCCAAGGCAAAACCCATCTTCCCCGTCGACGGGTTACTGACGAAGCGCACCGGGTCAAAAAACTCGCGCGTGGGGCCAGCGGTGATGAGGCAACGGATGGACATCGTGAGGGGTTAAGATTGCTGACTCCTCGTCAAAAGGGCGAGTGCGAAGGAAAGGATTCATCGCCAAAATCCTTTCAAATCCACACCTTCTGTGCACTGTCAGGCCATGGATCTCTACTTGGCGACAGGCAATGCCCATAAGGCCGAAGAATTTGGCCGCATGTTCGCCAAGGCCGGCCTACCCGTTCGCGTGCATTCCGCACGTGAACTCGGCGGCATGCCCTACGTTGAAGAAATCACCGGTACCTTCACCGGCAACTGCCGCCTGAAAGCGGAAGCACTCCGACGCATCGCACCTGCAAAAGCTTGGGTGCTCGCGGATGACAGCGGCCTCTGCTGCGATGCCCTGCAAGGTGGCCCAGGAGTCGACTCCGCAGTGTATGCAGGATCAAAAGCGACCGACGCCGAAAATCGGGCGAAACTTTTGCTGACGATGAAAAAAGCACCGCCCCACAAACGCGGCGCCCGCTTCGAATGTCACTTACTCATTCTTGGTCCCAACATGGAGGAACAAAAATTTGTCGGTCAATGCTGGGGCCGCATCCTCGAAGCTGAAGTCGGCGAAGGTGGCTTTGGTTACGATTCCTTATTCGTACCCAGCGGCTTTGATAAAACGTTTGGCGAACTGCAGCCGCAGACCAAAGACAAGCACAGCCACCGTGCGAAAGCCTTCGCCCAACTGGTCGAATGGTTCAAGCAAAGCGGCTATCGCTTCTAAGGCTTAGAAGAAAATCGCCTCAGAAAGCGCTTCCGCAGGACCCATGAAAGCGATGCGCTGAGCCAGTGTTTGCGTTTCTTTACCGAGCGTAAAACGCAACCCCGCAGCCGTACCTAACTCCGCATGCTCCCAAGAAAAGTGGCTGCCATCATCGTAAAACCATTCGGCATCAAGGTTATCGCCCGTAGGCGCATCTTCCGAGAGCTGAAACTCGGCCTTTAATTTTACGC
>CANGNX010000034.1 GCA_947455415.1 Opitutia bacterium | reverse complement strand
TCACTTGCGCCGCAAACTCGCGACTGTGATCACGGGTATGATTGAAAACTAACTCGACGTGAATTCTCACGATCCGAGGGTTGTGCCGCATCAGTTTCTCAACTTTTGCGTGCACCGTTTCTTTCAAGGCTTCGGTGAGTTCGATATGAACCCCCGAAACGACGATTGGAGCATTGCTCATTAGGTTGTATTTTGATTAGACGAGTGAGTCACGGCCCATGCTTAAAAACAAAACCATTGAAAGATACTTACAGGATTTCTCTTGTATCATCATTACAGGGGCTTCTTCGGGCATAGGACGCGAACTCCTCTCGCGTATTGAATATTCTGGCACCGCTGCGGCCGTATTCAACCTCTCTCGCACCCCGCCCGAAGGTATTTCTAAAGCCCTAAAGTTTACTCATCTTAAGTGCGACCTATCGCAACCCGCTCACATCGAGGCGGTTGTTGTGGAATTAAAAAAACTAATGCCCCGCGAGGGCAGGATTCTGCTCATTAATAATAGCGGCTTCGGTGCCTACGGCGAGTTCCCCAGCCCAGGGATCGATCACACCATGCGGATGGTCGACGTCAATACGCGCGCACCCGTGCACCTCACTGCCCTCTTATGGAGTGAAATGAAATCTCGGGGCGGCCAAGTTGCTAACGTTGCCTCACTCGCCGGCTACCAACCCACACCGCTAATGGCCACCTACGCTGCCACGAAAGCATTTTTACTCAACTGGAGCATCGCCCTCGACGCCGAAGGCCGCGCCCATGGTGTAAGCTGCATCGCGATTTGTCCTGGACCGGTCTCCACCAATTTTTCCAAGGCTGCTGGTTTTGAAAGTTCCACCGGCCTCGGCGGTCAGACCGTGCAAGCGTGCGTTGAAGAGTCGCTCCAAGCGATGCGTAAAAATCGGGCTCAAATTATTCCTGGCTGGAAAAACCGTCTCCTCGGTTTTCTGAGTGCACGCTTGCCCAAACCGCTCGCGGCAAAAATTGGTTTACGCATGATACGTAAACTTAAACTGGATCGCTTCGTTAAAAAACCTTAAGCACCTTCCAGCAATTCACGGGCGTGCGTGAGTGCGACCTTACTGGTGCGGTCTCCCAGCATGCGGGCAATTTCGCTTTCGCGCTCCTTCCGCTTAGCGTGCACGGGTCCGATTTCGACGTTCGTTGATTTTTCATCCTGCGTCTTAGTGACCACGTAATGGGCGTGGCCCAGCGCCGCCACCTGCGGTAAGTGCGTCACGCAAAAGACTTGGTGTTTCTTGCCTAAGGCGGCGAGTTCACGCCCCACCTGGGCCCCAATTTCACCGCCTACGTTGGCGTCCACCTCATCAAATACCAGCACGGGCGTTTCGTCCACTGAGGCCAAGACCGTTTTCAAGGCCAACATCACACGCGCCGCTTCACCACTCGAAGCGATCTGGTTGAGCGGCAATAAATCCTGACCCGCATTCGCACAGAAAAGGAATTGGATCGCATCCGACCCCATCGGTCCAAGCTCGGCCTGAACAACTTCGATTTTAAGCTCAGCCTTCTTAAAGCCTAATGAGCCTAACATTTTTCGTGCCGCTGACGCTAATTTATCGGCGGCCTTAAAACGCGCCGCATGCAAAACGGTTGCCTGCTTTTTGAGTTCGCCTTCGGACTTAGCGACTTCGGTCTTTAACTTAACAACCTGTGCTTCAACGTCCCCTTGCGAAAGCAAACGTGCACGCAAACTATTGCGCTTAGTGCGAACGGACTCGGCGTCGGGTCCATACTTCCGTCGCAACTCCAACCAGAAATTCATTTTAGTATCGAGCTCCCCGACGGATTCTTCATCGGTATTTAGTCCGCGTGCCAATCGATTATAATCCGCACGCACGTCATCGATTTCGGCAGCGAGCGATTCAATCCGCTCGAATAAAGCGGCTGACTCCGGATCAATACGAGCGGCGTCTTGGGCCGCTTTAAGGATTTTGGGAAAAGTCTCGGCCAGCCCATCCGAACCCAAACCCGCTTCAAGTTGTGCATATAGGGCGGCGAGCTCCTGAATACGCGATGAACGTAAGTGATCGCGCTCTAATTTTTGGATGGCCTCATCGCTTAAATCTAACACGTCCATTTTCTCCAACTGGGCTCGAAGGAAAGCGGCTTCATCTTCAGAGATTTTCTCGGCCGAAGAAATTTCCGTGATTTGGTTTAAGAGCTCTAGGCGACGCTTCCATTCCTTGCGATAAACCTGCAAGGGAGCAGCTAAGCCAGCATGCAAATCCAACATCTCTAACTGTGTTTCCGCCCGCATTAATTTCTGGGGCTCACCAGGACCGTGAAAATCAATCCAGCTCTCGCCGAGCTTTTGCAACTGGGCGAGTGTGGCTGCCCCGCCATTAATCGAAATACGCCCCGCCTTCGTCACGTGTACCGAACGCTTAATGATAAGCAGTCCGTCTTCGCACTTGGGCAGGTCCAACTCTTCTAAAATTTTATTATAGTCAGCGTTTTTACCGACTTCTAATTCGGCTTCCACGGTACACTCCTCTGCTCCTTTGCGCACCACGGTCTTGGTCACGCGATTCCCCGCCAACAACGAAAAGGCTCCCAGTAGCACCGATTTACCTGCACCGGTTTCGCCAGTAACCACGGTGAAGCCTGGCCCCAGCTCCAACTCGGTGCGATCCATCAAGGCGAGGTCACGTATGGCGAGTCGACGAATCATGCCGTGGGACGTGCCCCATATAAGGATGAACCCACGCGCACACAGGTCGAGCCCGCACGAATCGCAATCTCGAGGTCACCACTCATGCCCATCGAGAGTTCGGGAAGTTTAATTTTGAAGCGCGCCTCGAGGGCATCACGACAGAGTCGCAATTCATTAAAAGTTCGTTCGGCGGCAGTGTTTCCATCAGCAAGCGGGGGCACTGCCATTAGTCCTACCACGCGCAAATCCGGCTGAGCAAGGGCCACTTCGAGCACCGCCGGGGCATCACTTAACTCACAACCAAACTTCGCTGGATCGTTGCCGGAGTTTACTTGAATATAAATATCGCGTTTCAGGTTTAACTCCTGAGCCAAGCGACCCAACCGCGCGACCAGGTCGGCAGAGTCAACCGATTGAATGACATCAAAAACCTGCAGGGCAGCTTTAGCTTTGTTCGACTGTAAATGCCCAATGAGCTCCCAGCGTAAATCCGCGGGCGCCAAGGGGCGCTTAGCGATGGCTTCCTGCACACGATTTTCGCCCACCGCACGCAGTCCAAATCGATGCGCATAAAGGGCAGCGTCGACCGGATGCGTTTTAGTCACTGGCAATAACCGCACGGTTCGCTGATCCCGACCGCAGTCGAGACACGCCGCGTTGATTCGGGCGAGCACCGACTCGCAATGGCCGGTAAACTGTTCGTAGGTGACCACTGCAATCAGAGGGAAGGAGAATGGACTGAGAGTCAACGCCACCCAAACCCCACCCCCTAGCCCCCTTAGTCCTACCCTTGCTGTTTATTCATAATCTCACGAAATCTGGCGATTCATGATAAGTAAATCTACACTTGAAGGCGTTTTGCATTAGATTTATTAATCACCCTCACGCCGTTTATGCACATTGAGAACCTGAAGATCTTTAGAGACCTAGTGGAGAATGAAAGCTTCTCCAAGGCTGCTAAGCTGAACGCCATCACCCAATCCGCCGTCAGCCAGCAACTGCGCTCGATGGAGAAACACTTTAACGTCCTCATTGTTGATCGTAGCCAGAAACAATTTCGCCTGACGCGCGAAGGACGCAGCCTCTACGAAGCATCGAAGGACATCTTGAATCGTTACGAGGAAGTCTCCAGCGAGATGCAGGAAATGCGCAAGGTCGTCAGCGGCACCGTCCACGTCTCCACCATCGTATCGATCGGGCTCCACGAATTACCGCCCTACGTAAAACGCTTCATGCAGGAGTTCCCGCACGTTAATGTCCGCATCGAGTACCGTCGCTCCAATCTCGTCTATGAAGACGTGGTTTCGAGTGCCGCCGATTTCGGTCTCGTCGCGTTTCCCCAAAAATTCCGTCAGGTTGAAATCATTCCGTTTATGGAAGATCAACTCGTCGCAATTTGTGCCCCGAAGCACAAACTCGCCGGAAAAAAGGAAATTGAATTAGCCGACCTCCAAGGCTGCCGTTTCATTGGTTTCGACCAAGATATTCCAACCCGCAAGGCACTTGACCAATTCTTCCGCGAGCAACGCATCGAACTCGAGCCCTCCATGGAATTCGATAATATCGAAACCCTAAAACGCGCCGTCGAAGTCGATGCCGGCGTGGCCCTCGTGCCCGAAGGCACTATCCGCCAAGAAATTGAACAGGGCACCCTCGTAAAGCTTCGCCTACGCGATCGCCGCGTGGTCCGCCCTCTTGCCCTGCTTCATCGTAAAGGCCGCGTTCTGACACCGGCAATGAAGCGTTTTATGACGCTCATGTTAAACGGTCTGGGCGCCAAGAAGGTCGACTAAGCCAAGTCAAACCCGCAAGGCCTTCTGTGTCCGCATCACCATCGCAAAGATGGGGAATGCCTGTGCCACGAGACAACCCAGCCCAAGCCAGAGCATTGAAAATTCGGGAGCGGCTCGTAAAATCAGGACGGCAACCAACCACCAAAGCAAAGCAGCCATGAGTGGCTCGGGGGCACGCCGCAACGTGGCTCGCACCAGCGACCAGCCGCCCATCAAAGCGGCAACCATAGCATACGCAGCGGTTGCTGAGACGGCCGATAACGCAAAGTGGGCGTAAAAAATAAATCCTATATTAATCATGACTCCGAACAACACCGCAGAGCCGACGCGGAATTGATTAGGGAAGAAACTGATTTTCGCACGGTGAGCCTGAAGGTAAAGTCCCGTCGCAATCACCGCCATGGTCAAAGTTAACGTCCAAATATAGCGCAAGCCGCTAATCGGAATCGCGTAGTAATCAATCGCCCACTGCGCCAACAGACACTTGGCGATAATAACGGCCCAGAGGGCGCCTAATCGATCCACCACTACCGCTTCGCGGTAAGCCCGCTCCACGGATAGCGCCAATTCGGTGTGCGACTCCGAAGGCAATGAAGTGGGCGGCGTTTCCATAGTTAAGGGTGACGATGCCAAGCTCGCCCCAAACTGCAAATCGAACCCCGTAATTGTTTAACCTACTACCGAGGCTTAATCACGTAGGCGTGCTCAACGTTGCCATTCACCGCATCGGAACGCGTGACTCCTGGCACGGCTGAGTGCACATACTCAACCTTGGCCTGGTCGGACTCGACGGTGACTCGTAAGTGTCCAGAGCTGCCCATGATAACTCCGGTGTAACCGTAGTCCTCAGCGCTTTTTGTACCACCACTGGGATTGCTCGGCTGAGGGACTTCTTGATACACAATGCCGTCCAAATCTTCTTTCGCATAGAGGTGGTCGTGACCATGGAAAATAGCGCTAACGTGGTGCTTCACGAAGAGTGCATGTAATGGCAACGGCCAGCCTGGACGATGCTGGGCAAAGCCGTCCGACCCATCTGCGTTCTTACCACCCCACTCCATGAATGGCGCAAAACGGGCGCCACCGCGCACATCATGCCCCAAGCCACCGACCAGGTGATGGATAAAAACGAAGCGGAACTTCGCCTTACTTTTTTCCAAAGTCGTACTGAGCCAACGATACTGTGCCTCACCGAGCGTTGCCGACCACTGGTCTTGGCCATTTTTTTCGCGCGAAAACCAAAAAGGATCTAACACAATGAACTGCGCGTTACCCCATTCCCAGGCATAGTAATCCTGCAGTAAACCCGCATTAGGGTCAGGATTCACATTACCCGTGTAAATACCCCCGCTCTCGGGATTGGGGAAGAATTTCTTTCTCATGCCGACTGACCAAATAGGCATAGAATCTGGTCCGCTCAGACGCGAACCGACTTCCCCGTCATGATTTCCCAATACCATAAACAACGGAACACTGTGTGCGATATTCCCAATGTAATAACGCTGGGCGAGGTACTGAGCTTCCGCCTTCTTAAACTGACTGCCAAACTTATCCACCATCGAGGTGTCGCCGAGATCTATGAAGAAGTCGGGGCGATCCTTCGCCACGTTAGTCAACGTCTGCTGATAAAGCTTAGGATCCGTACTCACATCTAAATGCGAATCAGCCTGGATGGCGAAAGTGAAAGCCTTCCCGGCACTACGTTGAGTCTGAAAACTCGCGACCGGGGCTCGCTGCTCCGCACCTGCATTCATCCGATAAACCAATTGATAGTAATAGTTAGCGTTAGGCTTCAACTTACTGAGCACAAAATCCTTTGGCTCCCCAGCGATTAGTGCTTGCGGCGCAGTCTTTTGATTTAGGGATTTTTCATTTTCGCCATAAATTAAATATGCCGCCATCGGCGACCAACTCAGTACATTTACGGTCAGGCCATCTGCCATGGGTCGACACAGCCAGGCATTAAATGGATAAGCTGGCACCACCGCAGGCTCTACCGTGGCACCGCCACCCTGTCCGCCCGATTTTACACCGCGACTTTTCTTAGCATCTTCGGGACCCGCCACCATAGAGAGGGCAAAAAGCGAGAGCAGTGCACCGACCCCAAGAAAGATTTTAATACGGTTGGAGATCATTTTTTAGGCTTAGATTTTTTGCCGCCACCATTACCACCTCGACTATCCACCGAGCGCACGCCCGCAGGGTCATAGCCAGGATTAGGCTGAGGCAATAGACCACCTTGTTGCTTAAGGTATTCCGTTAGCCTTTGCTCTAGTTGCGCAACGGTGTCCGGTAAAGTAGCGGCTAAATTTTTCCGTTCAGCGAGGTCCGTTGATAAATCAAAGAGCAGCGATTGGCCAGTTTCGTAGACGCGGATGAGCTTATAGTTCTTGTAATAAATCGCCGAAGTTGGGCCCAATTCATCCTTATCATAATGGGGGTAATGAATGACAAAATCATCGCGAGCACGCCCCTGCACCTCCACTGATTTACCCAATAAAACCGGGACTAAGCTTACGCCTTCAATTCCTTTGGGTAGCGAGTTACGACCCATCCCAGCCAGCTCCACCACCGTGGGAAGTAAATCCACATGGCTGGCACGGGTATGCGAAAATGCGCCCGACTTAATCTGCGGTCCCGCAATCAGTAAAGGCACACGCACGCCGCCCTCCCAAATGGTGCCCTTGCCGTTTGTTAGCATGCCGTTGCTACCAGCGCCTTGGGCGCCATGGTCGGCCGTATAAATAATATACGTATTGGTATCAGCCCCTAGGGCCTTGAGCTGAGCCAAGACGGCGCCGATGCTCTTATCGATTTCCTCGCAGCCCGCGGCACGATTAAGGTTTTGGGCATTATAATTTTCACCTAAGCGCTTCTTTACCGCCGCAATCGTCTCAGGCGTGGCGGACTCGCCTTGGCGACCAGGATACTGATCAATCTCCAGGTAGAATGGTTTCTTAGCTTTCACCTGTCGGGCAATAAAATCACAACCCATTTGCGCCGTGAGGGCACATTGCTTCGGGTTCGGGTTTTCGACATTATCAGGTCCACCATTCGAATTCGCTCCATCACTCTCATCGAATCCATGCTCCGTCGGATTCACTCGACCCAAGTGCCATTTGCCAAAATGGGCCGTCGCATAACCTTGCTTACGTAACAAGGTGGCAATGGTTTCCACATTCGCAGGCAATTCAGTGGTACAACCTGGGGCGATAACTTTGTCGCCCGAGTTAACGGCCCCATCTTTCTTGCCCTCACTCACGAAAGTCATGCGTAGCTGCGTTGGACTACGCCCCGTGTAAAGCGCCGCCCGCGAAGGCGTGCACCGCGGAGCCGCTGCATAAAAATCGGAAAAACTAACTCCGCGTTTACCGATACTGTCCAGATTCGGGGTACGGATAAAATCGCTCTGGGATCCGGCGACATTGCGGTCGTCCAAGGGAGTAGATAAAGAAGCCCAACCCTGAGCTTCCCCTAAAATGACGAGAAAATTAGGCGGGGGTTCCGCCGCCCAGAGGGAACTTATACAAAATATAAAGAATAAGGGGGTTCTCATTCTTAAGAATGAAAACCATGATAAGGTAAAAGTTTCTGCCGAATGAAATTTTACGACTTCTGCCAAAGCTTTAGGCGCTTAATTTCGGCAGCTACGGGGGCGGGCACTTCCTTCTCCCAACCAGGCGTCCCAGTCCGAATGCGTTCAGCTAGGGTGCGCGGCTGGCAAGCCAGAGCCTGCAGACTGGCACCCGTAATCGGCACTAAAAAACCATTGGTCCGCAGGTGTTCAAAGAGACCTGAAACTGTCGGCCGGACCTGCACATCCGCAGCGGTAATGACCGAGTCTGCATTAATTTTATAAGTCTCAGGGAAACAAACTTGGCGGGCCACGGGATCCGAAATCAAACGTAGTAATTGGTCGCCGCGCATCGGGTACACCATCACCCGAACACCCTCTTTAAAGAGACGCCCTGAGGCCTCCAGCACTCCACCATCGAGGTGTCGGTAGTGCTCAGGATTAAATAAATCGACCAAGTTGTTCATGCCCGCCACCAGCGTGATTTCGCCATCTGTGTGCAGACGGAAGTAAGCAGGCAGACGGTACCAGCCGCGATGGCGCGTGATGAGCAATGGGCGCTTAAGGGCTGCCACTAAGGCAATGCGTCCCAGCACTTCATCTTGCGGACTCGCGTCCTGCCCGATGCACATCTCAAAAATAGTCACCATGTCTTTCGTTCCCTGGAGCGCTCGCTCGGCACACGCCAACATGTCCTCGTTGACTAACGAAACGGGCCGGTAAGTGCCCCGGGCAACGAGGATAGATTTTTTATAAAAGAATTCACCTGCAACCGCAGGGGCTCCGTTCTCATCAAATAAAATGGCGTCGGTTAAACCCTGACGCACTAACTCAATTAAAGCGTCGTGATTATTAAAATGCGCAAACGCTGGTCCGCTAAAGTGAACGAAATCAATCTCGACCCGACCCGAGCCCACTTCATCGACAAGTGCCTGTAAAAATTCCGCAATTGAATCGCGCGAGTGCAGGGCCGCGTGGACAAGGTTCACACCCACCATCCCCAGGGCGTCCTGCTGACGACTAACACCGCGATCCCAGAGTCGTAAGTGCAAGATGACATCGCTCGGTGCCGAACCGGGCGTTACCTGAAAACGCATCCCCATCCACGAGTGTCCCTGCGTCTTCCCTTCCTTCGGCGTCGTGGCAACCGTATCGGCAAAAGTAAAGAAGCGGGTATTGGCGCCACGTTCGGCAGCCAAGCGGTCCACGAGCAGTCCGTATTCGTGGTTCATCATCTGCTCCAAGCGCTCACGCGAAACATAACGCTTGGGGTGGCCGTAAATCGCATCGCTCACGCGCATGTCGTAGGCCGACATACTCTTGGCTACCGTGCCCGAGGCCCCGCCGGCCTTAAAGAAATGTCGAACCACTTCCTGGCCCGCCCCGATTTCGGCAAAAACACCGTAGGCAGATTTATCGAGGTTAATGGCCAACGCTTTACGCGCGGTACCGGCACCCTGGTCTTGATTGAGCTCCGACATGGCCACATCCTGTAGAACCTTCCGCCATAAAACGAGCGGAAACACTCTCCGTAAACTCGCTTTGTAGTGGCGAATATTCACCAAGCTTTCACCCTAACCTGCCCCACCCCTTCTCATTATTCATGAAAGAGTTTCTAAAAAATATACTGGCCTCTGCCATCGGCACTTTTATCGCCGGGGCTTTGGCGGGCTTCGCCCTCTTAATACTCATCGTGGCCTTAATTTCCTCGGCCAGCATGCACGTTGAGAAATCACCTGTGACGGTGAAAGCTAAGTCGATTTTAGTCATCGGCAACGGCGTCATCATCAATGACGCACCTTCGCACGGCAGCCCCAGCCTCGAGAAATTATTGGGCAACGATCACTCTACCGAAGTTGATTTATGGCGGGCCGTAGAATCCATCAACCTCGCCGCTAAGGATCGCAACATTGTGGGCATCTTAATTGCGGGTGAAATTCAAGCCGGCTACGTTCAGCTAGGCGAGATTCGCGAGGCGCTACTTAATTACAAGAAATCGGGCAAGCCACTCATTGCCTGGATCGAAAATGCTTCGCAACGCGAGTACTACCTGGCGAGTGTCGCCGATAAAATTTATCAACACCCAGCGGGCGAACTCGAATTTAAAGGCCTCGAGACATATAATTTATATTTTGGCGAAACGTTGCGGAAACTTGGAGTGGGCGTGCAGGTAACGAAAGTGGGTAAATATAAATCCGCCGTCGAACCCTACATTGGCGATAAAATGAGCGAGCCTTCACGAGAGCAAACCGAAGCCGTATTACGCGGGGCATGGAAAAAAATCTTGGCTGATGTTGGTACTGCCCGAGGCTTAACCCCCGCCACCCTGAACGGTTACGCCAATAGTGCGGGCGTTTTCCCTGCCCCCGATGCCCTCAAGTATCACCTAGTCGATGAACTCCTACAGCGCGATGAACTCATCGCCGAAATGCAAAAATTGGGGGCAAGGTCCGTTGAGAGTGAAACTTCTTTTCGCCAGGTTTCACTTTCGAGTTACGCCACCAAAGCCAAATTGCCCAGCAAGGGTGGACGCATTGCCGTCGTCTATGCAGAAGGTGAGATTGTCGACGGCTGGGGCTCCGACAACGAAGTGGGTGGCGATCAACTTGCCCACGAACTGCGCACCCTACGTGGCGACGATAAATTAAAAGCGGTGGTGCTCCGCATCAACAGTCCCGGTGGCTCCGCTTTTGCAAGCGACCTCATCGCCCGCGAGGTCAGCTTACTTCGCACGAAAGGCATTCCTGTGATTGTCTCCATGGGCGATGTCGCCGCAAGCGGAGGCTATTATATCGCTGCACCCGCCAACCAAATTGTAGCCGATACGATGACGATTACGGGTTCGATTGGCGTTTTCGGTCTGCATTTTAATTATGAAGAGATTGCCAAAAAATTGAAGGTCGGAACGGACGGTGTTAAAACTTCGCGCTATTCTGACCTGCTCAATAATCACCGTACCGCGACACCCGATGAACTTAATATTGTACAAAACCTGGTAGACGGAGTGTACGATGACTTTTTAAAAGTCGTGAGTCGTGGCCGCAAAATGAGCCAAGATGACGTCCATGAAATTGCCCAAGGACGCGTCTGGCTCGGGAAAGACGCCAACGGGGTTGGCCTAGTGGATCGCTTTGGTGGATTACAGGAATCCATCCGGATTGCGCGCGAAATGGCTAAGCTCGATGAAGCCGAAATCATCCAAATTCCCAGTCTCTATTCCGGCCGCGAAAACATTATTCAAAAGCTTATCTCCGATGAAGAAAGCGACCCTCCTCTTTTTGCTCGAGTCAACACACGCGACCCCGCCGTGGCCTTCATTAAAGCCCACCTCGATTTACTTAAAAAAGTTCAGACCCTCAATGACCCCAAGGGCATTTACCTCACCTGCCCCCTGCAGCTAAAAACGCGTTAAGGCTTAGGCAATGGATTGGCGGAGGCCTCGGCTTCTTTTATCCAACCCTGCAGCTTGATAATGCGTGCTTCATCCAGCGGATGAGACGAAAAGTATTCGGGCTGCCGATTGGTCCTAGCAGCCGAAAACCTACGCCAAAACAATGGTGCGGCCTCGGGATTATAGCCTGCGCGTGTCATGATGATTAAGCCTAAGCGATCCGCCTCCAATTCGGCTTGAGACGATTGTTCCGCTTGCCCTCCGCTGACGTGCTCCTTGGTGATGTGAGCGAGCATGTCTGCAACTTCGTGTCCTAAAACAACGGCAAGGTCGTCATCGGTTTCAACGAAGGAAAACATTCCCGTGGTAAAACCCACTTTCCCATCAGGAAAAATAAAGGCGTTGGGCGTGCGGTCCTTGATGATCTTGAATTCCCACTTTTCGACCGGCGGCAAAACTGCATGTAAATCATGCTTCAGCCCCTCTTTCACAATGTTATAGCCCACCCTTCTAACTTGTTCGAGGCGCGGATCATCATGGGCTATTTTAAACCGCGCAAACTCAGCATCAGCCTTGGTGGATTTAGGATTACCACTAAGCAACGAAAGCTCCGAGCGGTCGCCGTCCGAGACCGTAGTGCACCCCGTGACCAATATGAGCGTTAAGGCGACGAAGAGTGGCCCCTTTAAAAAGTTAGGCATAAAACTTTGAGAACTAAAAAGCCCTAAAGCTTAACTGCAGGTTTTGACTGTGCCTTCGCTTCATTCATCCAGGCCTGCAATTGACGGATGCGTGTCTCATCCGCGGGGTGCGTAGAGAAAAATTCTGGCGGCTTGGTGGAACTCGCCGTTGAGAAACGACGCCAGAATAATGGAGCGGCTTCGGGATTATAGCCTGCCCGCGCCATGAAGACTAGTCCGAGGTGATCGGCCTCTGATTCATGGGAGCGACTAAACGGCAAGAGCACACCCAGTTGCGCACCAAGCCCAAAGCCCGTTAACCAAGCCTGACGCGTTTGGGCGGACTGATTTTTGGTCGCCTCGTCAACCGCCACTGCACCCACTTGAACCAGCAGTGCCTGCGAAATACGTTCGCTGCTGTGTTGGCTTAAAACGTGGGCAACCTCGTGCCCCAAAATAACGGCAATATCATCGTCCGTGGATGCGTACGGGAACATGCCAACATTAAAGCCGATTTTCCCACCTGGCATCGCAAAGGCATTGGGCGACTTATCGTTAATGACGGCAAACTCCCATTGTTTAGCTGGAGGCAGAAGGCCGTGCGGGTCATCCCGACGAGCCGCCATTACAATATTCAAACCGACGCGACGAATTTGCTCGAGTCGCGGATCATTCGGCACCTTGGCCATTTTAGAAAACTCCCCAGCCGCCATCGAGGCTACCTGTGTGTTGCTCACAATAATCAGTTGTGAACGACCCGTCACCGGAACGGTTTCACACCCCGTAAGAAATACCAACGAAACTAGAAAAAAAAGCAGTGAAAGCTTAAGCTTTGGCATCTTTATCCTCCGGTTCGGGCGTCGCTGGTTCAGCACCAGTAGCCTCAGCGGCACCTGCCACCGCGGTGTAGTAGCGCTCATAACTGGAATCAAAGTTATCAGTGTAAATAGAGGACAATCGGACTGACATCCGGTTTAAAATGGCTCCGAAAATCGGCACTCCTAGTTCGCGCAGGCGGAAGATACAGTCCTTCGCATTACGAGTGCTGATGGCGTTATAGCGTACAACGTAAATCACGCCGTCCACATTCGGAATTAAATTCAGGGCATCGGAGACAGCGCCAATCGGAGGCGAGTCGATGAAGATACGGTCGTAGCGCGTGCGCATCTCGATCAGCATCTGCACAAACTTTTCGTGGTTAATCACCTGCGTGGGGTTACGACAACTCATACCCACAGGGAGAACGTCTAAATTGGGCGACACGTTCTTGGTGATAGCCTCATCAATGGTTGTCTCACCATTAAACCAACGACTGATACCCGATGAACCCACCAAGCCGATTGACGGGCCGACGTTGGGCAAGCGCAAGTCAGCATCAATGATTAAGACCTTCTCACCATGCATGGCGTAGGTGAGCGCCAAATTAGTGACCACAAAAGTTTTGCCCTCGCCGGGTCGGGTGGAGGTCGCCAAGTAAACCCGACTGGCCATTGTCGCCGGGTTAACGTGCATGGAAGAGTAAATGGCACGAACGGATTCAACAGCGACCAAGTCCTTATCGTGCATGGCCAACAGGGCACGCTCAGGGCCAACCGATTGCGTGAGTTGCGGTATCGTACCCAGCAGTGGCAGTCGCAAGATTGCTTCAACGTCTTGCGGTGACTTCAAGCGATCATCGAACATGCCCAACATGACGATAATCGTGATACCGAAAGCGAGACCGAGACCAATGCCCGCCGTCGCATTCACGGTGTAGTTTTTGTTGGTCGGGCGATCAGGCACATACGGCGCGTCCAATAATTTAATGGAAGTGCTGGTTCCCGTCGTCGAGGAACGCAGTTTGGCTTCTTCGAAATTCTGTTTTTGTCTCGCCAGGAAATCTTCCTGGCCGCGGATGTCTTTATCTAAGCGCTCTAAATCACTATTAGCGGCCTGCATCCGTGAGACCTCTTCTTCTTTACGCTCTAAATTAGCCACCACGGCATCGTAACTCGAGTGGGCCTGTTGAACCGCAGACTGAATACGATTCACCGAATTCGTGACGGCGATTTCTAACTCTTTCTCGGTTTGCTGCAACTGTTCCCGCGATCCAATTAACGAAGGGTGTTCATCGGTATACTTCTTTTCCATCGTCTTCACCGCAACACGCAAGTCGGTCAAACGGGCACCCAAGCTGGAAACGCGTTCGTCATTCCGCACCTGAGCGACATCAAAAAGGTTTTTTCCTGAAGCCTTACAGTCCAAAATCTGTCGCCAAACAATTTCCAATTCATCAATGGCCTTACGTGCGTCTTCGCGATTTCGCACCAGTGATGCACGCTCAGCGGTCAAAGTGTTAGTGTCCTTAGCAATCGAGAGGAGTTTCTGCGTTTTAATGAGTTCGTTGCGGTTGTCGTACAATTTGCGGATGCGGTCTTCAATCGCATCGATATCAATTCGGTACTTTTCCACCAGCGGGTTAGTGATCGTGAGTCGCTCGTCTTCGCTGTTCTTCTGAATCGCCTTACAGAACATCGTCGTAACCTGACGAGCTAACTCCCGATTGGGGTGCGTGAACTCAACCGAGACCACCAAAGTTGAACGCTGCGGATTAATGGCCCGTTGCTTGGCAAAAACTTCTTGCTCGGAAAGCGGACCCGAAAAAATGTTACCACCTTGATAAGGAGTGAGTACCTCTTTCTTTTCAGCACTCGTTAGCTGCCGAGAAACCGCATCGATAATGGCACTACTCCGCATCGATTCAATCGCCGTGAAATAGTCCTCCGAACTGGTAATACTAAAATTATTTTCGGCCGAAGTAGAGGCATTAGAAATATTGGGAGCCAAACGAAACACGCGCAAGCGGGCGGTGGCCCGGTACTCGGGCATAATGTTATAAGTGTAAATTAAGGATGCGGTGGTAAACACCACCAACGACAGGACCAGCCACCAAATGCGCTCTCGCAACATGTTGATGTAACTGGAGATCGATAAGGTTTTTTCCGGTGCTTCGCTATTTCCATAGCCGCCTTGGCCGTAACCACCGTAGCCACCTTTACCATATCCACCATAACCTCCACCGTAGCTACCGTAGCCTCCACCGTAATTGCCATAGCCTCTTCCGTAGCCTCCATAGCTTCCATAATTGCCATAGCCTTTTCCGTAATTGCCATAGGAACCATAGCCCCGTTCCGACTTTTTACCACCAGAGCCGGCAGGAGGAGGAGAAGGTGCGTCGCTCATAAATTAGAATCGACTGTCGTCGACGTAGACGGCGTCCTCGTCTTGTAAAACAAAGTCGGGCTCCTCACCACTGTCGATGAGGGAGACGTCCTTGGTGATTAATTCGAGTTTCCCGTCGACCATGCGCTTGATGGCTACATTGGAACGGCGGCCGCGGGGGAGAATACCGCCCGCCATCGAAAGTGCCTTACCCAAGGTGAGACTTTCTTCAGGCGGAATGGCAAGGGGGCCAGGGCGACCGACAAAGCCTGACATGTAAACCCGACGCTCGGCATAAGCCCCAATACTAATCACGGTTTGGGGCTCTTTAAAATAGCGACGGAAACGTTTATTCAACTCTTCCTGCGCATCGGTGATGGTCATCCCAGCCACAGGAACAAGCTGCTTCAGAAAAGGAACATCGATCGTGCCGTCCGGGTTAATGCGGCGATCCACAAAGGTGTCGGCTTCATTAATCACTCCAACACGAATAAAATCGCGAGGCCGGAGCGTGTAAGAAGTTGGACGCTTCGCCTCACTTGCCGCCGTTGCCACGGGGGCGACCTTCTCTTCCGCCGGAAGGGGGAGAATAAAAAAGGCGCAAATTATTCCAAGCAACCAAACCTTAACCCAACTGGATTGCGGAAAAGGACTAAGGTAAATGCGAAGAAGTAACATGTTTAATGAAAATCAAGCGTGCCGCTTAGTAGCGGAAAGAGGCCTGAATCACAAAACTGTTCGACAGATAACTCGAGCTACCAATATCGGTTTTTAAGCTATCTAGCGTAGCACTAAAATTTAGGTATCGATTGTAATTATAAACTGCCGCGAGGTTATAATCCATTGTCGCTACGGTCGTAGTGCCTACTGCAACGTCAGATTTGCTGACGTGAAAGTTTAAACTGAGGCTGTCCGTTGCCGAATAGATGACCGTATACCCATAGGTCTTTGTATCGCTGTCGGTACCATTAGGTGTCGGTGCAGT
>CANGNX010000033.1 GCA_947455415.1 Opitutia bacterium | reverse complement strand
CGAGGTCTCCGTGAAAAAAATCCTGCAAGCCAAAGCCTCCTCGGTCGTGGTCTTGCTTTGTGCCGCCGGGACACGTGCACGCAAGGCCGCCGAACAACTCGAAGCCTCCGATCTAAAACTCGTCGTCATAACGGGCGGAACTAACGCCTGCCTACAATTAAATATCCCCGTGATTCGTGGCGAAACCAAAACTATTTCGATTGAACGTCAGGTGAGAATTGCCGCTGGTGCGATTGTGCTAATTGGCGTGGTGCTCGGCTTTACCGTTCACCCGTATTTCTTTTTCGTTAGTGGCTTCATTGGCGCTGGACTCATGTTCGCTGGCATCACCGATTGGTGCGGCATGGGTATGTTAATTGCTAAAGCCCCGTGGAATAAGTGAGTTGAGGGGGCAAGTGGGCAAGGTGACACGGGGGCACTGGGAATTTTGGAATGGGTGCGACGCTGTCGCGTCTTGTGTATTTGGGTAGGGATGGCGCTCCGTCGCCATCCGCCAACAGTCCCCTATCCTAATTACTTCCCTAACTCCTCAGATCGATTCTTTGCGGCAATCAAGGCGGAGGCTACGACTTCACGGAATTTATGTGCGGTTAGCGCATCCAATCCTGCACGCGTAGTGCCGCCAGGCGACGTGACTTGATTGCGTAAAGCTTCTGGGGTTTCGCTCGAAGCAGAAAGCAATGCGAGTGAGCCCGCAAACGTTTGGCGCACCAAGAGCTTCGCTTGCTCAGGCGTAAAACCCAAAGCAACCGCCGCCTCTTCATAGGCCGCCACGTACTCAAAGAAAAATCCAGGCCCGCTACCCGAGACCGCAGTCACGGCATCAAACTTACTTTCAGGCACATCGACAATCATACCTAAGCCTGCCAAACTCGAATCAATCAACGCTTGGTCATTAGCAGTGAGCGACTGCAACGAACAACGGGCCGTAATCCCCTGTCCTACCGCACCAGGAGTATTGGGCATCGCTCTTACAATATTACGTGCCCCCGCAAAAAATTTCTGAAGGGTCGCTAAGCGAGTGCCTGCCAAAACCGATAAGACCGCTTTGCCTTGGGTGAGTTCGCCATAGGCCTTATCGAGGTTCGCAAATTGTTGTGGCTTACATGCCACGATTACCACATCCGCACCGTTCAATAAATCGGTTGTATCCTTGGCCAACTTTACACCGGTGTCTTTCGAAAGTTGCGCGGCCGAAGCACCCGCACCACCGAGTACTGAAATATCGGAGGCTTGGCAGACGCCTGAACGCAATAAACCACGCACCATAGCCCCTGCCATGCGTCCCGCTCCGATGAATGCAAATTTGGCCATAAGTTTTCTTATAGAGAACGTACCGCGGCATCAAGCACCGTACACGCCCTATCAATGTCCACCCCTTCGTGAGCGGTAGAAAGAAAAGCGGTTTCGTAGGGCGAGGGGGCTAAATACACGCCGTGGTCTAAAGCATAACGGAAAAGTTTTCGGTAGTGATCACCGTTCGAGGCGATGGCTTGATCATAATTGCGGACCTTTTGCTCGTTGAAAAACAATGAGAACATCGAGCCCACTTGGGGAACCTGCAAAGGAATCCCCTTGGCTTTAGCGGCACTCAAGAGCGTGTCTCGCACGCGCTGACCCAAGGCATTGAGTCGGCCATACGGATTTTGTTTCTGTAATTTTCTTACCGCAGCGAGACCCGCTGCCATCGCCAGCGGATTACCGCTGAGCGTGCCCGCCTGATAAACAGGCCCCAGCGGAGCGAGCTTGTCCATAATCTCGACTTTGCCACCAAAGGCACCCACCGGAAGTCCGCCGCCAATAATTTTACCCAAGCAAACTAAGTCGGGCACCACGGCATGTAGGCCTTGCGTGCCAGCGAGCGACAAACGGAATCCCGTCATCACTTCATCAAAGATTAAGACCGTTCCATGCTTCGTGCAGAGCTCGCGCAGACCAGCGAGGAAACCTTCATCTGGTAAAATGAGTCCGACGTTCGCTGGGTACGGCTCCACGATGACACCGGCGATTGCCCCCGCATTCGCTGCAAAAATTTCGGCCAGTGCCGGTAAGTTATTGTACTCGGCCACCAATGTATCAGCCGCCGTCCCCGCCGTCACACCTGCGGAATCGGGATTACCCTGCGTTAATGCACCCGAACCAGCCTTCACCAAGAGCGAATCCACGTGACCGTGGTAACAGCCAGAAAATTTTATAATCTTGGAACGTCCAGTATAACCACGTGCCAAACGAATGGCCGACATCGTTGCTTCGGTGCCGCTGTTCGTCATGCGCACTTTTTTAATCGCCGGCACGCATTGTAAAATCATCTCGGCCATCTCGACTTCTAATGGATTCGGCGTGCCGAAACTCGTACCGCGTTCCAATGCCTCTTTGATTGCCTGACGAATATCAGGGTCGTTGTGACCGTGAATCGCTGGACCCCAGGTTAATACAAAGTCTACCAATTCCTGCCCGTCGGCCGTGGTGAGTCGGGCCCCATTCGCGGACTGCGTAAAGAACGGCGTACCGCCGACCGATCGGAAAGCACGGACGGGCGAATTAACCCCACCTGGGATTATCTGCAGTGCCCGTTGAAAAAGTTGTTCCGAAGCGTTCACCCCTCAAGACCTACAAAGTCAGCCCCTCGGGGCAAGGGCGATTCAATGCCACCGTAGGTTCTTAATTAAAATAAAAAGGCCAGGGTCACACGACCCCAGCCCTTGTTTGGCTAGCGGATTAACGCTAAGGCTTATTTCTTATCTTCGTCCACAACCTCGAAGTCACCGTCGACGACTTTGCCGTCCTTCGACTTCTTCTTCTCGCCGTTGGCGGCACCTTCCGCTCCAGGCTGGGCGGCTTCGCCCTGCTTAGCAGCATCGGCGTAAATCGCCTGTGCCGCTTCGGTGAGCGGAGTCATGATAGCTTCGTGAGCTTTTTGGAATTCTTCAGCGGTAGCGCCTTCTTTCTTCAAGAGCTCTTGGCCTTCCTTAATCGCAGCTTCCGAACGTGCCTTGGAATCACCAGGGAACTTGTCGCCGTTATCCTTAATTTGCTTTTCAGCTTGGAAGATAATGGCGTCGAGTTGATTGCGCGCTTCGGCCGTCTCACGTGCCTTCTTGTCCTCGTCGGCATGCAATTCAGCTTCCTTACGCAGCTTCTCAACTTCTTCCTTAGAGAGACCCGAGGATCCCGTGATTGAAATCTTCTGCTCCTTGCCGGTGCCTTTATCGGTCGCCGAAACATGGAGAATGCCGTTCGCGTCGATGTCGAAGGTAACTTCGATTTGCGGGGTACCACGTGCCGCGGGCATAATGCCATCGAGCTTAAAGGTACCGAGCTTCTTGTTGTCCTTCGCCATGGGGCGTTCGCCCTGGAGAATCACAATATCCACTGCAGGTTGGTTATCGGCAGCGGTCGAATAGACCTGAGATTTCTTGGTAGGAATCGTGGTGTTGCGATCAATCATCGGCGTGGAAACACCACCCATGGTTTCAATCGATAACGTCAGCGGCGTCACGTCGAGCAAGAGGACGTCTTTAACGTCGCCCTTCAAGACACCGGCTTGAATCGCAGCGCCAATCGCCACGACTTCATCAGGGTTCACACCTTTGTGTGGTTCCTTGCCAGCGAGACCGCGGGCAATTTCAATAATCTTCGGCATGCGCGTCATACCACCGACGAGTACGAGCTCATCGACTTCGCTCATCTTCAAGCCGGCATCCTTCAAGCAGGACTCAAAAGGCTTACGGGTGCGTTCCGACAGGTCATCGCAAACCTTCTCCATCTGAGCACGTGAAAGCGTGACGGTTAAGTGCTTAGGACCTGAGGCATCGGCCGTAATAAAGGGCAGATTGATGTCCACGGAGTTCGAAGATGACAGGGCAATCTTGGCCTTTTCCGCTTCTTCCTTAAGGCGCTGACGGGCCATGGCGTCCTTCGAGAGGTCAATGCCGCTCTCAACCTTAAAGCCATCAACGAGCCATTGAATAATGCGCTCATCCCAATTGTCGCCACCGAGTTCGGTGTCGCCATTCGTGGCCTTCACTTCGAAAACACCGCCACCGATTTCTAAAATCGAGACGTCGAAAGTTCCACCACCTAAATCGTAAACGGCAATCTTCTCATCGCCCTTCTTATCGAGACCATAGGCCAACGATGCAGCCGTGGGTTCGTTAACAATACGCAGGACTTCAAGGCCGGCAATCGTGCCCGCATCCTTAGTTGCTTGGCGTTGCGAGTCATTAAAGTAAGCAGGCACCGTAATGACAGCCTGAGTAACCTTCTCGCCGAGGTACGCTTCTGCGTCAGCCTTCAACTTGGCCAAAACTTTAGCGGCGATTTCTTCCGGAGCAAAAACGCGTGGCTTGCCGTCGACTTCGCATTCGATGGCAGCGTCGCCGTTTTTACCTTCAACCACTTTGTAGGGGAGCTTTGCGGCGATGTTCTTCACCTCAGCAAACTTTCGTCCAATCAAACGCTTGGCCGAGAAAACCGTGTTCTTCGGATTCGTCACGGCTTGGCGCTTGGCGGCTTGGCCGACAAGGACGTCACCATTCTTGGTGAAGGCGACCACCGAGGGCGTCGTGCGTGCACCTTCTGAATTAGCAATGACGACTGACTCGCCTGCCTCCAGAATGGCCATGCATGAATTGGTGGTTCCAAGATCGATTCCGATAATTTTACTCATTGTTTTAGTGTGGGTTGTGTAACCTTTATAGGCAGAGGTTGTGCCAAGGGCTAAAACCTCGGATTTCCACGATAATCGAGATATTATCCTAATAAAGTGCTCCGATTCTGAGGGCGAAACGACAATTTGTCCCACCCCCTTAGAGTCAGTTCTGTCACCGCCCGCCCTTCTCCGTTGCCCTTCCGCCCGCGACTACCTATCTCCCACGTTCCATGTCGAAGCCACTCGACCAGTCCATTCGCCTCCGTCGCCTGCGTGCCTCGGCCGCCATCCGCTCCATGCTCACCGAAACCACGGTCGAGCCCCGTCAGCTCATCCAACCCCTTTTCGTGACTGAAGGTGCCGCCCTCGAGCCCATCGCTTCACTCCCAGGCATCAGTCGCATTCCTCTCAGCCAACTCGCCGCCCACTGTGCCGAATTACAGAAACTCGGCATCCATGGTGTAGCCCTCTTCCCTAAAATCGAAAATTCCCGCAAGACTGCCGAAGGTGCCGAAGCGCTCAACCCCAACAACCTCGCCCTGCGCGCCATTCGCGAAGTAAAACAGAAGTGCCCGGGCATTATCATCTTCGCCGACATTGCACTGGATCCTTACACGAGTCACGGACACGACGGCATTTTAAATACTAAAGGCGACGACGTGGATAATGACCTCACTGTCCAATCACTCGTTAAAATGTCATTGCTCACCGCCCAAGCGGGAGCCGATTTCGTTGCACCTTCCGATATGATGGACGGTCGCGTTGGCGCCATTCGCCAAGCCCTCGATGCCAATGGCCACACGGGCACCGGCATCCTCGCCTACTCCGCCAAATTCGCCTCCGCCTTTTACGGACCATTCCGCGACGCCGTAGGCAGCACCCGTAAAAACGGCGAAACCCTTTCAAAGGCCTCGTATCAAATGAATCCCGCGAATCGCCGTGAGGCCATTCGTGAAGCCCATTTCGATGCCGCCGAAGGTGCTGATATCTTAATGGTCAAACCTGCGGGTGCCTACCTCGACATCATTCGCGACGTCCGCGAAACCAGCGACCTCCCTCTGGCTGCTTACCAAGTTTCAGGCGAATACGCCCAACTCCATGCCGCCGCCGAAAAGGGCTGGCTCGACTTGCGCGCCACACGTGACGAATCCCTCTTGGCCATTCGCCGTGCGGGTGCCGATTTGATTCTGACTTACTTCGCCGAAGCTTACGCCCGAGATTTCGCTGCCCGCTGATGCCTGCTCCGCAAAATCACCCACGCGATCCACTTCACGGAGTGACGCTGGAGAAAGTTTTAAATTACTTAGTCGAAAAACACGGCTGGCATGAAATGGGTCACCGTATCCCCATCCGCTGCTTTCTTTTTGATCCGTCCATCAAATCGAGTCTCACCTTCCTCCGCAAAACCCCGTGGGCACGTGAGAAAGTCGAAGCCTGGTACGTGGTCGATGTGCGCGGCGGCTTCGGCAGCGGGCCAATGCCTGAGCGTAAATAAGGCGGTACTCAGCAGTCGCTTCTCCTTGCACTTAGGGCGGAGCTTTGCCTTAACAAAGCCCAGTCATGCACCTTAAAATTGCAATCCTCCCTGGCGATTACATCGGACCCGAAGTAATGGCCGTGGCTATTCCGGTCCTGGAGAATGTTCTGAAGAAATCAGGACACACCCTCGAGTACTCCGTGCACGACGTGGGCGGTGCGGGCATTGATAATCATGGCAAAGCGCTACCCGACTCCACCCTCGAGGCCTGCCGTGCGGCAGATGCGATTCTCTTTGGTTCCGTGGGCGGACCTAAGTGGGAAAAACTTCCCCCTAAAGAACAACCCGAACGCGCGTCGCTCTTACCGTTGCGTAAACACTTCCGTCTTTTTGCCAATGTTCGTCCCGGTTTACTTCTGAAAAACCTTATCGAGACTTCCCCGATTCGCCCTGACCGCATTCCTAACGGTGTCGATATGGTCTGCATCCGCGAACTCACTGGCGGACTTTATTTCGGAGCGAAATCGACCACCACACTGGCCGACGGAGATATCGAAGCCATTGATACGATGGTCTATCGCAAATCCGAAATCGAACGCATCACCGATGTCGCCATCGCCACCGCCCGTGCACGTCGCAAACACATCACGTTAGTCGATAAGGCCAACGTCCTCGAAACTTCCGTTCTCTGGCGCAAAGTCGTCGGCGATCGTATCAAAGCCACTGCGCCCGATATCACCCTCGCCTTTATTTATATCGACAATGCGGCGATGCAAATGGTGCTAAAGCCTGGTCAGTTCGATGTAGTCTTAACGGAAAATATGTTCGGTGACATCCTGTCCGACGAAATGGCTGTGGTTTGCGGCTCCCTCGGCATGATGGCCTCCGCTTCACTCGGCATGGACATTAACCGTCATGGCAAGGGTTACGGTCTCTATGAGCCATCGGGCGGCACTGCTCCCGATATTGCCGGCCAAGATAAAGCCAACCCCTGCGCCCAAGTTCTTTCCGTTGCCCTCATGCTCCGTCATTCCTTCGGACTCGAAGCCGAGGCCAAAGCCATTGAGCTCGCCGTTGAGAAAACGGTGGCCGACGGCATTCGCACGGCGGATATCGCGGGCGGCGCCAAAGCGGTGGGCACCAAGGCCATGGGCCAAGCGATTCTCGCCCGTCTGTAATGGACGAGTCAGCCAGACTGCGGGCCGAAGAAAGACGTCGCGAAGCAGTCTGCAGCCCCTTCATGCGCATCCCGCGCTTCCCCGTCGATGTGGCGCGTGAGCTGCTCGATGCGGGCTACTATCGCATCGATCAATTACTCGGGCGTTCCGCGGAATCGCTCGTCGAAGAAATTCGCCAGAAGAACAATCTCAAACCCGAAGCGCATTTCTTACCCGCGTTGCGCATGGCCATCTATTTCGCCGAGACACCCACACCCGATGCTAAAAAACTTTTCTTGGATCAGTGGGTTTAAGGCCATCTAAAAGCTTCAACATCCGGTCTACCCAATTAGGATCAAATAACCAGAATTGATGGCCCCCAAAACTGTCGGGGTTAGGAATATGTTCAGTGGAAAAGTAAGAGGCAACGACCGCACTCGGCATATGAGGAGACCTTAGTTTAAACCCGAGCGAGAAAAATAAATCTTCAGCGGGTTTATCCATTTTAACACCGCTAAAATGGGCGTTTTCGTCGCTGAGATGATTAATCAGTTGTTTGACGAATGGTGGATCGCTCAAAATTTCAAGCGCGAGTCGGCGGTTACGTAAACACAAGCCACCATTACCAAATTCTAAACCAAATGGCTTACCGCCCCATGGGGCGCCGATATAGTCATAAGCGAGAAATTCCCTAATATTATCTTTAAAAATAATACTGTCATCGTGGTAAAACAATACGCGCTCACCGCTTAAGGCCTTCCAAAATTCAGGATCGTACATGAGCTCATTGTAGCAGTTCACGCCGGTCCACTTTTTATCGACTTTAATAACCCTAATACCTGAGCCAATTTCGTTACACAAGCGAAGCATGTAATCAAAATTTTCAGGCACACAAACCACCGTGTGCGACCAACCTGCACCGAGCTTAAGAATCGTATTTCTAATTACAAACTCCAGGTGTGGCAAAATCCTAGACTCAATGAGCACGGACTCATTAGGCAGATTCGGCAGAATTTCTGGCAACGGACACCTTCTAATCAACTCAAGATTCTCGTAACAGATGTAACGAAAAAACTCCAAGTTCGTCAGCTCCGTCTTAAATGGCATCTGGGAGTCCCTGAAAAACTCGTTTATTTTATCTAATTTAATTTGCGACATTTTCAGTGAGTCGTTACTTTGAAATTAGTCTTCAGTCTGCGACCATTCGATTAGGTTTCAATTTAATTACCTTCACCCATGCCCACCTCCATCGTCATACCCGTCATGACCTTGGGTAATTGCGTGCTATTACCGCAGCAATTACTGCCGTTACGCATCTTCGAGCCACGCTATCGGCTCATGCTCAAAGAAGCTTTGGCTTCTCACGGCATGTTCGCCGTTTCACTGCTCGATGATTCTGAAGTCACGGCTGACAACCCCGAGCCACCCCACTCCTTCACCTGCGTTGGCCGCATCACCAATCACCTAGAACATGCCGACGGCACGTCACACTTGATCATCGAAGGCCTTCGTCGTGCCCGCGTGCTTAATGTCGAACGCACCCTTCCTTACCCTCGACTCACCATCGCTCCCGTCGTTGATGAACCGCACCAAGATTCCATCCATACCGTGCGCGATGTTGCCCGCATTCTTTCCTACTCGGAGAAAATCATCACCGCGTTTGGACCCGAAGGGGAACCACTGCTCCATCGATTGAATAGCCTCACCAACCAGCCGAGCGTGCTAGCCGACGCCGTGGCCGGCCACTTGATCGAGGAAGCAGACTTGCGCCAAAAACTGCTCGGCTGCCTTTCCGTTGAGCGGCGACTTAAAATGGTGGCCGATGAATTAGCCAAGCTTGATGCCGAGCGCTTAATTGAAGGATTAGATAAAGACGCCCCAGAGGGCCTCAATTAAGGTTTAGATGCTCGAAGATTCTTAGAATTCTCAAGTTTCTTAGGGGTTTAACACCTTTCTCTTGCAACTTGGAATCATTCCAACTCAGTGGGTGTTTAGAATGATTCAAAACCTCAGCGAACATCAACGAGAAGACCTCCTGGAGGCCCTAGCCCAGGGTGGCCAAAAGGTTACTCCCCAACGCGAAGTCGTGTACGCCGTCCTTCTGGCCAAACGCGACCACCCGACCGTCGATGAAGTTTTTCAACGTGCCCGCGAGTCCATGCCCGGCCTCTCCCTCGCTACCGTCTATAATTGCCTCGAAACCTTCGTGGGCTGCGGACTCGTCCGTCAAGTAAACCACGAACGCGAGTCCACCCGCTACTGCCCCAACCTCGCCCCGCACGCACACTTCCGTGACGAGTCCACCGGTCGCGTGCACGACATTGAATTGCCCGCTCACGTGCTCAGCACCTTGCGCTCCATTTTGCCCAACGGCTTCGAAACCGACTCGATTGAAATCAGCTTCCACGGTCACACTAAAAACTCACGCACCCACACTTCTAACTAATTTCTACAATGCCCGACTCACTCGTTATTAAAAACCTGAACGCCTCCATCGGCGATCGTGCCATCCTCAAAGACTTCTCTTTGACGGTACCTAAAGGCGAAGTCCACGCCATCATGGGACCTAATGGCACTGGCAAAAGCACCCTCGCCAAGGTCCTCGCTGGTCACCCCGATTACACGGTGCAATCTGGCGAAGCCTTCATCGACGGCGAACAAATCATCGGCCAAGAGCCCGATGCCATCGCCCGGGCGGGACTTTTCTTAGCCTTCCAATACCCCAGCGAAATCCCTGGCGTTACCATTGCTAATTTCATCCGCGCCGCCCTCGTTGCCCGCCAAGCCAAGGGCACGCCCTTCGATGCGAAAGCCTACTACGCCGAGCTCTACGCTAAGATGGACGCTTTAAAAATGGATCGCAAATTTACCGCCCGCTTCGTCAACGAAGGTTTCTCCGGCGGCGAAAAGAAACGCTGCGAAATCCTTCAATTGATGATGCTCAAGCCAAAGTACGCCGTGCTCGATGAAACCGACTCGGGTCTCGATATCGATGCATTGCGCATCGTCTCCGAAGGCGTCAATCGCCTCCGCGGACCCGACATGGGCTTCCTCGTCATCACTCACTACCAACGCCTCCTCGAATACATCGTCCCCGATCGCGTGCACATCATGTACGACGGTCGCATCGTCCACAGCGGCGATAAGGACCTCGCCCTCGAACTCGAAGCCAAGGGCTACGACTGGGTTAAAAAAGACCTCGCTTCTGCCTAAATCACCATGGCCGAAATCGAAGAATCTCAAGCCCAGCGCGACGCCATTGCGGTCGATCGCACCAAGGGCGATTTTAAGTACGAAGAAAACTATGCCTTCGACGCTGGCATCGGTCTGTCCGCCAAAGTCGTTGATTATATTTCTAATGTGAAAGGCGAAGACGCCTGGATCACTGAGTTCCGCCAAAAGGCCCTCAAGATCTTCACCGACCTCCCCATGCCCACCCACTGGGCTACCGAAGACCTTAAAAATATCAACTTCGACGAGATTCGTTATTACCTGTCCAAAGGACAAAAACCCAGTCGCACCTGGGAAGAAGTGCCCGACGATGTTAAGGAAACCTTCGAACGACTCGGCATTCCCGAAGCGGAACGTAAATTCCTTGCCGGCGTAGAAGCCCAGTTCGACTCCGAAGCGGTCTACTCTCGCATGAAAGATGAGATGTCCAAACTCGGCGTCATTTTCTGTGGCCCCACCGAAGGCCTGCGCGATCACCCCGAAATTTTCCGTAAGTGGTTCGGCAAAGTGATTCCCTCTGGCGACAATAAATTCGCGGCACTTAATTCCGCCGTGTTCTCGGGCGGCTCCTTCATTTACATTCCTAAAGGCGTTAAAGTGGCTCAACCACTCCAAGCCTACTTCCGCATTAACGCCGAAAACTTCGGTCAATTCGAACGCACCCTGATCATCGCCGACGAAGGCTCAGAAGTGACCTACATGGAAGGCTGCACCGCACCTAAGTTTGAAACTGCCACCCTACACTCCGCCGTGGTCGAACTCGTCGCCCTCAAGGGAGCGAAGATTCAATACATCACCGTTCAAAACTGGTCGGCCAACGTCTTCAACCTCGTCACCAAGCGCGGCGTTGCCGAAGAAGACGCCGAAGTCCGCTGGATTGATTGCAACATCGGCTCCCGTCTGACTATGAAGTACCCTGGCGTTGTCCTTCGCGGGAAACGTGCGCGCGGCGAAGTACTCTCAATTGCCTTGGCGAACGACGGACAACACCAAGACACTGGTGCCAAAATGATTCACGCAGCCGACGACACGTCGTCCAACATCATCGCGAAATCCATCTCGGTCGGTGCCGGACGCTCTACATATCGAGGCCTCGTTCACATCCCTAAAACTTTGCGTAACTGTAAAAATAATACGGAGTGCGACGCCTTGCTCATCAATGAACACAGCCGTACCGACACCTATCCCGCCATTTCTGTCCGCGGTCAAAAGAACTCGGTGCAACACGAGGCCAGCGTCTCCAAGGTCTCTGCTGAACAAATCTTCTACATGATGCAGCGTGGACTCACCGAGGGCGAAGCCATGTCTCTTGCGGTGAACGGTTTCGTCAATGACTTGGTGAAAGAATTCCCGATGGAATACTCGGTAGAATTAAAACGCCTCATCGAACTACAAATGGAAGGTTCCGTCGGTTAATCATGAACACCCTCACTTCCATGCCTTCTGGTATTCTCGACGCCTCCCTGCAACAAAGCGAAACCAAGCGTTTCGCCGCGTACGATTGGTTCACCCAATTACGCCAGCAGGGTTGGAAAAATTTCGAGGCCCTGCCTCTCCCCAAACGCGATGACGAAAAATGGCGCTTCTCTGACACGCGATCGTTGTCATTAGCCGACTTTGCTGTCGCTGCGACTCCGAGCGACGCCGACACCGCTAAGTTGATTGCACAATCGCACTTCATCGCCCGTCCCGCCGGACTCATCATTCACATCGATGGCCACTGCGTCCTACGCCCCGCCATCGCCCCTGAGCTCGCCGCCCAAGGTGTTAAATTCGAATCACTCGAAGACGCCCTGCGTCATCACCCCGCCCTGCTCAAAGAATTCCTCCTCAAACACGAAGCGAATCTTGGTGGTGCGAAATTCCTCGCCCTGCACCAAGCCTGGTTACGTGCCGGTTACGTGCTTCACGTCCCAAAAGGCGTCGAGATCACGCAGCCCTTCGTCTCCGTTAATTGGACGCTCACCGAAGGTGCCGCGATCTTCCCGCACGCCCTCGTCGTCGCTGGTGACCACGCTAAGGTTTCGATTCACGAGTTCAATCTTTCCGCACTCCCCGATCAACGTGCCCTCGCCATTTCGGCGGCCGACTTACACGCGGGCACAGGCGCCCAAATCTCACGCTTCGCCGTGCAAGCTTGGGGCAAGAATACTCAGTCGTTCGAAATTGCCAATACCTGCGGTGGTCGCGATGCCCTCATCACTTCAGTGAATGCCGCCCTCGGTTCCCGTCGAGCACGTCTGGAGAACACGGTTCGTATCGAAGGTCCTGGTGCCGATGTCCGTCTCTACGGTATCAGCGTTGCCAATGGAGAACAGGAATTCGATCAACGCACCCTGCAGATTCACTCGGCCGGCAAAGCCAAGTCCGACCTGCTCTTCAAAAACGTCTTACTCAATAAAGCACGTACGATTTTCTCGGGCTTAATTAAAGTCGCACCCGACGCACAACAGACCGACGCTTATCAGACCAATCGCAACCTGCTACTCTCACCCGAAGCGGAAGCAGATTCGCTACCAGGACTCGAGATTGAAGCCAACGATGTTAAGTGCTCGCACGGCGCAACCACCGGACAAGTTAACCCGGAAGAACTTTTCTACCTACTCGCTCGCGGCATTCCATTAGCTGTCGCTCAAGAATTACTTGCTGAAGGTTTTCTCGAAGAAGTTCTCTCTAAAGTAGACAACGAAGAAGCCGCCGCGGTGGTTCGCGAAATGTTCCGTCAAAAATTCCATACTGCTTAATCCATGAGCGACGACACCACTGGCCAACGCCACATTCCAAGCTCTAACGATCGCAATTTAACGCGCGACGTCCAAGCGACCGTTATCCCCGCCGGCGATCCCGCCGTCTTGCCCGCTGGCACCAAGGTAAATATCACCCACCGACTCGGCGGCAATTTTACCGTCGTGTGTGACTCTGGTATGTTCCGCATTCGCGGCTCCGATGCCGATGCCTTGAGCGAACCCATTCCGTCCGACTCCAATGAGGCCGAAGGAAAAACCGATGCTCACGGTTCCATCGGTACCGCCGAACATCCGGGCCACCACGGTAGGCCCAGCGACGAATCCATTTGGGCTCAGCTCAAGACCGTCTTCGACCCTGAAATTCCGGTTAACATCGTCGACCTCGGCCTCGTGTACTCCTTACAGGTCGAACCCATCGATGGCTCACCCGATCACCACAGCGTCACAGTGGCCATGACACTCACCGCACCAGGTTGCGGCATGGGACCCGTCATCGCCGAAGACGCACGCAACCGCGTACTCACTGTACCAGGCGTTAATCGTGCCCAAGTCAGCATCGTCTGGGATCCACCTTGGACTCAATCGATGATTTCCGAAGATGGTAAAATGCAATTAGGGCTGATTTAATTTCGAAGTGTCCGTCGAAGTCCCTCCGCCCCTCAATCCGTACGACCCGGAATACATTGCCCGCAGCAATCGGGCAATCTTAGTGGGCCTACAACGGCCCGAAGACACCGCGGAAGAAGCGCAAGCACTGCTCAACGAACTGCACGAGCTCGTGAGCAATCTTGGAGTCGAAATCCGCGATGCCGTCATTGCGAAAATCCGCGAAGAAAGCCCACGCCATCTAGTGGGCTCAGGCAAGATGGAAGAAATTGCGGCCCTCGCCCGCTCACGCGAATGCGGTCTGATTATTTTCGACGACGCCCTTTCACCCGCTCAACAACGCAATTGGGAAAAGGACTCAAAAGGGCTGCGTGCCATCGATCGCCAGGAAATTATTTTAGATATCTTCGTTTCGCGCGCCAAAACTAAAGAAGCGGTTCTGCAAGTGGAACTCGCAAAGCTGCAACAACAACTCCCACGCCTGAAAAGGCTCTGGTCTCACCTCGATCGTCAACGCGGCGGTGGCGCCATGCAACGCGATGCGGGTGAAACGCAGATGGAAATGGATCAACGGAAAATCCGTGATAAGATTGCCAAAGTTCGCCGCGACCTCGCCGCGGTTGTTGCCCAACGTGCCACCCAGCGTAAACAACGTCACCGCGTCCCCTTACCCACCTTCTCCATCGTTGGATATACTAACGCTGGAAAATCCTCGCTCCTCAATCGACTCACTGGTGCCAGCGTTCTCGCCGAAGATAAACTCTTTGCGACACTCGATCCCACCACCCGTCGCTTAAAACTTCCATCGGGTCGTGCCATTCTCGTCACCGACACGGTAGGCTTCGTTCGTCGACTCCCTCACACGCTCGTCGAGGCCTTTAAAGCCACCCTCGAAGAAGCCGTACAGGCCGACTTCCTGATTCATGTTGTCGACCTTTCTTCACCCGAACGCGTTAAACACGCCCAGACAACCCTGCAGGTGCTGATGGACATCGGGGCGGGTGATCGTCCGATTATCACCCTTCTCAATAAGGCTGACCTCGCCGATGAAGCGACGCGCGCTGAAGCCCTTGCCGCCCACCCCGGTGCTATTCTCGTTAGCACGCTCACCGGCGAAGGTATTCCTCGTCTACTCCAAACCCTCGAAGATTGTGCCTCTGAGAATGACCTCAAACTGACCCTCTTTATTCCGCACGATCAGTACAGCCAACTTTCTAAGCTCTACGCCTCAGCCTCCATCCTCTCCGCTAAAGCCGAAGATAATGGCACCCGCGTCGTCGCCATCATCCCTGAGCGTCTCCAGGCCAGTTTCTTGCCCTGGGCCCTAAAAAATTAATCACCAGGAACTTTTCCTCCTGTTAAGGGTTAATCTTTTCAGATAATACCTTACTCATGCTTCGCCTATCCCTACTTAGCTTACTCTGTGCCTCATCGTTTGCTTTTGCCGCTGAAGACCCAAAGACAGCTGCGCGTCTCGCCACCTTTACGAAAGACATTAAACCCATCATCGATAAGAGCTGTGTCGATTGCCACGGGAAAGACGGGAAGAAAGCAAAAGGAAACTTCAATGCCACCACCCTCGAAGGCCTAGAAAAAGGCGGCAAAGAGGAAGGCAAGGGCATCACCTGGGGCGACGCTGAAAAGAGCTCCCTCTATCACCTCGCTTTCCTTGGTGCCACTGCTCGCACCGAAGACATGGCCATGCCGCCTAAAAAAGATAAGAAGCACGAGCCACTCACCACTGATCAGCTGGCCAAGCTCAAGGCTTGGATTGAAGCCAAATAACCTAACGAAACCCACAACTCAGTTTGTGGGTTTTTTATTTAAGCACGTCCGTTCCCTCACTTGACCCCGTTCCGCGTTTATCGCATGGTTAGTTAACCCCACCCAATATGAGCGAACGACGTGCCCTCGGTCTTCCGTTAAGACTTTTATTAACGATTACCCCCAACCTGGTCTTATTTCTTGGAGCCGCCTATTTGCCTGCGGATGGCATTGCACGTGGACCCGCCCTCTTTTCAATCATCGGCAACTTTCATATCATCGCCCTCCACCTGCCAGTAGCCCTCTTAATCGTCATTCCACTCTTTGAACTGCTGGATTGGAATCAACACGCGCAAACGGGCACCCGCCGACTGAGCATGCTGGCCGCCATCAGCACCTGGGCAGCCGCTCTTCTTGGCATCATCTACGCTCACTACAACGGCTTTGATGGTGATGACGTACAATTACACCTCTGGACCGGAATCGCGGCCTCATGCCTCGCCTCTACTTCATGGCTTCTGCTTCACCAAGGCCGCACCACGCGCCTAACTTTCCAATTCCTCAGTATCTTTGCGATGTTCTATGCGGCACACATCGGTGGCGAAATGGTGCATGGCGAAGACTTTCCCTTGAAAGCCAATAAGGTTTCCAAAGAACTACCCTAATGTTTTCCTCCAAAATTCTGCATGTCGCCTGCCTCTCGCTGGCGATGCTCGTCACGACCGTCACCCCGATGTCGGCCGAAGAAAAAGCCCCTAAACCTTTACGGGTATTGCTCGT
>CANGNX010000032.1 GCA_947455415.1 Opitutia bacterium | reverse complement strand
AATCATGAGCGTAAAAATCTCCTGCGAATATTTGGGCGACTTGCGGGTGCAGGCCACGCATGGCCCATCGGGCACAAAACTAATTACCGATGCGCCGTTGGATAATCACGGCAAGGGTGCTTCGTTTTCGCCCACTGATTTGGCAACGACCGCATTGGCTACCTGCGTTATGACGATTCTTGGCATTCAGGCCCGCAGCCTTGAAATGGATTTTGCAGGCATGAAGATTGAAATCGAAAAACACATGACGGCGACCGCTCCGCGCCGGATCGCGAAGCTCGATGTGCAGATTCAAATGCCGAAGGGTATTCCCGCAGAGTTGCGTCCGCGCCTCATCCGTGCCGCTGAAGCATGCCCCGTGAAGCAATCGCTCCACCCGGACGTGGAAATCAATTTAGCCTGGAATTGGGCCTAGGCGAACTAAGCCGAGCAACCGCAGCCGCCGTTGCCGCAACCGCCAGAACTCTTCTCCGACTTTTCTTCCGTGCTGCAGCAGCCGCCTTCGGAGGATTCGGTGTCAGAGCAACCGCAACCACCGCTGTTGCCACCGCCACCACAGCAACCGCCCGCTTGGTGCGGATGGCCGTGGGCGAGTTCGGTTAATTCTGCAGCACGCACGGCGACGACCTTAACGTCGAAGTACAAAGTTTTTCCAGCGAGCTCGTGATTGCCGTCGAGCACCGCTTCTTTGTCGTCCACATGACGGATTACGAGGACGCGCATACCTAAATTGGTTTCGGCGTGAAAGCGCATGCCGATTTCTACCTTGTTTGCACCGAAGCGATCCAGCGGTACGCGCTGAATCAGCTTATCACTGTATTCGCCGTAACCGAGGGCAGGGGGGACGACAACGGATTTGCTCTCGCCTGCCTTGAGGCCTTCGACGCCTTGTTCGAGTCCAGGGATGATGTTGCTGGCACCATGCAAATACTCCATCGGCTCTTGGCCTACTGACGTGTCGAGCACTGTGCCCTTTTCGTCCTTCAAAGTGTATTCAATGCTGACAACGGTTTCTTTAGTGGCGCGCATGGGAGAGGATTAAAGAAGGCGAAGACGGTCGGTCAGCGCAACCACACTTTTAAAAACTTTTTGCCTAAGTTTACTCAGGCTGGCCCTCGATGCGTCGGATGTCGTTGTTCGCCTCGGAAATGGAGTCTAGGCTTTCGCCCGCTACGCCTAATTCACGCAGACGCTCTCCTTGTGGGCGAATTCGCGTTTCATAGCTTCCGACTGCTTTATTCAAATTCTCCACGGTGGAGTGCAGTCCGTTTCTTACCTTAGCAATGTGCTCGGCAAATGTTACGACCCGCGCGTAAAGTTCCGTTGCTTCTTTCGCAATCTTGGCTGCGTTCTCGGATTGTTGATGCTGTTTCCAGGTTAAATTAATTGCGCTTAAGAAGCCCAATAGGGTTGCAGGCGTTGCAATTAAAACGCCTTCGGCATTCGCCTTCAGGATTAAGTCATTATCCCCTTCGAGGGCGGTGCTTAATAGGGATTCGGCCGGAAGAAAAAGGATAACCTTATTAAAGGGCTGCATGTCATTATGCTTCACTGCCGTGTAATTCCGTGCTGCTAAATCTTTAACCGTCTTGAGCAGCTTCTTGGCGTGATCTTCAACTAGCTCCTTGCGATTGGGCGCGGCGTGATTCGCCAGTGCGACATCAAACTCGGGAACTTTTGAGTCGATGATAACGCAATTCTTATGAGGTAGCGTTACGATTAAATCGGGCCGCGAGTCATCCTGCGAAACCTGTTCGCTGTAATCGCAAAAACTATTCATGCCGGCGGACTCCACGACATTGCGCAGTGTTTGCTCGCCCCATTTGCCTCGGTGCTGAGAAGATTTTAAAACCGCGGTAAAATCATTCGTACTGGAGGAAAGAAGCTTGGTCGCTTCGGCCATATTCGTCATTTGCGCGTTTACTGCGGCAATGGCCTTATCCTGCCCTTGAATGCTTTGCTGCATGCTCTGACGGTAGCTTTCGAGTGCCGTCGTAATTTGCGAAATGAGCGGCGTAACATTATTAGCGACCTCTCTGGTTACATCTGGCGTCATGCCTTTCAGCACGTCGGTGCTCATTTTCGAGAACGCGACTTTAAGCTCCTCTAAATTCTTGGCGGCATCCGTTCGGAGCTGCGCAAGGCTGGCGGCGTGGGTGGTTTGCGCCTCGGTTAATTGCTGTTTGGCACTCGTAGCAAGGGCTTCGGCTGATGCCGCACGTTGTAGCGCGACAGTTTTCTCGCCCTGTTCTTTTTGTAGATTGAGTTGGAGTGCTTTGACCTGAGCTCGTAAATCTTCGATCAACAAATCTTGATTTGCACCTGCACCGCCGGTGTTTTTTTGCGTAACGTTAAAATAGATTAAAGCGGCGACGCCGACGACAAGAAGAATGAGTAGAAGTGGTATAATAATATCCATAAAATGTAGGTTGAAGTATAAACTCGTCGCTCCTCGACGCAACCTTCACCGCGGGTCGGCTTCGATGGCGATCGCGTTACCCATATTCCAGGCGGCTTCATAGGCCGTAACGTAATCGGGGGTCGACCAGGCGGGCATCGCGGCTTCGCCGCCGAGACCAGCGAGAAACCCGTAGCGAATTCCGTGAGAGAGGCGACGGCGCTTCGGGTTGGTGTGTTTTTCGACCCAAGCTTCGGCGAGCACTTCTGCACCTTCTAGGTCACTGCTCTTTTCTTTGCTGACGGACCGACCGACCTGCCAGGCGACAATGTCGGCGAATTTTAGGTCGGTGGTCTTGCGTGATTCTGGAATAGACGGAATGACGGTGCCTTGCTTCCCTAGTTCGACCCCATCCCGGATGGTGAGCATGAGAGTGACTTGCCAGCGTTCGTCGACGGAGAGGAGGCCGAAATCAAAATCGGGATCATCCGCCGCCGTATCCTTTAAGACGGTGCGAGCGTATTCGCGCCACTTTTGTAGCCAAGTGTCCCATTGGGCGCTGCCTCGAAGCGGGGGCTTGCCGAGCCATTCTGGAAGGTCTTCGCGCATGGGTTATTAGGGCCGATACATAGCACCGAGCAGTCACAAATGCAAGTAAAAGGTGAAATAATGTTCACTATGTGGCCGTCGGGGTAGGGGCTTCCGCCTGCCCTGTCTGCAGATGTTTTCCATCGAACTATTATCGCGGGGTGGTGTTATCAATGTACCCCTAATTCTTGTGAATTCATTCCCCAAAATTTTCCCGAAGGCGACAGCGCTAAGTTTAATCATGCTAGTAGCTGCAAGCGCAGTACATGCCCAAGCGGAAGCTGATCCAGCGGTCGTCAGCGGCGTCGCTGCCGCCACCCCAGTGAGTGGTCTATCGGCGACCGAAAAGGTCGGCCCGATGTCGCTGCGCGATGTCGATGTTGGTGCAATCATTGAACTCATGCAAAAGTGGACGGGTAAAATTGTGCTCCGTCCGCAGGCGTTACCCGCCAACCTTTATACTCTGAATTTACCAGTGACAGCGCGCAGTGATGCGTTGCTCGCGATTGAGACCTTACTGAACTTAAACGGAATCTCGGTCATTCAACAGGGTGATAAGTTTTTAAAAGTCGTCCCCAATAACGTCGCCCGCAGCGAATCGCCTTCGTTGATCACGCAAAGCACGTTAAGCATGCCGGCAAGTGGTCGCATTGCCTCCAAAATTTTTGTGCTGAAACACGCTAACGGCCAGGAGGTTGTTGCCCAAGTGACGGGAATGTTAAATACCACGTTGGCGACGCCGCCCGTTTATTTCTCGCGCAACAATGCGATTTTGGTGACCGATTCGATTTCCAATCTCCAGAAGATTGAAAATCTATTGAATCAACTGGATCGTCCGCAACTCGATGTGGTCACGACCAAGATGTATAATCTGAAGCACGCGATTGCGACGGATGTGGTGAACAAATTAACGGCTTTGCTGCGTACGCCGTCGCGCGAAGCAGGCGCACCATTCCGCTTGAGCACGGGCACAAGCTTTACCGCCGATGAGCGTACCAACCGCGTCATCTTAATGGGCTCGCCCGATCAACATGCCTTCTTCGACAACCTTATCGAAGCCCTTGATGCGAATTCGGATCCTAACACCAAGACCGATGTGATTTTTCTCCGTCACGCCAATGCCACGGAAGTTGCCACACTGCTCACGCAGCTCGTGACGGGTCAGACTAAGGCCGTGACTGCGACCACGGGCACACGCTCCACGACGGGCGCAAATCGCGTGACCGCACCCACAGCAAATGCCGCAGCTTCCGCAAATAATGCTAAAGGCACGGAACAAAACGGCGCCGATGAATTCAGCAGCATGACGACGGTCTTGGCTGACGTGCGTAGCAATTCGATTGTGGTCTCCGGCACGAAGGATGACTTGCGCTTACTGCGCGAGCTTATCGACAAAGTAGACGTCGTGTTGCCACAAGTGCGGGTCGAAGTCGTGATTGCTGAAGTCACTTTAACCGATACCGACACGAGTGGCATTAGCGCCCTCGGCTTGCAGGTCGCCAATGGCAAACTGACCGGCGTTAACGGTGCTTTTACTGGTGGCACCTTAAGCAGCAATGGCACCACTGGCTTCGCGAGCTTGCTGCCTGGTAATGATTTGTCGGGTGTGATTGGTCTGACGACCACTCCCACTAAGAATGACACGCGGATTCTTTCGGTGCCGACCATCACTACGACGCATAATAAAGAAGCGACTATTTTTGTCGGTGAGTCGCGGCCTGTCGTAACGGGCAGTCAGTCCACCGCGAGCGGCACCTCGGGCTTTGTGACCAGCTCCACGGTTTCACAGCGCGATATCGGGATTAACCTGAAGGTCTTGCCCCTGATTGGTAAGGACGGCTCGGTACAATTACAAATCACCCAACAGGTGGAAGACGTTTTAGGCGAAGTGAAATTGGACAACAACGATCAGCCAATTATTGGTCGTCGCTCCACCGATTCATTCGTCAGTGCGATGAGCGGAGAAATCATCGTGCTCGGCGGATTACAACGCACTCAAGACACGGTGACCGCTAGTCGTCTGGGCCCAATCCCAATCATCGGTGACTGGCTTGGGTCTTCGACTAAAACAAAGACGCGTACCGAACTCGTTATTTTAATGCGTCCGTATGTGCTGAACAACTCAGCGGTGGATAATATCAATGCACTCAACCGCATCGATGCGACGCCTATCAAGGAAGAGGTGCGTAAGATAATTGATGTGGCTCCGTCGGCGGCTTCGGCTGCACCGGTTAAACCTTAATGACTACTTTGGCCGATAGGCACGGTTTGCCCTCGGTGTTATTGCAACGCCTGAGCTCGGAGGCCTTGCAATCCATCGTCGAGGCCTCGCGCGAGCAGCGCTTCAAGCTTCTCGCATCGCAATTGAATTTGTCAGAATCTGCGTTGCTGGGAGAGCTCGCAAGTGCGACTGGCCTCACCGTGCTCGAGGAGCCGGCTGTGAATTTACAGGGTACGAAAATTTTACCAGCGCGATTGGCGACCGGGGCACAGGTGGTACCCGTATTATTGCCTGGTGCGCAGGAAGGGCGCCTCGCCTTAGTCTCGTCTTTGCCGCCCGATTTAGAAACCGCTGATTGGGTGGCCACTTTCGCGGACCAACGTCCACAGTGGTACTTGGCCGCGCCCGAACGCGTCGCCCAACTCATTACCGAAAATTACGGCGTAGGTGGCGGTAGCCTCGATGACGAGGGGGCCGATCTTCCAGAACTGCAAAACGCGCAGGCCGATGTGGAAGCCGATGCGGATGCGGCCGTGGTACGTTTCGTTACCGATATTTTATCACAGGCCGTCGCTGAAGGTGCGACCGACGTGCATTTCGAACCCCAAGAGGGGAATTTACGTATTCGGTATCGTGTGGACGGAATTTTAATTCCTGTCCCGCTGCCCGAGAACCTCGCCCGCTTTCAGGATGCCATTATTTCGCGCCTAAAAATTATGGCGCGCTTAAATATTTCTGAGCGTCGCTTACCACAGGACGGACGGATTAACTTCCGCGACGGGAAAAATGTTTTAGACATTCGGGTTTCGACCATTCCCACGATTTACGCGGAGTCAGTTTCGCTGCGTTTATTAAATCAGCGTAAAGAAGCCTATGACATGGATCGCATTGGCATGTCACCTGAAGAGCAGGCATCCATTCGTAAGGTTTTAGATTACCCCCACGGAATCATCTTAGTCACTGGCCCGACCGGTTCGGGTAAGTCTACAACGCTAAACGCTTTCTTGCGCGAAATTAATTCGCCCGACTTACGTATCGTGACGATTGAAGATCCGATTGAGTATGAAGTGCCAGGTGCGAATCAGGTACAAACGAAGGCGGAGATTGGACTTACCTTCGCGAATGCCCTGCGTAGTACGCTGCGCCAGGATCCCGACGTCATCATGGTGGGTGAAATTCGCGACTTAGAGACTGCTGAAATTTCCATTCGCGCTTCGCTCACGGGTCACTTGGTTTTCTCGACGTTACACACCAACGATGCGCCTGGAGCAATCACACGCTTAATTGATATGGGCGTGGAGCCTTTCTTAGTGGGCTCCGCTGTGGAGTTGTTAATTGCACAACGCTTGGTCCGTCGACTTTGCACGGATTGTGCAAAATCAGTGCCCATTAACCGCGAACGTTTAATTCCAGCCCTTGAATCATTAGGCATGGACGAAAGTAATTTGGCCGGCGTTAGTTCGCTGCGCGAACCCGTGGGCTGCCGACGTTGTCGCAATACGGGTTATCGCGGTCGGGTGGGTGTTTTCGAAATCTTCCATCCGAAGCCTTTACATGATTTGATTATTAAACGCGTCAGTAATCGCGAGCTCACGGAGCGCGCGATTGCGAACGGCATGCGCCCGCTGGCGAAGGCGGGCTGGGAGAAGGTGGTCGCGGGTCATACGACGATTGATGAGTTGATCCGAAACTTGAGTGCCAACGAATAAGCAATGCCTTCGTTTACTTACAAGGCACGCGATGCTCAGGGAGTCGTTACTGACGGCACATTGGATGCACCCAGCCGTCGCGAGGCCTTGCGTCGATTGCAATCACGCGGCTTACATCCGTTGAAGATGGATGAGGTCGGCGGGGTGGCTCGTGACTCCGATGGCAAAAAAGATTCCAAGCACGATCGCGAATCGGAACCAACCGCAGCAGAATGCCTGCCATTTTTAGAGGCGATGGCCGATTTAGTGCGCAGTGGCATGTCGGCGGGCGAATCGCTGCGTCTACTTTCGTTGCGACTCCAAAAATCTCGTCTCCGCAATCTCTGTGCGGGTATTTGGGCGAAATTAGGTGAAGGCCAAAGTCTTTCGGCGGCGATGGGCGCGTATCCTGCCGTCTTTGATGGGCAGACTATTAATTTAATTTCGGCGGGTGAAGCCACCGGCAATGTGCGCGATGTGTTAGAGCGTTTGATTGCGCACTTTACGGAGCAAGCTGAGTTCCGTCGCAAGTTAATCGCGGCGATGGCGTACCCTATTTTCATTTGCTTCATCGCCATCGGCGTCGTGATTTTCTTCGTCCTCTATTTGTTGCCGCGACTACAGGTTCTGTTGACCTCACTCGGCGGCAAGTTACCACTCTCCACAAAGTTACTCATTGGGTTCGCCGATGTCTTTGTCGTGGCGGGCCCGATTTTCTTAGTGGCATTGGCCATTGCGGCCGCCTCAATTTATCAATGGCGCAAGAAAGAGGCAGGCAAAGTAGCGTCAGACGCATTATTATTAAAGGTTCCGATTGCGGGCCCGTTTGTGATGCGTGTTTCCGTTCTCAACTTCTGTCACACCTTGGCGGTCTTATTAGAAAATGGCATTACCACTGCTGAGGCGTTACGCTTAGCCGAGAAAACGGCACCGAATCGAGCGATGCGTGCGCAGATGCGTGAGGCAACCGACCGAGTTTTAGAAGGTGAAAGTTTATCGCGCGCTTTAGCACGCACAGGATATTTCCCGCGCCTGCTTTTGGATCGTGTTGCAGTGGCGGAGCAGACCGGAAATTTGGCACCAGGACTGCGCGACATTGCGCGTTCGTATCGTGCCGAGTTGGATCGTTGGCTGGGCGCACTTTCGCAGACAATTTCCGCGAGTGTGTTAATCGCAGCCTTCTCGTTCGTCGCCTTTATTGCTTTCGCAATTGTGGCCGCCGTCTTCGAGGTCAGCTCGAGTTTTCGTTTTTAAGCGGCCATTACTTCGTCCCGACGAGTTCGATGGCACTCATCTGAACCGTCATGCTCACGGTGCCTGAATTGCCACGGTCAGATTGCAACGAAAGCGAGCTAATGGAAAGGTAGGGTGCGCGCGGCTGGATGCTTTCGTAGAATTTGACAACCGATGCCATGTCGGTGCGACGGCAGCTCATTTGCATGGTGTGCACGGAGAAGCGACCAGCCTTTTGCGTTTTGGGTGCTTCGCTAACGGCATTGAGGCCGACGTCTTTGGCGGCGGCTAAGGTTTCAGCAACGAGTTTGGCTTGATCGTAGCCACGCCCAGCATCGAGTCCCCGTATTGCTTCAGCGGCTGCGGTGCGAATGGCCGGCTCGTTTTTTAACCAAGTTTGTTGTAAGGTGTTTTCATTTTCTAATGAGCGCCACATGTCCCATTGCGAACGCACGTGCGACCACGCGGAGGTTGAGGCGATGAGGGCAGCAATGGCGAGGGCGGCGAGGGCCATGTAACGTTCGCGAGCCTGGAGGCTGAAGAAGAGGCGTTTCATGATTTTACTTTTTACGCTTTGCGGCACGCAAGGCCTCGGGCTTGAAGGTGATGGTGAAGGTAAACGTCGTCAGCGTATCGCGAGCACGAATGTCGCGACTGGCCACGCTGACAACCTCGGGCAATTCTTTCAGTGCCTTCTCGAAGGTGGTGATATCGCTCGCATTGCTGGTGCGGGCTTCGACTTCGATGGCGTTGTTGGTTTTGCAGTTGATGCGCTGGAAGTCTACGGTGGCCGGCCGTTGTTGATTCGCCAGAGACAGCATCTCCAGGGGCATGGGCGATTGGGTGCTGAGTTCGGTGATGCGGGCTGAAAGTCCCTGAGCGGATTCAATTTCTTGGATGAGTGGGCGACGAGCCTCGGTGGAAGTGCGCAGCTCATCGGCGCGCCAGGTGATGAAGCCAGCCCCGACTTCGAGCAGGAGGGAAACAACGAGAACGAGCATTGCCACGCGAGCGGCGTTCCAGAGGAAATGATTGAACTGCTCTTTCTTGCGACGCTCCGCCAAGAAATCTGCATCGCGAATGTCGGCCTGATCGAGCTGGGATTTATTTAAAATATAAGGAGCGCCTTGACCGCAGTGTAGGGTGAGTTGCGATTCGCTTAACTCACCTTGAAGGGGTTCATTGAGGGTGCGCACGGCGGTCTCGTCGGGTAGGCTGGCACGTGTGATGATCTCTGCAGCTAAGGCATCAATTTGGGTTTCGTCGCGATTGACGCTCAGCACGGCAATCGGCAGCGCTCCGGTGTCAGCCCAGGCGAGGGCGGTGAGGCGTTCATCGCCGACGTGGATGAGGACGCCAGATTTTTCAGGGCGCAGTCCGCAGAGTGTTAAAAATTCGGGAATGACTTGGCAGTGGTCGGGCCAGGTAAAACTCTCTTCCGTGGTGAAACGTCGACGGTGGGCGGCGTAGGCGAGTGCCTGTTTATTATCCGCCGAAGTCACAAAGCCCATGAGCATGTGTTCGGCCGGGAAGGGCGAGAGTGCTTCCATCGCAAGCGCAACCTCGGCACTCGCATCCGCGGTCTCAAGGGTAATAGTGCGCGTGAAGAAACGATTACCCGGCAGCAACACGGCGGAGGCTCGTGAGGGTTTTGAGGAAGACCTGCGTGAAAAAAGTGAACTCATGGAGTTGAGTTGGGGGTGGAGGCGGGCGGACCGTTATCTTCAGACCAACTTAGGATTTTGAAAGGGTAATTCAGGCTTTGGTTGATAGTTCTTCCGCCTAGGGCAATCGTCACAGGGGATGGGAGTATTACGCCAGGGGTGATGGAGTTGGTGGTCCTGGTTAAGGTCGACACCTTATTGGTCGCAGATGTTCCCGTCGAAGTGGTGCCATCTTTGGCAGTGGAGGCGGCAGTAGTCGAAGTCGAGATACGGCCGACAGTGGCGGCGGATGCATCGATGGCGGGCTCGGCGTCAGGGTCAGTCACGGGGCCGGCGTAGGTGACGTCATCGCGGATGGCGACGAGGGCGCTGATGCGACACTTGGCTCGACCTTCTTTGACGGTGACGCGCACCCACATTAGGTGAATTTCATCATCGAATTTTCGAATCGGTGCATTGGCGCCGAGTAGTTCGCGGACTTCGCGGGTGACGCGGAAATAGGGCGGTGTGCCCACGATGCGCTTCTGCATGGTGTCCTGCTTGGCACGAATTTTAGCGATTTGATTCAGGTCCAATCCTTGAGCCAGTAGCAGGCTGTCGGACGCGGAATTAATATTGGTATCGCTAAAGGTATAAAGGCTCACGCAACCCTTGAAGGCCTCAAGCAACGGAGTGGGGTTACCATTTTCGTCGAAGAAAAAATCTTTGGCGACGCCGATGGTACGAAGCTCTTCGAAGGAGCGTAGGGCGCGGCGGGCGGGCTTGAAGGAAAGTTTCGCACGTTGGTAGGCGGCGTCAGTGGCCTCCTCTTCGAGTGATTCATATTTCTTACTCGTCCAAGCCACCATTGCATCGGCCACGCGATCGGCGTCGCGCTGTTCGAGTCCAAGGGCAAAAAGAATTTGGATCAGCGAATTTTTATCTAAATTTGCGAGCGGCAGTTTACTGCTCTCGTCTTCATATTCGAAGGTTACTTCGAGTCCTTCGCGAGGTGGAATCCCGAGGTAGGCATGAGGATCTTCGAAACCTTGGCTGGGGGCGTGGATTTTATTTAAATCGATAGAGCGAATCTCGGCGATGACGGCGAGGGCGAGTTCCAGCTCGGACATGGCATCGACGCGTAAGTGTTGACGGTCGATTTCGCGCGTGGCCATCGAAAGCTCGAGCGAGTTGTCTTCCATGAAGCGGGCTAATAATAATGACGCCAGGGTGATGAGCACCAGAACGACAACGATGACTGAGCCGCGGCGATTCTTCATGGTCGGCTGGCGCCTGCACGGCGAATGGGGAGGTCGATAACCGTTTCGGATTTAAGCGCACCGCGGGCGAAGCGCAGGTGTAGACGCGCGGGCTGGAGGTAGGCGGTGCCACCGGTGTCACGCACCGGCTCCTCTTCGACTTTCCAGCGCTTCAAGTCGGCATCGAAATATTCATACGCAATTGAAGTTACGAAGGGTGATAGAATGGTTTCGTGTTGATCGTTGGCGTCGCGTTCGATTTCGAGCCGTGATTGCCATTTAAGGATGAGGCCGAGTTCAGGTTGTACGTAGAGCGAGAAGTCTACGTCGGGAAGTGGCGCTTCGGGCCAGTCGGCCAGTCGGCCGGCGTCGGCGAGTAAAAAAGTCAGTCGTGGCATCATTGTACCATCGCTGCCGTGGACGTCTTTAATTGTACAACCCTTGGCACCAATGCCGAAGGTCGCAGAGGCGAGCGTTTCAGAAAGCTGCTTGGTTGCGGCGCGCACATGCTGATCGAATAAGCGTTGGTCTCGCCGTCCGCCCCAGAGTTCGCTCATAGAGAAGAGGAAGGTGTTGAGTGTGACCAATAAAATTCCAAGTAGGGCGAGCGACACAAGGGTTTCGAGAAGCGTGAAACCGCGATGAGATTTGTGATTGCTCATCATTGTATGGGCTTCGCCGGAGGGTTTTCCTTCGGCTTATTATTATTCGCACCGTTTTTGGTGCCATTATTATTACCCGTATTTTTCCCACCTGTGTTTGGGGCATCTTTTTTCTTTGAAGGCGAGCTGATGTAACTCGTACCGCCGCCAGTGGTTTCATCGTAGCCGCGTTCTTTCAGAAGGCGTGCGGCAGCGTCGTCGCGCAGTTTTTTGCGATCGGCTTCGACCGACCAAGTGGGGCGAAGTAAATATTGCGTTTCGATGTGCGGCGGCCCGAAGGCCCCGCCACGTTCAGTTTGTATCTCAACGGTGAGCGTAACTAAAAATAAATCACTAACGGTGGTGGGGAGGGCGGTGGCTTTCCATTTCGCCATGCGTTCATCGGGTAGGTAGATATCGCCGCCGATTTCGAGGTTCGCAAAATTAATGGTCTCGAGCATTGCGGCGCGAGCACGGGCAATATCATCGATGCCGACGGAATGCTCTTTGAGTGCAACCCGACCCAGGAGGACATTGGAGTACGCAGCACCGAGTCCGACCGCTGCGAGCGCAAAGATGGCAAGCGACACGAGCACTTCGATGAGTGTGAAGGCGCGACGGTTCATTTGGCATTCTCGCTCGGCAGCGGAGCGCAGGTGAGAGGGTCAATTAGGATGATGCGTCGCTCGCCGTTGCGATTCACTTCGAGTCGCAAGCGATCGCAGGTGCCATCGGGAAAAAATCGCACTTTCGCGAGGGCCTTTTCTTCGGCCTGTCCGCCAATCAAAATTGCAGCGACTACTTCGGGGGCGACGAGTTTCACTTTTACGCTTTCCTGCTTCGGTAAAGTCTCAGAGCGACCTTCACCCCACGTATATGTTTCAAGGCCTTCGGAGTCGCTGTCGGTCGCGGACTTCAATTCGAGCACCTGATTTTTTTCGACGGCTTCACGGCGTACCGTTTGAAGGAGTGCGAGCATCGCATCTTCGGGGTCATCGCGTGCGGTGCCTTTTAATAAAGATGCCGAGCCTCCGATGAGTACGGCTGCGAGCATGCTGATGAGGCCGAGGACTAAGAGAACCTCGAGAAGGGTAAATCCGCGCGAGGGGCCTCGGTTGGCTTGGGGCTGTAATTCAGCGCTCACCAATTGCCGATGTCGTCGGGTGTATCGATGTTCTTGTCGCGACCTTTAGAAAATAAATCGTAGCTCTCGACATTGTGAGTGCCAGGGTAGCGGTATTGATAGGCCTCGCCCCAAGGGTCGATGGGGACGGCGCCGCTCTTGGCTTCGACGTATGGGCCGCGCCAGCGATCTGCCTTACCTTCAGGTGCAGTGATAAGGGCCTTGATACCTTCGTCGGTGGAAGGGAAGTCGCCGAGGTCGATGCGATAGCGCACCAGCGAGGTCTTTAGTGATTCATTAACGAAGAGCTTGGCGACGCCCTCTTGGCTTTGTCCAAGAATTTTATCGGTGTTGGTAACGGCGAGTCCCACGAGCATGCCGACGATGGCGACGGCGATGAGGATTTCGAGCAGCGTGAAGCCGGGGCGAAGTTTGGGACGAGAGTTTTTGCTAGTATTCATGGGGTGAAATTATTGGACGGCGTTCTTTTTGGCGGCCTTGGCGTTTTTGGTGCTATCGTTATTCGTGTTGTTGTTGTCGGTCTTTTTATTGTTCTTGTTAGCGTTGTTTGCCGTGCCTTTGTCGGAGTTTTGGTTATCAGACCAGCGCTGGCGCATTTGTTCGCGGAAGGCTTGCGCCTGCTCAGCTGTCACATTGGACTTATTGTCTTTCGTGTTTGCGGCGTTACCATTGGTGGCGGTGGTTGCGCCTGCAGCGTTCCGAGCTTCGGCTTGTAAAGGTGCGGCATTTTCTAATTTCAGAATCTGCGATTCATGAAGCATCATCTTCACGGCTTGTCCGTTATTTTCGACGACCACCGTATTAGTTGACTCATCGTAGCTTTTTACAGCCAGGTTAAGGGGTCCGTTCGAGGCTTCGCCCTGGGCGATCCAACTCGAGGATTTGGTGGCTGGGCTATAGATGCTAAAGTAGGTGACGCCTTGGTCGACATAGACGCCACGAAATTCGAGTGCGCCAGATTTCTCTCCGGGTGCCTTGCCTTCGCCGAACGGTGAATTTTTAACCAGACTTTGGAGGTCGACTTCGGCGTGAGCCACGGAGGCTCCGGTCGACATTGCGAGGAGCGTAAGAAGGAAGGTGGCGGGGTGGCGGGACATTGGCGGGGTGCCTCACTAGAACACCCAATTTAGTCTTAGGTTTCGCCCTGAATTGTCCACCCTTGGGTTTTCAACAGGCGCGACGATTACGAGGCTACAGATTCGACTCTTAATTGTAAGGTAAAGGGGTTGAACGGTGCTGGGGGCTGGGGTAGGGTGTGTGCCATGAAATTAACTACCCCTAGTTTAATCTTAGCGGCTTTGGCGTTGGTTGTTGGTGGAGTTACCCAAAGTGCGATGGCTGATCCAGCTACGCCCGCGACACCTAAGCCTGCCTCTACGGTGCCGACTGCGGTTCCTGTGAAGCTGACCTCAGAAGAGCGCTCCGCCATTTTAGTAGTGAACGGGCTTTCGAGCGATGAGGCTTATTTCGGCAGACTAATTGGCCCCAAGGTTTCGTCTAAGGCTTCGTCGACCGGTATTTCCGTTTCGCCCGTGGAAGTGAAGCAGGCGACCGAGAAAGAAATGATAAATGAGGCTCGTGGTCGCGGTGCGAGTTTTTTGGTGGCCGTCGACGTAGCGAATTTTAGTTCCACAAACGCCGAGATTTTTGGCCAGAAGCAGCGTCGCATGGCTGCCACCTTGGCTTGGCGCATCATCGATATCACAGGCGCTAATGTTGCTGTGGCCTCTGGATCGACAAAAGACGCTAGCCTTGGTGGGCAAATTTTACCCGAAACGGAACAGTCATCTAATTTAGCCGACAGCCTTGCGGCCAAAGCCGGCTCCGAAATTGCCGATGCACTTAAGAATTTCACCGCAAAGGCAGCAAATGAACTCGCCGTACCGATCGAAATCATCGCCGACGAACTCAGCTTTCCGAGCATCGTGGTCGACAAGGATTACATCGTAAAACGCTCTAAGGAAAACCTGCAGGTTAAGTTGAGTGGATTTACTGTTGTAGTAGATGGTATCGTCGTGGGCACGACAGATGATGGTGTGCCGGTGAATTTACCGCTCGGGCTGCACGATATTTCGCTGGAGCGTAATGGCTTTGCGGCCTGGAAGCAGCGCGTGAAAGTTTCACAGGGCCTTTCGTTGCGTCCCGTGATTCGCCCCGACGCCCAAAGTTTGGCAACTTGGCGCGAGCAGATTCAGTTCTTAGAAAATCTCTCCGCGGGTGCCAAGCTGACCGATGCGCAGGTGGAATTAATCAAGGGCCGAGCCGAGGAACTACGTAATAGCGGCTACCGCGTCGACATTAAGGTTGATGCGAAGGAGCTGCCCGAGACGATGATTTATCCGCGTCGCTAATCTCCGTGCTGTCGCTTCGTCTCAACTCACATATCAAACGGTCAAGCTCATTGCTTGTAGCGATGATGCTGGCTGGTTGTGTTTCGAATTATACGGAGTCGGCTCGGGCATTTCAGTCTTCCTATGATGCCGGCAATTACGCGAGTTCTTTAATCGAGGTAGAGGCACTAATGGTGCACGCCTCGGCAGAGGATGAGGTCGTTTTAAAATTGCAGCTGGCGAGCGTGCAGCGCGAAGCCGGAAAAATCAATGAGAGCATCGCCACTTTTGAAGCCGTTGAAGATCTCTTCGGCCAGTACGACGCCGCTCCGGAAATTTCTTTGAGCGGAGAGGGTATTGCTGCGTTCAGCAATCCTTACAAGTTTCCGTACCGCGGCCGGGCTTATGATCGTATTATGGCGACCACTTATCGGGCGCTTAATTACTTAGAGGTCGGCGACCAAGAAAAAGCACGTGTCGCTTTAAACCGAGCGCTCTTCAGGCAGGAAGACGCGAAGCGCATGGTTGCTGAGAAGGAACGCATTGCTCGTGAGGAAATGAATAATGCGGAAGCCAGGGACTCAAATGTCGGTCGAGTGGCACGGAGCGCAGAGGTCACTTCAGCGATGTCGGAAGGCGCGGCGGATTTCGTGGGACTGCCGATTTACCAGGATTACATGAACCCACTGTCGGTGTGGTTGCACGGGGTTTTCTTTTTACACACTGCACAGGGCATTGAGGACGTTGAGAAGGCCCGAAAGTCTTTAGAGCGTGCTCAGGCTTTGGCTCCACAGAATCCTTCTATTCAAGAAGATGCAGTATGGGCGGCGAAGTCGGGTGCTCGCCCGTCTGTCGACGGCAAGTGCATCGTCTACATCATTCACGAAACGGGCGAGGCCCCGGTATGGAATGAATTTAAATTTAATCTACCGCTGATTATTTTTGATAACAATGCGCCGATTATGACGGCGGCCTTCCCGAAAATTTCGCCGGTGCCGAATCGCGATAATTTATCTATTCGCTGTCAGGCAGGTAACTTTAATCCAGCCCCACTCGCGAGTATGGATGCGATTGTAGCACGTGAGTTTAATGACGAATTGCCTGGGGTGCGCACGCGTGCGGTGGCTTCGGCTACGCTGAAGGGTATTGCCGCCTACATAGCTAATAAGGCCGCCGATGAGAATAATCGGCGAAACAGTTCACAGGGCTCGGGGCTCTTGTATTTGGCCACTATAATTGCGACTAACACTTATACGGTACACTCGGCGCAGGCCGATCTGAGAAACTGGGCCACTTTGCCTAAGAATATCGGCATGGTGAAGTTAGTCGTTCCAATTTCGGAGCAAATTTATCTGCAAAATGACCTCGCCCGAGCCCCGGTCTCATTTACTATCCCGAACGCAAAGTCATTAATCCTTTATTGCAAAACCCCTGCTAAGGGCGGACCCCTTTCCTTCCATAAAATTATTCTTAACCCATGAAAAAGTTACTCATCGCAGCAGCAGTATTATCCCTCGCCGGTTGTTCTTCCTCGCGCCCCGCGAGTTACATCGAGGCCAAGGATGGCAGTGGCATCGTCAGCTTGGACAAGGTGAACGTTCAGGATTTCGCATCCGCTGCCGACGGCATGTTGCGCTCGCTCTATGACTCGCCTGCCTTCGCTGGTGCGAAGCGCTCCGATGGTTCGCCGATTCTGATGGTCGGTCGTGTGACTAATGACACTGGAAGTAATTTTGATACCAGTCAGCTCGTGAAGAAGATGACGGTTTCGTTAACGCGCAGCGGTAAGGTCCGTGTGGCGAAAGCTGCGGGTTTTGGTGGTCCGGAAGATCAGGCCGCCGCAGAAGCACGCGCTAGCCAAGCCCTCGTCACAGGCGAATCAGTTAAACCCTTGCTCCCTGATTACACACTCTCTGGAAAAATTTTAGAAAACCGTGCCTCGGCCGAAGGAATCCAGCAGGCCTCTTATATTTTCCAACTCTCGCTTACCGAAGTGAAGACCGGCTTAGCCGTTTGGGAAGAAGAGAAGACAATCACCAAGCAAGGCTCCAAGAGCTCGGTCGGTTTTTAATCTCAGTCTGGGCCACTTAAATTGGTTGTAAGCGAGGGCTGGCAAGAGATTGCCCACTTTCCGCTTGCCCGCACGGCAACGCACGCCTTCTTCAAGTGTCCTGGAATGGAGGGGTGGCAGAGTGGTCGATTGCGTCTGATT
>CANGNX010000031.1 GCA_947455415.1 Opitutia bacterium | reverse complement strand
CCGACTTTGAAAACGTCATCACCGCGATTTTTCAGTTGTGACTGGGCGGCGTATTGGAGGAGGGGATGGTTGCTCATGGCTGGTTTTATTGGTCTTTCAGTAGGTCGGGCCTTCGTTGCTTTGTCTTCTCGATTTGCTTTGCCCGACGCCATTTTTCGATTTCGGCGTGATTTCCTCCAAGGAGGACCGGGGGCACCTCGAGACCATCATAAACAGCGGGTCTGGTGAACTGCGGAAAGGCGAGCAACTTGCCGTTGTAGCTATCCCCAGTCAAGGAGTTTTCCTCGCCAAGTACCCCAGGGATCTGCCGACCGATGCAATCGACCAAAACACAGGCGGGGAGGGTGCCGTTGGTGAGTACATAGTCGCCGATGGAGATTTCGCGGGTGACTTTGCGGTCGCGAAAGCGCTGATCGATACCCTCATAGTGTCCAGAAACCAGGATTAAATGACTTTTTTGAGCTAATTCGCGAGCCAGAGTATTGGTCAATTGTTCACCATCGGGACAGAGGTAGATGACTTCGCAATCGGGGGTGGCGAGCGCGTCGACCGAGTCGAACAGCGGTTGGCAGGTCATTAACATCCCTGGACCCCCGCCATAGGGGACATCATCCACCTTGTGGTGCTTATCCTTGGACCATTTACGGAGGTCGTGTGCCTGATAGTTAATCAGACCCTTGTCGATGGCTCGACCAATGACTGATTCCTGCAGAAAGCCGTCGGCCATCGCGGGAAAGAGGGTGATGAGATCGATACGAATGGCCACGATTTGAAAGCAGAGTATCCAACAACCGAAAGCGGTGGGAGTGCAAGCCGAGTTGTCGGCGAGTGCAGCCGACAAGGCATTTATTGTCGGGGCGAATTGTAAATCGTGAGAAATTCGTTCGAGTGAGGGCACGAAGCTTAATCGATTCGGCTTCCCCTTGGCCCCTGCTTTCACCTACCTGTTTCCTGCTCATGCCTTCCCCGTTCGACAATTTACTGCCCCGTTACGACGCGGTCGTCATTGGTGCTGGCTTGGGTGGCATGACGGCTGCCAATAATTTAGCGAAGTTCGGCCGTAAGGTTTTGTTGGTGGAGCACCACTATCAACTCGGCGGCCTCGCCACTTTTTTCAAACGGGCGGGCGGACATATTTTTGATATTTCGCTGCACGGGTTTCCGCACGGCATGATTAAGTCGACCCGCCGTTATTGGACGAAAGAAATTTCGGAGCGCATTCATCAGTTGAAAGACGTGCGTTTTATTAATCCGGATTTCGATGTGCGGACGACTTTTGACCGGGCGGATTTCACGCGCATCATGATCGAACAGTTCCGCATTCCGGCGGCAACGGTGGAGGCTTTCTTTGCGCACCTCCGCGAGATGAATTATTACGACAATGACCCACGTACCACGCGGGAATTATTTGAGCAATTCTTCCCCGGTCGGCCCGACGTGCAACGTCTCTTGTTAGAGCCGATTGCGTACGCCAATGGTTCAACGCTGGACGATCCGGCGATTACTTTCGGTATCGTCTTTTCGAACTTCATGTCGAAGGGCGTCTTTATTTTCCAAGGCGGCACGGATACCATGATTAATATTATGACCGCCGAGATGAAGGCTAACGGCGTCGATATCCGCCGCAATGTGCTCGTCGAAAAAGTGGTCGTCGAAAAAGATGCGAATGGAGTGCGTCGCGTGGTGGGCGTGAAATTGCGCGGCACGCGCGAGGGCGAGGAGGCCGAAGTCGCTTGCGCTACTGTCGTCTCGAACGCGAACATCAAGGACACGGTACTAAAACTTTCCGATGCATCGTCGTTCGACGAAGCCTTCTTGGCTCAAGCTAAAGCGGTGCGCGTGAATACTTCTTCTTGTCAGGTCTACATGGGCGTGCGCGAGGGGGAATCGATTCCACACATTGGCGACCTCGTCTTCACTTCGGAAGCTAAACCATTTTCAAGTCGGGAGCTCGTGGACTTCCATACGACCTCGCGGACTTACTCGGTGTATTACCCGGATACACGTCCGCATACCAAGAAACCGCGTTACGGCATTGTGACCTCAGTTAACCAGCGCTGGGAAGATTGGGCGCACTTATCTGACGCCGATTACCAGACGCATAAGGCGCGGGTAATTGAAGAATCTTTCCGTGGCTTAGAAAAATTTATTCCAGATATCCGAAGCAAGGTGGATCATGCGGAGGCGGCCACGCCTCGCACCGTGAATCGTTATGTGCGTCACGTGGGTGGAACATCTTTCGGCACGAAATTTGAAGGCCTCAAGGTCTCTATGGGACTGCCCGAGCAGGTCGGTGGTTTGTACCACGCCGGTAGCGTGGGTATTATTATGTCGGGCTGGCTCGGGACGATTAACTACGGCGTGATTGTTTCGGCGAAGGCCGATGCTTACTTACGAGACCCTTCGGCCAAACCGTTGGGCGAAGCGGAGGCGAGCGCGGGTGTCTAAAATGAATTACCTCACGCTTGTTCTCGCTGCTTGGTTTTCATTCTTACCTGCAGCGGAACTTACTTTTTATGTCGGGACGCTTGGGTCCGAGGCGAAGGGTGTTTGGCGCGGCACGCTTGATCTGGAAACGGGAAAACTTTCGGCTCCAGTTTTAATTGCTGAAATTAAAAGCGGTTCATTTTTGGCGCTGCGCCCTGACGGGCAGACGCTCTATGCGACCACGGAATTGACGGACGGCTCGGGGGGTATTGCGGCTTTGCAATTAAATGCCGCGGGCCCAGCGAAATTATTAAATACCCAAACTACGGGTGGAAAGAATTGCAATCACTTGGCGGTGGACGCCCAAGGTCGCAATTTGGTCGCTGTTAATTACGGCTCGGGCTCCGTTGCCTGCCTACCGATTAACGCCGATGGCTCGTTGGCTGAACTTACCAGTTTAGTTCAACATGAAGGCAAGAGCGTCCACCCAGTAAGGCAAACAGGGCCACACGCACATGGCGTGTATTTTGATCGGGCGAATAAATTTATAGCGGTGCCCGATCTGGGGGTGGACCGAATTTTTGTTTATCGCTTTGATGCAGAACAGGGGACCTTAACGCGGCATACTCCTCCAGGGGTGAGTCAAAAACCAGGCGATGGCCCACGGCATTTTGTTTTCCATCCAACGTCACCCATCGCTTACGCGTGTAATGAATTGGCTCTCACCGTCACCGCTTTTCATTACGATGCAACGCTCGGCACCCTGCAGCCCTTTCAGGTCATTGATACTTTACCTGAAGGTGCGGAGCGTAAAGGGGCGTCGGTTGCGGAAATTTTTTGTCATCCGAATGGCCGTACACTCTACGTCTCCAATCGGATTCATGATTCGATTGCCGTCTACGCTATTAACGATGACGGCAGCCTAAAATTAATTCAGCACCAGTTGAATGTGCCCGCCACGCCGCGCGGATTTGGTCTTTCGTCGGATGGACGTTGGTTGGTTTGTGCGGGCCAGAAATCGGGTACCCTCAACGCTTATCGGGTAGATGGTGAGACAGGTCGGCTGACGGACACTCAGCAAGCCATCCCAGTTGGATCGGCTAGCTGCGTGTTATTTGCCCGTTAATCCGCCCTTTCGCCGATTCAATTGTTAGGCCGTGCAACCTTTTACTAGGTTTGATGTTTCATAGATTACCCCTTATTTTAGTATGACCCCTCAATGTTAAACCCACTCCCCAGGTTTGCGTATAGGCTGCTCCCATTAGTAGCGGTGGGTCTGTGCGTGGGTCGTTTAAGGGCGGAGTCCGCGATGGAAGCCATGCCTGCAATTGCTCAGGTGGCATTGCAGCAGACCAACGAAAAAATGGATCCGGCTGGCGTCGAGTTTTACGAGAAAAATGTTCGTCCGATTTTAACGGACCGTTGCTACCGGTGTCACTCCGCCCAAGAAGGGGTTTCTAAGGGCGGACTCATCATGGATACGCGGGCTGGACTTTTAGCGGGTGGTGATACGGGTGCAGCGGTGGTACCCAAAGACCTTAATCGCTCACTGATGATTAAGGCGGTGCATCAAACCGATCCTGATTTATCGATGCCACCGCGTAAAGCTGGGGCGAAATTACCCGATGCCCAAATTGCGATTTTAGAAAAGTGGGTGGCGATGGGTGCACCTGCGCCCGTTGGAGCGGGGGCAGTTAAGCTCACGGGCTTATCGCAGAAGGCGCGCGACCATTGGGCCTTTAAACCCGTCGTTTCGACGGCGGTTCCGAAGGTGTCGCACCCCGAATGGTGTCAGAATGAAATCGATAATTTTATTTTAGCGAAGTTAGAGGAAAATAATCTCGTCCCTTCTGCACCGGCGGAAGGCGAGTCGCTTTTACGTCGACTGAATTACGATTTAATTGGTTTGCCCCCGACGAGTGCCGAGGTGGATGCGTTTGCACGTGATTATAATAACGCCCAAGCGATTGATAACTATGCCATGCAGCGCGGCCAGCCGGCACGTTCGGTCACGCGCTTGGTGGAGCAGACGGTGGACCGCTTATTAGCGTCTCCTCATTACGGTGAACGTTGGGCACGTCACTGGCTCGACACCGCTCGTTATTCGGACACGCGTGGCGTGCGCAACGACAAGGGCTCAGGTGATATTTTTCCTAACGCCTGGACGTACCGCGATTACGTCATCGATTCCTTTAATCGCGATAAGCCCTATGACCAATTCATCGTCGAACAATTGGCGGCGGATCGTTTACCTGATTTAACGAAAGATGATCCCCGTTTGGCCGCGCTAGGCTTTATAACAGTGGGTAAGCGTTTTGATAATCCCGACGACACGATTGATGAGCGAATTGATACGACGACGAAGGCATTCTTGGGCCTAACGGTTGCCTGTGCCCGTTGCCATGATCATAAGTTCGACCCTATACCGACCGCTGACTATTATTCCTTGCACGGTGTTTTTGCAGCGACGAAGGAGCCGCTGAATGAGCCAGAGATTCGCACCACGCGCGTTGGTACGGCGGCCGAAAGGGCCGACTATGAAAAGCGCATGAAGGAGCTCACCACGGCCAACGCCAAAGGTTATTATAATTATATTCGTGATCAGTTGGCTGTATTGCACAAAGACTTTGCGGGTCGTGCCCTTGCCTCCATGGCGGGTTTGCGTTCGACGCGGACAGCGGAACTACAAAAAACTTATCAATTCGAAACGGTGCGCGAAATTGATACGTCTATTCTCGTTAATAAAAAGTCGCCCATTACTGCCCCGATCGCTTTCTTGCGCACCATCCCCGCCGAGACTTTCGCCGAAAAAGCTCCCGACATTCTTACGAAAGTTTTAACCGACCCGTCTTTGCAAATTAATCCCCTCGTCGTGGAGGCATTAAAAGACCTTAAGCCTAAAACGTTGGATGATGTGGTTTTGGCTTATCAGGCGATGTTCAAAAAATATAATAAGCAAATCGCCGAACACATCAACCACCGCAGCACACCCGGTCGGTCGGGCGATCGAGATGATAAGGACTTGGCACAGTTGGCGGCCTGGCCTTGGCCTTTACCCAACTTTGAGGATATTGCCACGACCCCAGGTTTGACGCAGCTCGTTCTTTCGCGCGATTTTTGTCAGCCTTGGCAGGATAAGCCTAACTTCCGGAATAATATCATCCCCGTAAAATATTTCTCTTTTGCGCGTGTGAATGCTTTGGAGTTAACGCATGCGGGAGGCAAGGGTACGGCGATGGTCGTGGCGGACGTGGCTCAGCCGAAAAACAGTTACGTTTATTTACGCGGCGATAAAAATAAAAAAGGACCTCCAGTCCCGCGGCGATTCCTCGAAATTATTGCGGGAGCGAATCGTCAGCCCTTCACCGAAGGTAGTGGCCGACACGAATTGGCTCAAGCTATTGCTAGCCCCACGAACCCATTAACGGCACGGGTGATGGTGAATCGATTATGGATGCACCATTTCGGGGCGGGCATTGTGACCACTCCCGATGATTTGGGTAATATGTCGGAAAAGCCTTCGCACCCAGAGTTGCTCGATTGGCTTGCTGATAATTTTATTAAAAACGGCTGGTCCTTAAAGAAGATGCATCGCCTGATGCTGACCTCGCAGGCTTATCGCCAATCGGCGAACCCGCTCGAAAATCCTAACCACGGAAAAATCTTTGGTACCGACCCGCAGGTAGCGGATGCCGACAATCGACTGTTATGGCGGGCGAATCTTCGTCGATTGGATTTCGAGAGCATTCGCGATGCCATGATTTTACTGACGGGTAAGATGGATGGCACCACGGGTGGCCGCCCCGTTAATATCACGGATGAGCCGATTAGCTATCGCCGCAGCATTTACGGCTTCATTGATCGTGAGCGCCTCAGCGACTTGCAGTCTCAATTTGATTTTTCGGATCCCGACATGACGAACTCACGACGTGGCTCCACGATTGTCCCTCAGCAAGCACTGTTCTTTATGAACAACGCTTTGTCGATTGAGGTCGCACGTGCGGTTTCGGCACGCCCCGAGGTGGCTAACGCCATTAGTGACGATTCCCGGATTGCGGCCCTCTATCGTATTATGTTTCAGCGTAGCCCTAAGCCCGAAGAATCGCGCCTAGCGAAGGAGTTCGTTCGCAAGGTCACAGGTGTCACATCCATTACGCCAGAGGCTAAGGTGGAGCGTAAGCAAGGTGCTAAAGCGAAATTAGCGGACGCCAAGGCTGCTCCTGGTGCCTCGACCAGTCCGACCTTGGAGCGCGGCGTCTTGAAGAATCCCGGCGAAATGGTTTCGCGGAAACAGCCGATTTCCCCGTGGGAGATGTTGGCTCAGGCAATGATATGCTCTAATGAATTTGTCTACTTAGACTAATCCCTTACTTTTTTAACTATGGAAACCCCCAATTGCAGTAACAGCCTTCCGTCGGCTCACTCGCGTCGGGATTTCTTACGTCAGACTGGCTTGGGCATGGGCTCACTGGCTTTTGGCGCGATGTTATCGCGTGGCCTCATCACCGAGGCACGGGCCGAGGTGGCCGCTAATTTATTACCACGTAAGCCGCCGTTGCCCGCTAAAGCTAAACACATCATCCACATTTTTGCGGCGGGCGCACCTTCGCACTTAGACACTTTTGATTACAAGCCAGGCATGAAAGCACTGGCAGCCAAGTCAGCAGCTGGCCAGGCGGGAGTTTTATTTCCCACGCCTTTTGAATTTAAGCAATGTGGCCAGTCCGGTTTGGCTATCAGCGAAATTTTCCCGAAGCTCCAAACGATGGCCGATGAGCTTTGCATCATTCGCTCGATGCATTCAGATATTCCCGCCCACGCCCCAGCGAGTAAGTTAATGCACACCGGCTCCGCTATTTTAACGAAGCCATGTTTGGGCTCCTGGGTCTTGTATGGCTTGGGCACGGAGAGTCAGGACTTGCCAGGTTTTGTGAGTTTAGGGGGCAACCCTGAAAGTCGACAAGCCGCGTTCCTGCCTAGTATCTATCAAGGAGCGAAAACGACTTTCCGGACAAATGCTCCCTCTAATAAAGTCATCCCCAATCTGCAGAGTGAGTTCACTAATCAAACCGCCCAACGTCAGCAGTTAGACTTGGTCCATAAGTTAAACGAAAAGCACATGCAGGTGGTGCAAAAAGATGAGCAGCTGGAGGCGCGTATTGAATCCTTTGAACTCGCTTTCCGCATGCAGACTGCGGCTACCGATGCTTTTGATATTTCCAAGGAATCGCAGACGACTCGTGATAAGTACGGCAAGACCGAATTGGGGGCGAAGTTATTGTGTGCCCGTCGTCTTGTGGAGCGGGGCGTACGCTTCGTGCAAGTCGATGCGGGTGGCTGGGATCACCACACGAATATTTTTGATGCGGCCCGTAAGAGTGGAGCCGCAATTGATTCGCCAGCAGCGGCCTTACTGTCCGACCTCAAAGAGCGCGGTTTATTGGATTCCACGTTAGTGATTTGGGGCGGTGAGTTTGGTCGTACGCCTACCACGGCGGGTCAGGTTGGGACCAATAGTGGCCGCGATCACTGGTCGAAAGCCTACTGTGCTTGGATGGCCGGTGGTGGCGTTAAGCGAGGCATTTACCACGGTGAGACGGATGAAATCGGTGGGCAGGTGGCCACTGATGGTGTCGACGTGCATGACCTGCATGCGACCATTTTACGGCTGATGGGCTTTGACCACAAACAATTGACCTACCGTTACAATGGCCGCGATTTCCGACTCACGGATAATTACGGAAATGTGGTCGAAAAGATAATTGCGTAGTCTCGGGCGGCCTAAGGCCGAACGCCGCGGGTCACCAGCAGGCGCACAAACGCTTCACTCGTGACGATGTTAGCGCCCTCGCGATGACAGGCGTCGCGCACTTCAATGTCATCCGACACTACAAACCATGGCCCATCGGAAGTTTTATCTTTTGCCACAAGATCCATTAAGTCGTGATCGGCCTTGGAACCTGCTCGGCTAAAAGTTGTTTTTAATCGCGTGCCATCGAATTTTAGTGGACTGGACTGACCATCGAAGCTGGCCCAGGTGACGAGGCCATTTGTTTCGTAAGTGATTTTTTCGAGTACTTGCATGACGCGCTGGCGGGCGTTCTGGTCGACGATGAAGCGAGTGTCTCCTTGAGCGTTCTTTTTGCCTGCCAGTTTTAGGCCGAGGTAACCTTGCTGTAAGCACGCAAAATTATTAGCATCGATAGCCAGGCGGGCGTTCTCGCCAATGGCGATGGCACGATTAAGGAGGGCGACAGGGCCAGACTCTTTTTGCTCGTGATAAGACTGGTCGGCTAAGAACGAACGACGGCGATGAATGTCGCGCCGGTAGAGATCGGCGTGACGCGAATCGACTAAGCCCGATGCTTCGGCGGCTGCGAGCGCTGATTCGATTAACTTAAGTTCGACCGCTTCGGCACCGTTAATTTTGGCGGAGATGCGTTCCAAGAAAGGGTCCGAGGGGTGGTCGCGTCGCTCAAGTTCGTAACGCACTTTTTCAATGTGTTCGGTGATGCGTTTTTCCAGTGCGATAGTGATAGGTAGCACGGTGCCAGCATTGCGTTGGTAGCGACGTAGCAGACGCAGCATCTCTTCCATTTGCGGAATAGCCTGTCGCAACTCATGTTCTTTGGCGAGGAAGGGGTCGGCGTCGCGTTGGGCTTTGCGAACGGCTTCTACGGTCTCGGCGGTTAATTGACGTAGGCTAATAACTTCGTCCGCTGCGGCTTTCAAATTACGTGCATCGCGGAACCATGGGCGCAACTCTTCGGAGAGAAGGGCTTCGGCGATTTCCCGTGCCTTCTTTGCGACCTGTTCGCGAGCCAGCTTCAATTCGTCCTTGAGTCGAGTGATTTCGGTCTCCGACTGACTGATGATGTTTTGCTGAGCCTGATTAGCGGCGTCGTGCGAAGCCTTGAGGTCTTCATGGGCTTGTTTGTTTTTCGCGAGGGCCTGATTGAGGCTCTCGATGTGCTTTTCGAGTTCTTCTTTTTCATTTGCACTGCGGCGTCGGAGTGTCCCCAGGGCTTTCTCAAAGACGTCCGCTTGATGTTCTAGCTCCTCCTTGAGTTCCGATGTGCCCAGTTCAGGTTTCTTTTTTTCTAGCGGTGTCTTGCCGGTGATTTTACTAATCAACTGTTGGAGGTCCTTCTCGTTGGGCTTTGTCGGCATGGCTTTCCCCGTTTGCGTAAACTGCGTGATTAAACTGTTATCATAGGCATCTTCTTTTTTCTCGGCACGCGCGTTGTGAAGTAAGCAAATCAAGCCGACCCGAGGTCCGCCTAAAACTTGGAGAAGGCCTTCCCGGTGACCTTCGAGCTGAGCTTGGGTGACCTCCGCTAATTCAACCATCCAAGTCAGGCCAATGGCGATGGCAGCACAGTCGCTGGTCAGCATGTCCTGCCGCCGGCCAAAGATTTGTTTAGCTTGTTTGAGGAATGGACCACGATGCCCCCATCCTCCTGGAATTTTTTTGGCGAGAGCGAGCAGTGGGCCGTCAGGGGTGAAGGTTAAATCGTAAATAAACTGTTCGGAGAGAATTTTCCGAAGCGGGTTAACAACTTCATTTTTATAAGCAAATTGTCCCATGCCCGCAATTTAGCCACGTCCGAACCGTGCGCAAGTGCGGGCGGATAGCTTCGTCATTTTTCCTTAAAAACCCTGTAAACAGGGCTCACAGGTCAAGGTTGTCAATCAGGCGAGTTTTACCGAGGTGGCAGGCGAGGGCGATGGTACACGACCCCGGAACGACGGTTTCCATTACTTCCATGCTCTCGCGATTCACAATCGCGAGGTACTGTAAGGCGATGGCTGGTTCGGTCGCAAGGTGGTCACGCACGGCTGCTAAAATAATGGATGATTGCTTCTCTCCAGATTGGAGCAGTTTTTTTGCAATTTGGAGGGCGGCTGGAATGACCGCGGCTTGCTTGAGTTCTTCAGGGGTAAGGTAGCGGTTGCGCGAGCTAAGTGCGACACCGTTGGGTTCACGCACCGTTTCGTGGGCGATAATTTTTATAGGAAAATGTAAATCGCGCACCATGCGCTGGATGACAGCAAGTTGTTGGAGGTCTTTGCGTCCAAAAACTGCGACCTGCGGCTGAACGGCGTTGAAGAGCATGGCGACAACGGTGGCGACGCCGCGAAAGTGTCCGGGGCGGAAGGTGCCACAGAGGCCATCGGAAACATCCTCGGCTTCAATCCAGGTGGACGCGTCAGCTGCGTAAAAATCCTCCACCCGCGGGGAAAAGATTAAGTCGACGCCCGTTTTTTCGCAAAGGGCTTGATCGCTAGCGAAGGTGCGGGGGTATTGCGAAAAATCTTCATGCGGTGCGAACTGCGTGGGATTAACGAAAATTGAAACGACGACGAAGTCGGCGGCAGCTTTGGCTTTTTTAATGAGGCTGAGGTGTCCTTCATGTAGGCAACCCATCGTGGGAACGAGTCCGATTGATCGGTTTGCTTGGCGCACCTTAAGGAGGGCTTGCCGTAAATCAGGGATGGTGTGGACGACCTGCATTACCCCGATAATGCATTACCCTAAGTGGGGCGCAAGTGACACTTCATTTAACCGTAGCCCAAAATCGACTTTTACGAAAGATTGTGATGGGTGAGGCGAGATTTAATCTTAGGTCGGCCGATTGCCCGCTTGTGTTTAAATGTAAGTTAGACTGACTAACTAAGACCCCAATTGTAACCATGTCTCTTCGCCCGATTACACTCTTCACTGGCCAGTGGGCCGATTTGCCCTTGGCGGAATTATTACCGAAAGTAAAAGCCATGGGCTACGAGGGCGTGGAGCTCGCTTGTTGGGGCGATCACTTCGATGTGACTCGGGCGGTGCAGGAAAAAGGTTATGTTGAATCGGTCTGGGCTCTCTTAGAAAAAAATGGCTTAGGCTGTTGGGCGATTTCGGCCCACCTTGTAGGTCAGGCCACGTGTGACCGCATTGACGAACGCCACCAAGCGACTTTACCCGCGCATGTTTGGGGTGATGGTCAGGCCGAGGGTGTGCGTCAGCGTGCCGCGGAGGAAATGAAGCTCACCGCCCAAGCCGCCCGAAAGTTTTTTGATGCCGGCAAGTCTATCATGGCGAAGCACGCGAAAGGCAGTGGCAAAGCGGTAGTTAACGGCTTTACGGGTTCGTCGATTTGGCACGCAATTTACGCGTTCCCGCCGACCACGCAGGAGTTTTGGCAGAAAGGCTTCGATGATTTTGCGACGCGTTGGTTGCCGATCTTGGCGGAGTTCGAGAAGCAGGACATTTATTTTGCCCTCGAAGTTCATCCCACCGAAATCGCTTTTGATATCGCCACCGCCGAACGGGCCTTGCGCGCGGTAAAAAATCATGCCCGTTTTGGTTTTAATTATGACCCCAGTCACTTGGGGTACCAAGGGGTTGATTATATTAAATTTATTCGAACCTTTGCGAAGCAAATTCACCACGTGCACATGAAGGATGCATGGTGGGGTCATGGTGATGGTACGGTGGGCGTCTTTGGCGGTCATACCGATTTCTGTGATCCTCGTCGTGCTTGGGATTTTCGCTCGGTGGGTCGTGGTGATGTCCGCTTTGAAGAAGTGATCGCGGCGTTAAGTGACATTGGTTATGCGGGTCCGCTCTCCGTTGAGTGGGAAGATGGACGTATGGACCGTTTTCACGGTGCGACCGAGAGTTGTACCTTCGTGAAGCGTTTGGCCTTCCCGCCGAGCGCGGTGGCTTTTGATGCGGCGTTTGACCGTCGTGCGCAGAAAAAATAATTTATGACTATTAAAGTAGGCATCATTGGTGCGGGTGGCATGTTGCAGTACCACGCCGCAGGTTTTAAACAGGCGGGCGCTAAGATTATGGCGATTGCCGATCGCACGCCCGGTGCCGCACAGAAGGCGGCCGAAAAATGGGACGTGCCGCAGGCTTATGATTCGGTGGAAGCGATGCTGGCTGGCAGTCCTGATTTAGATGCGGTCAGTATCATCGTGCCGAACAAATTACACGCACCTTTAGCGGTGCAATGTCTCAACGCTGGCAAGCATGTGTTCTGCGAAAAGCCCCCGGCGTTGAGTGCAGCTGAAGTTCAAGGAATTATCGCGGCCTCAAAGCAGTCGGGCAAACGCGTGATGTTTAATTTTAATAATCGGGCCCGACCTGAAGCTCAAGCGATGATGAAGCTCATCGCCGAAGGAAAGGTTGGGAAAATTAATTCCGCGCAGGCGAAGTGGATTCGCCGCACGGGCATTCCCGGTTTTGGTGGATGGTTTACGACCAAGGAACAATCGGGTGGCGGTCCGCTGATCGACCTCTTGCACATGGTGGATCTAGCCATGTATTTTATGGGTTATCCTGAACCTGCCCATGTGTTGGGTCAGACCTTCAATGACTTCATTCAAGACAAGAGTTTTAAGGGTCCGTGGGGCATTCCTGATAAAGTGGGCGGCGTGACAGACGTGGAAAATGCGGCGCACGGATTTATTACTTTTAAATCGGGTCAGGTTTTAACCTTGCAGGTTTCTTGGGCTGAGATGGTGAAGCGCGAAGAAGTTTCCGTTGTTTTCCAGGGCACCAAGGCGGGCGGAAAAGTGGAACGCTTGTTTGGTAAGGACGGACTCGACGACACCGCCATCGATACGTGTGAACTGTATGTTCAAGAAGATGGCCAGAGTGTGAATCGTGCCATTGCGGTGCCTGCATGTGAAGACATGGGACGGGCTGATTCGGCGGCTAATTTTATTCACGCGATTGAAGGTAAGGCCGCTCCGCTTAATACGCCTGAGCAAGCCTTGCGCTTAATGCAGGTGATTGATGCGATTTATCGCTCCGCCCAAACGCAGAAACCGGTTTCAGTTTAAATCAATTCAGCAGCCAGATGCTGGCGTTGAGAACGGTGGCGAAGCTGACCCAGAGGACGTGTGGAATTTGCAGGGCGGCGGCGAGGCCACTTTCGTGGGCGAGTGACTTTACCCAGGCGGCTAGAAAGATTAAGTACAGTCCGATGACGATGAGCGCGAGGTCGGGGCGATGGAGTCCAAAGAAGATGGGCGACCAGATAGCGTTGAGTCCGAGCATACTAAAAAAATATATCTTCGCATTGCGACCAGAGTGCGTGGAGGAGTTCCAGTTGAGCCACATGGAGACTGACATTAAAAGATAGAGTACGGTCCAGACGGGGCCGAAGAGTGTGTTGGGTGGATTGAAGGAGGGTTTGTTCAAGGTGCTGTACCAGCCCTTAATCTCGGGCAGCGTGGCCCAGGAGTCGAAGACACCGATGAATAAGGTAAGTAGAATGAGTAGGCCCAAGGTCGAAAGACCCCCGCGTTTAGTGGATGCTTTCATAAGTTCAGTTTGTGCCGAAATAGGGGCATCGCAAGGTCAACCGTGATGCCCGCTTGCCATCGGCTGAAATGTCGCTCTTTTCGTCTGTTATTCCCATGTCCGAGTCCTACATCCAGCAACTCTTCGCCGAACGCATCGGTGGAGTTAATTACGGTAAATCGACTGCCATTTATAAGTTTGAGAAAATCAAACGTGCCAAGGCTGCCGCCAAGAAGGCGAAGCCGGACGTGGCGTTAATCGATCTCGGAGTCGGCGAGCCCGATGAGATGGCTTTCCCGCAAGTCGTGAAGGCTTTGCAAGTCGAAGCCGCGAAGCCTGAGAATCGTGGTTATGCGGACAATGGTGGCCCCGAGTTCCGTCAGGCCGCGGCGCGTTATTTAAAAAATCTCTTTAATGTTACGGTCGATGCGGACACCGAAGTGTTGCACTCGATTGGCTCCAAGGCGGCGCTGTCGATCATGCCTGCCTGCTTTATTAATCCAGGTGATTATGTTTTGATGACTGTGCCGGGTTACCCTGTGTTCGGCACGCATGCGAAGTATTATGGCGGTTTGGTGCATAACCTCCGTCTCACTGCAGAAAATAATTTCCTACCCGATTTAAAATCTATTCCCGCTGATATTTTAGCGAAAGCAAAAGTCTTAGTTTTAAATTATCCGAATAATCCAACCGGCGCCTGTGCGACCTTGAAGTTCTTTGAGGAAGTCGTGGCCTTTGCGAAGCAGCACAACCTCGTCGTGATTCAAGATGCCGCTTACGGCTCATTACATTTCGGTGCGGAGCAGGTTTCGATTTTACAAGTTCCGGGCGCAAAGGATGTCGCCGTGGAATTGCACTCGCTTTCTAAGAGTCACAACATGACTGGCTGGCGCATCGGTTTCGTCGCCGGTAACGCGTTGCTCGTGCGTGCCTATGGTGACGTGAAGGACAATTCTGATTCTGGTCAGTTCCTTGGCATTCAGAAAGCTGGCGGTGCTGGCTTAGATGACGTTTCGATTCCGCGTGCGATTGCCGCGAAGTATTCTCGTCGCATGGATAAGCTCGTTGGCGTCTTGGCGAAGCTAGGTTTCCAGGTGCGCAAGCCAGGTGCAGGCTTCTTCTTGTACATGCCTGCTCCGAAGTCGGCTACGGGTCCATCGGGCGTCGTAAACTTCGATTCGGGTGAAGCCTTTTCGCAGTGGATGATCACAGAGCATTTAATTTCTACGGTACCTTGGGATGACTGTGGTGCCTTCGTGCGCTTCTCGGTGACCTTCGTTTCGGAGAAAGGTGAAGCCGGCGAAGCCGAGGTCATTGCTGAAGTGGAGCGTCGCTTGTCCGCTTGGAAATTCAGTTTTTAAGGCGATTTCCCTCTGTTCTGTCGGATTGACAGGGCAGGGGGACTTTGTCCTTCTTAACTTCTAGTTTATTGGCCTGATAGCTCAGTTGGTAGAGCAGACGCCTGAAGAGCGTCGTGTCGTTGGTTCGATTCCGACTCAGGCCACCATTTTAGACGGCTCGCCGATTTTATCAGGCGGGCCGTTTTATTTAACGATTAAATAGCAGTCTAAAGATAGAGAAGCGCTCTCCGTGGTCGGTCGGCTTTGCAACGATTTCTTCGTGCCCATAATCTTGGAGGACGAGGAGCTTTTCTTCGCTCCGCGTCTTGCTGCCCTTGACGGTGGTTTCCGTCCACTTTGCCTGCACGACGCCGAAGGGGATTTCTTCATTACGCCAAACCTCTCCGGCGAGGGTGATGACCAGTTTTTTTACAAACGGTGGATCGATGACGGTAGTCGCCGTCATTTTATAGCGTAGGCAAGAAAAGTTGGCTTTGGCTGATTGGATTTGTTCGAGCGAGGCGGACTCAGGGGTGACGGCACTATTGGTCTCATAGCCCGCTGTGCGAGCGAGCGAGCTTACATCGTCGGGCAGCATGTGCCAGGGCCCTTTGGCGGGATCCACGAAGAGGATTTCAGCGGCGATATAAAGTAAGCGATTGGCGCCCTCGCGATTGATGTCGGCCGGAACTAAAAAGCGCAGTGGTCCTTTTTCGCGCGAGCCCAGCCAGGCCACCGGCTCGATGGTTAGCCAGACGTGTAGCTTACCTTTGACGTCGCCCGCGGTTTGAACGGACAGACGTAGCGTCGCAGGTTTTTCGCGCGGGGTGGTATCCGTGCGCGCAATTTCATATGTCGCCCATGAGCCGGGTGCCGGAAGTTTTTCTGCAAAAATATTCCATTGGGCGTGGGTCAGCGGGCTGAACGTGAGGACCGCAAATAAGACGAGCAGTTTCCGCATGCCTAATTTAGTGAATAAAACGCTGGTTTTGTCGAGCCGTCAGGCGGTTATCACCTTTGCCTTTGACTCATTCGGGCAAGTAAGTTCGATGGAGTCACACCTATGAAATCCCTGGCCCAGTTGACGCAAAGCTTCCCACGAAGCACTGGTGCGATTATTTCTAAGATTATTATTATCGGGGAATAGCCCCGCTGAACGGTGTGTCTTCGGACACTTCACCGTTCCGCAGCTCACGGAGCGGCGACGCCCCTTTATTTTACCTCACGTTTTTATCATGGCCCGAAAGATTGAAATCTACGACACTACTCTCCGCGACGGATCGCAGGGGTTGGGCATCCATTTTTCGGTAGCCGACAAGTTGCGCGTCGCCCAGGAGCTGGATCGTTTCGGGGTGGCTTACATTGAAGGTGGCTGGCCAGGGTCGAGTCCGCGCGACATCGAATTTTTTACCGAAGCCAGAAAGCTGAAATTCAAAAAGGCGAAATTAGCCGCCTTTGGCTCTACGCGTAAAAAAGGCGTGCGGGCGAGTGAAGATGCGCAGGTGCGTGGCTTACTTGATGTGCATACGCCAGTTGTGACCATTTATGGCAAAACCTCGGCGCTGCATGTCCGGGAAGTCTTGCGCTGCACGCCGGATGAAAATTTGGCGATGATTGCCGATACCGTGGCATTTTTAAAGTCCCACGGTCGCGAGGTAATCTATGATTGCGAACACGCAATCGATGGCTGGAAGGAAGACGCAGCTTATGCGGTGGCCTGTTACCGTGCGGCGGCCGAAGCGGGTGCCTCACGCATTGTTCTATGCGATACGAATGGCGGTTCGTTGCCCCATGAAGTGCGGGCAGCCACGCTCGCTGCGATAGCGGCCGTAAAAGCCTCCGTCGGGATACACACGCACGATGACTCGGGTCTCGCGTTGGCGAACGCTTTAGCCTCGCTTGAAGCGGGTGCCGTTCAGGTGCAGGGTACGATGAATGGTATCGGTGAGCGCACGGGTAACTGCGATTTAACGGCGGTGATACCAGTGGCACAAATCAAGTGCGGCTGGAGCTGCGTCCCCGCGGCTTCATTGCGTCGCTTAACTGCACTCTCTCGTTTTATCGATGGCGTGACGAATCAAGCTCCAGACCCTCGCCGTCCGTGGGTGGGTGCGGCTGCATTCGCGCACAAAGGTGGTACGCACGTGGATGCTGTACGAAAATTTTCTTCGGCTTATGAGCACGTGGACCCCGCCGAGGTGGGAAATGCCCGTGATGTTTTAGTCAGCGATCAATCGGGTCGGAGTAATCTTTTACTGAAAGCGACCGAATTGGGCATCGAGTTGGATAAGGATGCGCCGTCAACGCGGGCGGCCTTAGATGAAGTGAAAAAACTGGAGCACCAAGGTTGGAGTTTTGAAGATGCCGATGCTTCACT
>CANGNX010000030.1 GCA_947455415.1 Opitutia bacterium | reverse complement strand
GATCAATCGGGTCGGAGTAATCTTTTACTGAAAGCGACCGAATTGGGCATCGAGTTGGATAAGGATGCGCCGTCAACGCGGGCGGCCTTAGATGAAGTGAAAAAACTGGAGCACCAAGGTTGGAGTTTTGAAGATGCCGATGCTTCACTGGCTTTATTGTTGCGTCGTCACCTTGGCAAAGCGGCGGCTGCGCCGTTCGAGGTCGTGAATTACACCGTGTCGGTGCAAGGCGGTTCGAAAGACGCCTCATGTGAGTCGACGGTACGTGTTCGTATCGGTAAGCAAGAATTTGTTACGGTCGCCGAAGGCGAAGGCCCAGTGCATGCTTTGGATCAGGCCTTGCGGAAGGCGTTGTTGAAAGCATTTCCTAAACTTAAGAAGGTTCACTTAGCCGATTATAAGGTGCGTGTGCTGGCGGGTCAGGATGGCACTTCGGCTAAGACGCGCGTGGTGGTGCGTTCCAGTGACGGCAAGCGTTCATGGGGTACCGTTGGCGTCAGTGCCAATCTGGTAGAAGCCTCCTTGCGAGCGATTGTGGATGGATACGCCCACGCTTTGTTGTGAACATTTATTGGTTTGAAGGGTCTAATATCCTTCGTATCGGTTCCCTAAGTTTATGCGTATTCAATTTCTTTACGTCTTATTGTGCATGGCGATTAGCGTGCAGGCAGCTGAACCTGTCGCTGCGAAGCTCAGCGTTGAAGAACGTGCGGGTATTAAGGATTTAGAGACAGTTAAATCTTTATCGCAGTTGCCTGCACTTAAGGCGGATGACGCTCAGTTGTTGGTCGCTAATAGTGGCAAGGTCGCCGTGCGTCGTTTAAGCAATTTGAGTTTTTTACCCGAAGGCCGCAAAGAAAAGTTAGATATCTATTTGCCGACGGGCGAATTTAAGAAAGGTCGCCCAGCCGTTTTATTTATTCATGGCGGTGGATTTAAAACGGGGGATAAGGCTGAATTTCGTTCGGCCAGCGTGAGTGCCGATCTCGCTCGGGCGGGGTATGTGGTCGCGAGCTGCAATTACGTTTTATTTTCTAAGAAAAATCCAGGTGTCTGGCCACAGAATGTGAGCGACTGTCGCAATGCGGTGCGTTGGCTGCGCCAGAACGCAGACGCGCTGGGTGTTGATCCATCGCGGATTGCGGTGGCGGGCGGTTCAGCGGGCGGTTACCTAGCCTTAATGGTCGGATTTTCGGAGGACAAGATTGAGCTGGGCGGCGATCCGTTGGCCAAAGTTTCTGCCAAAGTTTCGGCGGTGATTAATATGTACGGAGCGACCGACCCTAATCATCACGGCAAAGAAACCTTGGTGAATGCGGATCCCGAGGCGATGCGCCTATTTATTCCGATGACGCATGTTAAAGCCGGTATCCCGCCGGTGCTGATTTTGCATGGTTCAGCTGACCCCACCGTGCCTTTAAGTGAATCCGAAGATCTAGTTAAAGCCCTGGTCGCAGCAAAGGCAGACTATGAGTTTATTGTGATTAAGGATGCCGTTCACACCTTTGACCTTCATCCGGTGGGCACGGGGTGGAGTCGAACAACGTTTTATAAGGGCATTGCCAAGGAAGACTCGAGTGGCTCGGCCGATGTCGAGGTGGCAACGACCGATTTTTTGAAGCGTACAATCGGAAAATGAATTTGTAGTCGATAAGGCTATTTACATTTTTGTAACAAAGAGGGAGTCTTAGGGTTTATCTTTAAAGATATGCGTAAATTTCTAAGCGTCCCTGTCATCCTTTTCTTGGTTAGTATGGCTCAGGCTAAAACCTGGGAGGGTCATGCTGGACCATGGGGTGAGCTACTTATCTCTAGTATGTACATTGAGGCACCCAACGCAGTGATTGATGTTATTCCTAAGCCCAACTCGGTCACTCGGTGGGTGTTTCCTGGTAGTACGCCATCGGGAGTGAAGTCGCTTCTGATTAAGGCAGGCATGCAAGGCGCTTTAGTCGAATCACTGACGACGCCGCCAAAGTTAGTGGCGAATGCAGGCGAAATTATCATTTACCCGACCCTGGAAGATTTACTGCAGATTACGGGTGGGGTCCGCGATGGACTGTATGCAGAAATTGCCAAATACGAGCAGAACGAGCACTACTTCGACCCCGTTTACATTCTCAGTGGAGATGTGGCAGAGTGGCTCGAGAGGGCTGACTTAAGTAAATCCCAAAAAGATACTTTTCGTCAGTTAGTTTGGCACCGCGGTGAGGCCATGGTATTCAGTGACATCTCTGCACTGCTTGGGCTGGTAGAATCAAAGCAGGAAATCGATAGCACGATTAGAGCTGTGACACGCAACCGAACGCTCTTAGTTAGTCAAAAATTTCCACTCAAGGGTCTTAGCCGAGAAGATTTTTTAAAGTATTGGTTTTCTGGTCAGGCAGAGTCTCCTCGAATGACATTTATTAAGGCGATTGCCAATGAGACGACCATCAACGACTCGGTCGACATTATCCATTTTCTCCCGGTGTTGATGCGCGAGCGGGCCTATACTTTTCCTAGCATTCGTGACGCGGCTAAGGGTCGCATGCCTGATTGCCATTGGACGTCCCTTAATTTTTTCAACCTCGTCCCGCGTGATTTTTATCGCAACACCAAGCTAGCTTCGATCCAGCTCGTGGAGTCCTATGAGCCGGTGAGTCCGCCCTATCGCTTTGGCGACGTTTTGTGCTATATGGAAAATGGCAATGGCCTGCACACTTGCGTTTATATTGCCGATGACATTGTCCTTACCAAGAATGGGGAAAACATTTTATCACCTTGGGTGCTGTTGTATGTCAGCGACGTTTCGAAGATTTATAAGCGCAGTGCCGCGACGACGATTCAAGGCTATCGACTAAAGACGAGTCATTAAGCGAGCTGTCCCCGACAGGAATCGAACCTGTATCCTCGGTTTAGGAAACCAATGTTCTATCCGTTGAACTACGGGAACGCTCGCTGAGAGCGTGATATTTTTCAGTAACGGGGCAAGCCTGCAGGCACCTTTCTTGACATCTGTTAATTGTGGCTAAATTGGAGGTGTGAACGCTTTCTTCCTTTTAGCCAATACTCCCTTGGTGGTGCCGGTTTGGGCCTGGGTTCTTTTCTTGGTTTTCGTGGCGGGAATGCTGGCCCTCGACTTAGGGGTTTTTAAGCGCAACCAAGAAGAGGCTCCGACCTTTAAAGAAGCGTTGGCTTGGTGTGTGGTTTGGGTTTCTTTGGCGATCGTCTTTTGTTTCCTTCTCTCGTTTTGGCACGGATCTGAAACCGCGGAACTTTTTGCGGCTGGCTACTTGCTCGAATTAGCCCTGTCGGTGGATAATTTATTTATCTTCATTTTAGTCTTCGCGCATTTTCGTATTCCGCAGCACTTGCAGCATCGGGTTTTGTTTTGGGGCATCCTGGGTGCCGTGGCGATGCGTGCGCTCTTCATTGTGGCGGGCGTGGCAGCGGTGGATCGCTTCGTCTTCTTGTTACCCATTTTTGGTTTAATCCTTATTTTTACGGGCACTAAAATGGCTTTCACGCGTGACGCCGATGAGGGTAAGGGTGTCACGGAAGGGTTTATGGTGCGAATGGTGCGGAAATTTTTCCCGACCACCACGGAACTGCACGGTAAGTCGTTTTGGATAAAGCAACACGGACGACGGATTTTTACGCCGCTCTTTTTGGTCCTCGTTATCATCGAGTGTACGGACCTCATTTTTGCGATCGACTCGATTCCTGCCGTTCTAGGTATTCTACCGACTGGCATGTCGGTCGAAGAACGTCGCTTCATTGCTTTCACCTCTAATATTTTTGCCATCATGGGCCTGCGCTCGATGTATTTCGCTATAGCTGGCTTCATGCATTACTTCCGCTTCCTCAAGCTCGCCTTAGCCTTTATCTTAGTCTTTATCGGCCTAAAGATGATTCTGCCCTTAGCCGCGACGATTAGCGCAACCGAGGGCTTGATGCATGCTTGGTTGCCGGCCTCTTTCTACCAAGACGGTGCGGTGCATATCCCCACGCAGTTCTCGCTCTCTGTGATTGGATTGGCCTTGGTCTTGGCTATCGGGTTTTCGGTGGCTTTGCCCAAGAAGAAATAGCCCAGTTTTGGTGTTTCCACTGGAGCTTATCTTCACCACGCTAATGGCGTGTTTCGTGGACGCTATCAATTCTACCGACCCCACTTAAAGGGGAGTCGTAGCCTGCTGGTACTGGCTTTCATTTTTGGCGTTCTTTATGCAGCCAGCAGTTCACTGGGTCTGCCTTTTTTAATTGGTAAAGTTTTACCCACGGTTTTCGGGGATGAAGTGCAGCGGGCAAGTCCGCTAATTACTTTCCCGCAGTGGACGGGCTGGTCGCCGGTATTTTTACCCAAGGGCTACGAAGTCACTTTTGCGGTCGCCTTCTTGCCGTTGGTTTTCCTGATCCGTGGCGTCTCTGAATTTTTTTCTGGCTACTTGCTGAACTTAGCTGGCTTACGGGTGGTGGAGTCGGTACGCCGCACGGTTTTCGCCAAGCTACAGCAAATGCATCTCGGATTTTTCGGTCGGATGTCGGTGGGCGATTTGCTGGCCCGCGTGATTAATGATGCTAATTCAGTACGCCTCGTCTTGGTGGATATCTCGAATGATATTTTGGTGCAGCCGCTGACGATGCTTTTCGCGGTGGGTTACGTGATTTGGCTCTGTCTCTCTAAGCCGCAGGGGATTTGGTTCCTGGCCTGCTTATTGGTGGTTCCGCTCGCTGTCTTTGTGGTGCGCGGGATTGGCTCGGCGATTCAGAAGCGCGCTCGCTCGGGCCTAGTTTCGGCCTCCGACCTTAATAGTATCACGGTCGAAAACTTACAGTCGGCTCGCGATGTGCGTGCCTACGGTCTGCAGGAGCGTGAAGCCGCGCGTTTTAATTTAGCGAGTCACGAAGGCTTACGCATTCAGGCCAAATTGGTGCGTTATGAAAAAGCACTATCGCCAGCGCTAGAAATTTCTGCGGCCGCTGGAATTGCTTTAGCCATCGGTGTCGGTGCTAAAGTCGGATTTAAATTCGAGGAACTACTTTCGCTGATTACCGCCTTCTATGTCGCCTATGGTCCGATTAAGCGCCTGGGCTTTGTGAGTAACCGCTTACACATGGCCGAACCAGGGTTGGTGCGATTAGAGGAAATTATTAATGCCCCGATTGAGGTGGCTGACGCACCGAATGCGCAATCCCTTGGTCGGGTCCGTGGTGATGTTAGTCTAGAAGCGATGTCCTTCTCTTACGGTGCTGAAAAAGTCTTAAATAATATTTCACTTAAAATACCCGCGGGTCAATCGGTGGCCTTGGTGGGCCCGAGTGGTGCCGGCAAAAGCACTTTCGTAAATTTAGTCCCGCGCTTCTTTGATCCGCAGGAGGGGGTGATTAAAGTGGACGGACATGATTTGCGGTCCGTTAAACAGGCGGACTTGCGGGCGAATATTGCCCTCGTCTCTCAAGAGCCCGTATTATTCAACGAGACCATTGAGGAAAATATTCGTCTCGGTCGTCCGGGCGCGACCAGTGCCGAAGTGCGCGAGGCGGCTCGTCTGGCCGGGGCTTTGGAGTTTATTGAAGCCCAGCCCAACGGATTCCAAACTTTGGTGGGCGAACGTGGGTCTCGTCTCTCCGGCGGGCAACGTCAGCGGGTTTCAATTGCGCGTGCCTTCTTGAAGAACGCACCGATTTTAATTTTAGATGAAGCGACTTCGGCTTTAGACACGGACACAGAGCGCAGCATTCAGCATTCGTTGGCCCAGCTGATGCAGGGTCGGACCACGCTGATTGTAGCTCACCGTTTCAGTACCATTCGCGATGTGGATCGCATCTTAGTTTTTGATAACGGCCTCATTGTTGCCGATGGACCGCGTGAAGAAGTTTACCGCACCAACGAGCTCTTCCGTCGCCTCTGGGATAATCAGTCGCAAGGAGTGGCGTGATGCGTATTTTGGTAATTAAATTTTGTGGATTGCGCGGGGGCTTAGCGGCATCGGCAAGTTTTCGTGCGATCAAGGAATTGCACCCGAGTGCGACGGTTACATTTGTGACGTTGCCGGGCTCGGAGCCTGCGGCACGGGGTTGTCCGATGATTTCTGAAACCATTGGGTACGATTTTAATTCGGGCTTCGGTGCCTTCATCGCTTTCTTGGGTCACGTTCGCCGTCAGCGTTTTGATATCGCGATTGCACTGTCGAATCACCACCTGGCACGCCAAATGGCAGCTTGGAGTGGGGCCCGTCGACGGGTGTGCATGGGTCGGGCTCCGTTTTATTTAGCCCCCTTCTTTCATCAACAAGTGACGGGGCTTTGGGTAGATCCACATGAGGCGGCGCGTGACTATGCGGTGTTGAGCGAAGTTTTTAACTTACCCGCAGAAGTCCCCACCATGTGGTTTGCCCCGTCGCGCATGGATGAGCACGGACTGTTGGTCGACCCCAAGAAGTACTTGGTCATTCACCCGGGTGCTTCGCACCCTGAGCAGGTTTTGGAAATTGATAAGTGGGCAGTGGTGGCGCGGGAATTAATTGCTGCAGGGGTGGTGGAACGAGTCGTTGTTTCCGCCGGTCCATCGGGTTCCGAGAAAATTATGGCGGAGGCATTGTGTGGATTGATTGGACCGGTGGCTCAGTCGACGCGCGGGCAACTTACTTTTTCACAGTTGGCTAAGTTGTTACAGGACGCCCGCGTTTTCTTAGGTGCGGATTCGGCGGTGCTGCAATTAGCCGCCGCGGTAAAGGTTCCCGTGGTCGCAGTCTTTGGTCCATCGGATTACGGACGAGCCCGGCCGTGGGGCACGCTTAGTCGCACGGTGAGAATCGATACGACGATGTTTGAGGGCGAGGACGCGACGGACTATCGTGCCCGGATGGATCGAGCGTTGAGCCGCATTATGCCTGGTCAAATTGTTCGTGCCACTGAAGAAGTGTTACGCATTGCGGGATAAATTAGCGCCCCATGTCTACAACTTCTCACTATGATGCTGTAATTATTGGCGCAGGCATGTCGGGTCTAGCCGCCGCGGTACGCTTAAGCATGTACGGACAGAGGGTCTTGCTCTTGGAGCGCCACAACGCGGTGGGTGGACTCAATTCTTTCTACGCCCGCGGCGCCCGGAAGTACGACGTCGGACTGCATGCCTTAACTAATTGGGTGCCCGAAGGCGTAAAAGGTGCGCCCTTGGTCAAATTGATGCGGCAGTTACGAATCCGCCGCGAGGAATTGGACCTCTGTCCGCAAATCGGTTCTCGCATTACGATGGCAGGGAAAAATTTGCGGGTGAATAATAACTTTAATGATCTGGTTGCGGATGTGGCTGAAGCTTTCCCTCAACAGGTTGATCGGTTTATTGCCCTGGATGAAATGCTTACGGGCATGGATGAAACTGCCTTAGAAGCTTCGGGCGGTTCGGCGCGGGCACTCTTGGACGAAAAAATTGGCAATCCATTACTCCGTGACATGCTGCTTTTGCCTACCTGTTTTTATGGTAGCGCCATTGAGGACGACATCGAAATTTCTCAATTCGCGGTGATGTGGCGCTCCTTATTTAAAGAGGGCTTTGCTCGCCCCTTTATTGGAGTGCGGCAAGTGGTACGACTTTTATTGGACCGCTGTCGCGAGCATCACGTCGAACGGCGCATGAAGTGCGGTGTGAAACGTCTCGTAGTCAAGGAGGGGAGTGTCGCGGCCCTGGAATTGGATGACGGCACGGAAGTGACGGCGACCCGTGTTTATTCATCCGCTGGTGCGGTGGAGACGCAGCGCATGCGTTCGGACGCAGTGCCGTTGGCGGCGGCTGCGGCCATTGGTCGCTTGGGTTACGCCGAAACGATTACCACTTACCGTGCTAACGAGTTCGCGAAATTTGGTTGGTCGGACACCATCATCTTTTTTTGTGACGCCGAGCGTTTCAGCTACCGCTCGCCCGCGGGCCTCGTCGATCCAAATTCCGGCGTTATCTGTATCCCCAATAATTATGCGTACGGTGCAGGCCGGCAATTGGACGAAGGATGGCTACGCGTCACGGCCTTAGCGAATCACGATGCCTGGTGTCAGCTGTCAGAGGCAGAATACCTGGCGCAGAAGCAAGCCTGGCTGGCCCAGCTGAATACCGTGGCCCGCCGACACCTTCCTGCGGTTTCAAACGCTTCACACGACGCGGCACTGACGTCGACGGACGTCTTTACACCGCGCACGGTACGCAAATTCACGGGTCACTTAAACGGAGCGATTTATGGCTCGCCCGTGAAGCGTCGCGACGGTCGGACCGATTTAAATAATTTATTTATTATTGGAACCGACCAAGGATTCTTGGGGGTGACAGGGGCGATGCTTTCGGGTATCTCCATGGCCAACCTCCACGGACTTAAAAACTAATTTATGAATCACCCAGATTACTCGGCTCCTCAGCGAACCTTATGGCAGGACTTACTTCAGCCCGCCGTGATTGTCGGTGCCCTGGGTTACTTCGTTGATATTTACGACCTCACTTTGTTCATGACTATCCGCAAGGAGAGTCTGATGGGCCTCGGTCTGGGTCACTTAATTAGTGGTGCGGCATGGTACCAAGATCTGCTCTCTTGGCAGATGATGGGTATGCTTATAGGTGGCATTCTTTTCGGTATCCTTGGTGACCGCATGGGCCGCCTCACGACTCTCTTTGGTTCCATTCTGCTTTATTCGGTCGCCAACATTGCCAATGGCTTTGTGCACAGCTTTGAGGCTTATGCCACGTGGCGTTTTATTGCAGGTCTCGGATTGGCGGGTGAATTGGGTGGCTGTATTGCACTTGTTTCCGAAACGCTTTCTAAGGAGCGACGGGGTTACGGCACGGCGGTGGTTGCTACGGTTGGTGTCTTTGGTGCGGTGGTCGCGGGCTATATGGCGGAGCACGTCGGTGATATCGGTCGGGTGGTAGGCGGATTATTTGGCGCCCCAATTGAAGGCTGGCGCATGAGTTATTTTATTGGCGGCAGTCTCGGACTCATGCTTCTCGCTTTACGCGTCGGCGTCCGCGAATCTGGCATGTACAAACACGCGTGCGATTATGCGCATGAAGGCGCGGTCCCCCGCGGTAATTTCTTCGCCCTTTTTTCAAGTCGTGACCGTTTCTTGCGTTACCTGCGCTGCATTCTGATTGGCTTACCGACGTGGTACATGATTGGCATACTTGTGCAGCGGGCTTCGACGATTTTCGCGCCAGGTAGCGGCATTCAGGGTGAAGCGATTAAAGATAATTGGTCGGTCGCCGCATTTTACCTGGGCCTGACCTTTGGCGATCTGGCCAGCGGTGTTACGAGTCAGCTGCTTCGCTCCCGCAAAAAAGTCGTCCTTGGTTTTCTCCTCTTCAGTTTGGTCTGCGTGGGCTTTTATCTTTTTGGTGCCAACGGATGGAGTTCAGATGCCTATTATCGACTCATCTTCCTGATGGGTTTTGGCATGGGTTATTGGGCTTTGTTTGTAACGATTGCCGCTGAGCAGTTCGGCACGAACTTACGCGCCACCGTGGCGACCACGGTGCCTAATTTTGCCCGTGGTTCGTTGGTACCTTTGACGGCCTTCTTCACTTTTTTAGCGATGCCTTTGAGTGCTGCCCGCGTGACTCCGCCGATTGCTGGAGCGATTTTAGGCTTCGTCTGTTTCGGAGCGGCGTTCGTAGCACTTGCCACGATGGAAGAAACTTTTGGCAAGAACCTCGATTACCAAGAAAAGAAGTAGCGCTTACTTCTTCGCTGGAATCGGTCCATCTGCGACGCAGCGAAAGCCGACGTGATTCGTGGAGGTTAAGGCGTCTAGGCCTTGGCGCGCTGAAGGACGGTAGCGGAAGCAGTAACCCTCGTCGCATAACCAGGAGCCGCCGCGAATGACGTGCTCACCATAACCCGTTTTTTCGGGGTCGTAGCCGAGTGCGGGTCCGCGTGGATTATCGTTACCTGAAACTTTGTAAAAATCAGGGTGATACCAGTCTTCACACATTTCCCAGACATTGCCGGACATATCGTACAAGCCGTAGCCATTAGCTGGAAAGGATTTCACAGGTGCGACTTGGGTGAAGCCGTCTTTGCCCTTATCAACATCTGGAAAATTTCCCTGCCAGTAATTGGACATATATTTTCCGTTAGGGTTTTCTTCGTCACCCCAAACATAGGCTTTGTCTTTTAGGCCACCGCGGGCAGCGAACTCCCATTCTGCTTCGCTAGGCAGGCGTTTGCCGGCCCATTCAGCGTAGGTGTGGACGTCTTTCCACGTCAGGCAAATTACTGGATGATCCATGCGGTCAATAATGTTAGACTCAGGACCTTCAGGGTGTTGCCAGGTCGCACCGGGGGTAAATTTCCACCAGGGTAAATCGCCGCTCGTGCCGCACTGATAGGGGTCTACGCCTTTGGTGTGTTTGAAAATCAATGAGCCGCCTTTAAGAAATTCGGCAGGTGCATTAGGAAAATCTTTGGCGCTGAGGTCTTTTTCGGCTTCGGTCACGTAGCCTGTCGCGTCGACGAATTTTTTAAACTGTGCATTAGTCACCTCGGTTTCATCCATCCAAAACCCTTTGACCGTGACCATGTGAGCGGGGCCTTCTTCGCGGTGTTTGTCGTCGGCTGCAACGGTGCTGCCCATGTTGAAAGTGCCACCCGGAATCCAGACCATGGCGGCGCGTGCCCGGGGGCGGGAGCCGCTGTTCTGACTCCAGAGGTAAAGACCGACCGTGAGACAAACGAAGAAAACCCCCGCTGCCTTGATATAAAACCGGGCGCGTTGGGGTTGGTCGGTAGGAATTACTTTCATGAGAGTGATAATCGGCAGTAGGTGGTAAAAGGGGAGGGGTCGAACTTTCTTATTTTAGGATGGGCAATGTTATCGCCTCGCACTCAACCTTTAAACACCTCAATTATTTAGAAGTTATGAATTCAACCCAAGAAGAGGTTCTCCAAATTTTTCGTGATTCACGGGCTTTATTGACGGGGCATTTTGTTTTACGCTCGGGCTTACACAGCGGTCACTTTTTTCAGTGCGCCCAGGTTTGTCAGCACATGGACAAGGTCACGCGCTTAATTGAATTACTACGACCGAAATTGGCGGCTTATCCCTGCGACGTCGTCTTGGCGCCCGCGATGGGCGGCTTGGTAGTAGGGCAAGAATTAGCCCGACAATTAGGCGTCCGTTTTATTTTTGTGGAGAAGGAGAACGATAAACTCGTTTTACGTCGCAACTTTACCTTCCGTCCGAACGAGCGTGTTTTAGTCGCTGAAGATGTGGTGACGCGTGGTGGACGCGTGCAGGAGTGTTTAGAGATTGTGAAGCAAGCCGGAGCACAGACGGTGGCGGTGACCAGCCTCGTTGATCGCTCGGCTGGGCAGACCAAGTTTACGGTCCCCTTTATTGCACTCTTGGAGCTCACTTTCCCGACTTATCCGGCCGACCAAATTCCGCCTGATTTGGCTAAGATTCCTGCGACAAAGCCCGGTTCTTAATCGGGGAGGGCGGTTGTGAATGCTTTGCGGGGTTAATTCTGCCTTGTGCCTTGCACCCGGCGGGGCAGTTCCCTACGCCAAAGGCATACATTTATGGACCGTAAAAACTTCTTTCTTGGTATCGCCTGCATTGCGGCTGCGATGTTTATCTTCGCCGTCTCCAAGCCCACGGCTCAGCCCGCAGGTGCGACTCCCGTCGCGACGACCGTCGCCCCCGTTGCAGTAGCCCCCGTTACTGCATCCGTTCCGTCGAGCCCTTCGAGCATTCATGAATTAGCAGCGAGCAAGGCGGAGAAGGTGGTGCTTGAGAACGGCGTGATTCGCGTGACCTTTACCACTCGTGGTGGTGCGATTGAACAGGTTGAGCTCCTGCGCCAGCCGGCCAACTTAGAACGTAAGTCTAATATTATTTTTAATGCCGGTAACGCTGATGCCGCGATGGCGCTCGGAATTTTAAATCCTGCACTGAATCGCGTTGAGCCGGTTTACTCCGAATTTAAACGTGTCGACTTACCGGCATCCGCGGTACCCGCGATTGCGTTTCAAGGCACCTTGCCCGATGGGACCAAAGTGGTGCGTACTTACGCTTTAGCAATGGCGGACAAAGAAGGTTCCGAGCCTTACTCGATTCGCTTTACTACCAGAGTTGTGCCCGCGTCTTCGGGTCAAATGCCCACGCGTGTTTGGCACTCAACGGGCAGCTGGCAGCACACGGTGAGCGACTCAACTCACCAATTCCTTTCGGTGTTAGCGGACAATGGTGATGATTTGACGCACGTTAATATCAGCCTGTTTAAGGACTCTAGCGGTTTCTTTGGTCTGGGGGCGCACAAAGCCGAGGCCGAGCATGCGGCTGGAGCGGTGGGTCAGCCTTTTAACTGGGTTTCTTCGGGCAATCAGTTCTTCGCCTCCATCATTCACGTCGATGCTAAGAGTCGCGGTAGCCGCTCCGAATTAGTTGCTCGTCCGGTTGCCTACTCTGCGACCGATGTCGGTGTGCAGGCTTATGCTTATTGGGAAGGTGCAGTGAGTGCCGACACTTCGATTCTGACCGAAGGAGACTTCTTCGTTGGTCCCAAAGAGTATGCGCGTGTGGCTGCTCTGCCTGATAGCCAGGTTTCGGTATTACAGTTCTCCAAAATTCTTGGGTTCATCTCTTTTGGTGCGATTTGCAAATTACTCTTAGCCTGCTTGGGCGGAGTGCATTCCTTGCTCACCTGGACGGGTGCCTGGTCGTGGGGTTGGGCGGTGGTACTGCTCACTGTCATTATTAAGCTCATCACTTGGCCGCTTACTTCGGCGCAGCAACGCACCGCCAAGAAGATGCAGCAGTTCTCGGGTCCAATGGCTGAGATCCGCGAGAAATATAAAAACGACTCCGAGAAATTGAATAAGGAGATGATGAAGCTCTACCAGGAGCACCAAATTAATCCTTTTGCCGGCTGTTTACCGATTCTCATTCAGATTCCGGTGTTCTTCGGGCTCTACACCGCCTTCCAGACCACGGTGGAGTTGCGACTGCAGTCGTTCCTTTGGATTAATGACTTAGCGGCACCTGATACGCTGTTCCATATTGCTGGCTTCGGTATCAACCTGCTCCCGATTTTAATGGGTATTACAATGTGGCTTTCGATGCGCATGACGCCGACCCCTTCGGCGGATGATACGCAAAAGACGATCATGTACATGATGGCCTTCTTGTTCCCCGTCATCTGTTACTCGCTGCCCGCAGCCTTGTCGCTGTACATGACCCTGCAGAATTTACTTACCATGCTGCAGGCCTGGATGAGCAATCGCACCCCTGTAGAAGCCGTTGTGGTCTTGCCCAAGAAAAAGAAAAGTAACTAAACTCTTCCCATGTCCGGTCATAGTAAATGGCACACGACGAAGCGGCATAAAGCCGTGATTGATGCGAAGCGCGGAAAGATTTTTTCCGTACTCGCAAAGGAAATCACTCTCGCCGCGCGTTCGGGCGGCGGTAATGCCGAGACAAACGCCCGCTTGCGCACCTTGATGGATAAGGCCCGTGCGGCCAATATGCCCTCGGATAATATTAAGCGTGCCGTGCAAAAAGGTACGGGTGAAATTCCGGGCGTCGTTTACGAAGAAATTTCTTACGAAGGCTACGCGCCTGGTGGCGTGGGCTTAATTGTCGAAGTCACCACCGATAATAAGAATCGGGCGGCGGCAGAGATTCGCCAGGCCTTTAATGACAACGGTGGCAACATGGCGCAGACGGGCGCGGTCTCACATAGTTTTCAGCGCAAGGGTCAGTTCTTGCTGGGGTCGACGCAGATCACGGAAGACAAGCTAATGGAGATCGCGCTGGAAGCAGGAGCGGATGATATCGTGAATAACGGCGATCACTTTGAAGTGCTCTGCCCAGTTTCTTCATACGACAGCTTGGCAAAAACTTTTCAGGAAAAAGGACTGAAGCCGGAATCGAGTGAGATTGCTTATGTTACAAGCATCCCCGTGCCGGTTACCGATGCCGAAACGGCGAAGAAAGTTTTAGAGCTCATTGAGGCCCTGGAGGCGCTAGACGACGTAAAAGCCGTACACGGCAATCACGAGATTGATAGCAAATTAATGGGTTAATCGGCGGCGGTTTGGCTGTTTTGAGGGAAACACTTTGCATGCGTTGGTTTATGCGTTACCACAGTGACGTGTCCGAAGCCTCTCATAATCCTAACCGTGATGTCGCCGCCGTGCGTACGGCAGCACGAGCGATTATTCTGCATGACGAAAAAGTTTTGGCGGTGCGTATTCGAACGGAGTTGGGCGAGTTCATGGTCTTGCCGGGGGGTGGACAAAATCATGGCGAGACTTTGCACCAAACCGTCGTGCGCGAAGTTTTAGAGGAGCTCGGTTTAAACGTAACCGTCAAGCATGCGGCTTATGTGCGAGAGTATGTGGGGAAGAATCATGCCATGCACCGCATTCACGGCCACTTTCATCAGGTTGAAGTCGTGTTTCATTGCGATTGTGCGGACCTCTCACCGATTGGGGCGGGCAAAGAGATTGATCGCAGGCAGGTCGGCTTTGTTTGGTTGCCGCTCGATAAATTGGCTGATTACCCCCTTTCGCCTCCTGGTTTGGCGGAGGTCATTCGGTCGACCCGTGAGAGTGGGGCGGCACGATATTTGGGAGACGTTCATTGAAGGCTTGCCAGCCTTCGAGGGGCTTGTTTCTGTGCCCTTTCGATTTTCGGGGGTATAGCTCAGTTGGTTAGAGCGCCTGATTGACATTCAGGAGGTCGATGGTTCAAGTCCATCTACTCCCACCACTTCGAAGCCCCGACTGAGTATTCCTCGGCCGGGGTTCATTTTTGGGCATAAATATAGAAATTGGCTCACCTTTTTTCTCGCCCAGCCCAGCGGTTTATCTCACCCCTATGGGCATACTTTTATTATCATGAGCAGCACCGATATCGTTAATATTAAAGCCCGCGAAATCTTAGACTCTCGCGGAAATCCTACCATCGAAGTCGACGTCCGTTTGGCTTGTGGTGCGTTGGGTCGCGCCGCAGTACCCTCGGGTGCTTCGACGGGTACCTACGAAGCCCACGAGTTGCGCGACAGCGATGTGAGCGCCAAGGAATTTGCGAAGGGCATTGACCCCAAGAAGCGTTACAATGGCAAGGGCGTCTTGAAGGCCGTTGCCAATGTGAACGAAGAAATTGCCCCGATGCTTAACGGCGTCGATGCGCAAGACCAAGTCGGCATCGACAAAGCGATGATTGAATTGGACGGCACTAAGAACAAGAAGAAGTTGGGTGCGAATGCGATTCTCGGCGTTTCGATGGCGGTGGCCCGTGCTTCCGCTGAAGCCATCGGTCAGCCTCTCTACCGTTACATCGGTGGACCTAACGCCAAGGTGCTCCCGATTCCATTAATGAATATCATGAATGGCGGTGCGCACTCCGACGCCCCCGTTGACATCCAAGAATTCATGGTCGTGCCTAAGGGTGCAAAGTCCTTCAGCGAAGCCTTGCGCATGGGTACGGAAATTTTCCACGCCTTGAAGAAGGTTCTGAAGGCCCAGGGCCTCTCCACCTCGGTTGGCGATGAAGGTGGTTTCGCTCCTAAAGTGGCTTCGAATGAGGCTGCCTTAGAAGCCATTGCAGCCGCGGTTAAAGCCGCTGGTTACAAGCTCGGCTCCGAAGTGTTCCTCGCCCTCGACGTGGCTGCCTCTGAGTTCTACGACGAAAAGTCGGGTAAGTACACTTTCCACAAGTCCGACAAGTCTCAGCGCAACTCGGAGCAGATGATTAAGTTCTATCAAGACCTCCAAAAGCGTTACCCCATCGTTTCGATTGAAGACGGTTTCTCCGAAGCAGATTGGACCGGCTGGAAGAAAGCCACCGACGCCATGGGCGCGGACACTCAATTAGTCGGTGATGACTTGTTCGTCACTAACACCGAGTTCCTCTCGCGTGGTATCAAGACTAAGACTGCAAATTCGATTCTCGTGAAGGTGAACCAAATCGGTTCGCTCACCGAAACCTTTGATGCTGTGGCGATGGCGCAGCGCGCGGGTTACTCGGCAATCATCTCACACCGCTCGGGTGAGACCGAAGACTCGACGATTGCCGACATCGCCGTGGGCTTGAATGCTGGTCAAATCAAGACCGGCTCGCTTTGCCGTTCGGATCGCGTTGCTAAGTACAACCAACTCCTCCGCATTGAAGAAGAGTTGGGTTCCCACGCAATCTACGCCGGCACAACCTGCACCTGGGGCGAGTAATTCGTTACTCAGTAACAAAGAAGGCCGACTCGAGAGAGTCGGCCTTCTTTGTTTTACTCGGTGCGACCGAGCCAGCCTTCGGGGGAACGTCCGCTCGGGCGCGTCTCACCGTTTACAAAGGCAATGCCCTTATTCCATTTCGTGCAGCCCGTGGCGATTAACGCTGCAGGGGCTTGGCCTTTTTCTGCCCAAGTATCTAAAGACTTATCGTAGGCTAAGATTTTATCGGAAAAACCTGGGTGTTTCGCCGCTGCGATTTTTCCTGCCAGTTTACCGTCGTCTCCGCCCAGTAATAAAATTTCATTTTCGATAACGGGGCACGGGGAGGGACATGCGGCCAGCGGGTGAGGCAAGGGGGCTAAGCGACGCCATTCTTTGCCGAGCGTAAAGGCGTGGCAGTCTTGCAAGTATTCGCGCTCAGGGCCTTTGGCTCCAGAGGTGAGGGTCACGCCGCCGAAGAGGTAAAATGTATCCTTAGTGCCGGCGGCTTGTGCGAGCATGCGGCCTGAGCCTGACCACAATGGTAATTCTTTCCAGCCGCCCGTGAGGTTCGCGAGGTCGATTGCATAGGCGACGGACGAGGCCGCCGTGGCATCAGGTTTCTCGGTGCCACCAGCGACGATTACTTTGCTACCCACGAGTGCACCGGCGGAGTAGGCGAGAGGGCGAGGGAGAAAAGGAAAAGGCTTCGTGACTAACTTTTCGTTTTCAATGGAGAGCACGTAGCAATCTTGGAAGTGACGTTCGGCGTTGGCGCCGCCGATCATGAGCAGGCCCTGACGAATAGAGACGCCGACGCCGTAGCCGATGGGGCGCGGAAGTTTTCCAATCGGGTTCCACTTTTTATTGCGTGGGCCGAGCGTGTAGACCGCGTCATGCCAAACTTTGGCGCCGCCTTCCCACGCTGGTTTTTCAGGAAAGTTTGAGCCGCCGGCCATGATGAGCGTGTCTTCGAAGGTGCCAAGAAAGGCACCGCCAACGCCAGGGGCATTGGGGGTTTCAGGAATTCGTGACCAGCGCATTGGCTTAAGGAAGTCAGAGTGATGCAGACTGTCCAGAGATTAGGAAGACGCCGGGCTAATTGGCTGGTTATATTAATAATTATGCGTCGGGCCGGGCGTATTCGCTGGTCGGTTTTGTTTGACACCATTGCCCTGACCTTGCCTTGATGGGAGTCCTTTCGCACTGCCTGGTAGCTCAGCGGTAGAGCAGGTGACTGTTAATCACTTGGTCGTAGGTTCGATCCCTACCCAGGCAGCCAGAAAGGGCTT
>CANGNX010000029.1 GCA_947455415.1 Opitutia bacterium | reverse complement strand
TTTTGGCGAGAACGGCAGCGGCACGAGCTTGAGAATATGCTTTATCGGCAGCCTTGGCTTCCTTCTCAGCAGCCTTTTTGGCTTCAGGCTCAGTTGCATCTTTAGCCTTTTTCTTGGCTTCGTCGGCAGTTGCCTTGAGGGCGATGAGTTGAGGGTCGCTCTTCTCGAGTCCCACGCGGGTGTTAATGTAGCGCTGGTAGTCTTCATCGGAGACGCCAGGGACTTTGGATTTGGGAGCAGCTGGCGCTTCGGCCTTTGGGGCTTCAGCAGCAGGAACGGCAGCGGGTGCAGCGGCAGGCGCAGCAGTTTCAGCGGCAACTAAGCCAGCCGAAGCGAGGAGGGTGAGGAGGAGGTATTTGGATTTCATGGGGGGGATTTGGATAACGAATGATGTGTGGGTATGTCAAAAACAGTTTATACCGGCAAATGTTCCGTTTTTAACTTATTCGGCATTAGGATTTTGTGGTTAAACAAACAAAAAGGCCCCAGAAACTGGGGCCTTTTGATAGGAAACAGCAGTTTACTGACTACTATTTGGTAGGCTTGGCGCCGTCGTGGTCTTTTTTCTTATCCTTTTTGGAGCTACCTTTGGCCTTGTCGGCTTCAGCTACCTTGTTTGCGAGATCGGTGAGCGAGGGATCGGCCTTAATCACGGCAGCCTTTTGGGCTTCAGCTAATGCACCTTTAGCATCGTTCAGCGCCTTCTTGGTTTCCTCAGTTGAGGCGGCACTGTCGGCTTTCTTGGCGTTATCGTAAGCGGTTTGTGCGGCTTTAACGGCGGGATCGCTGGAGGCTGCCTTGCGTGCATCTTGTAACTTTTTCATGTCGGCTTCGGTCACGCCTTCAGGGAGGGCCTTTTTCTTGCCGCCCTTTTCGCCCTTGGGTCCGCCAGCAGGCGCGCCGTCGGTCTTAGCAGGGGCACCTTGGCCACCTGGGGCGTCAGGGGCAGGGGCGTCAGCGGCGATGAGGCCAGCAGACGCAAGGAGGGTGAGGAGGAGGTATTTGGATTTCATAGGAAAAGAATAGGGGTCTTAGTAATACACCACGGCACTACAATAGTTGCAATAAATTACATTATTACGGTCGGTTCCTTGGGCGCTTCGGGTTCGGCGGCCGGTGTGCTTTCGCTGGTGCTTGCAGGCGTCGGACTATCCGTTGGAGGCGTTTCGGGGGCAGGTGTCGTAACTGGGGTGCTATTATACCGTTCGACCTCAGTCTTGATTATTTCGAGTCCCTTCTGGCGAAGCTCAGTGAGCTCAGCCAGTAACTTCGGTTTTTCGCTATCGCTACTGGTTGCCCAGTTGTCGCGAATCTCACGAGACCGACGAAACATTTCCGAAAACTCTGGGTGGTTATCGATCGCGGTACGCATCACGGCCCGCATTTTATCCCGATCATCACCAAAAATTTCCTGCCACTGTTTACGCTGCTCATCGCGTAAGGCTTGAAATTGGTTTTCGAGGTTTTCTTTCTCCTTTTCGCTCACGGCTTGTGTCGGGGCATCTTCTTCAACTTCGGGTTTTATATTATTTTTCTTATCGAGGTTGAGGTTTTTCGTCGAACGTTTGGAGGCTTTGGTTGTTTCGCGGCTTACGGTGGTAGCCGTCTTGCCCAGCGACTGATTCACGGGAGCTGGGGCGGTGGCGTTAAAATAATCAGCGATGAGGTAAGCTAAGCCGCCAACGACGAACAGGGTCAGAGTCCAGAATATGCCGTTACGTTGCATGGGTGAATATCAGTATAACACTTTAAAGCCGTGGGAGTTCACTTGGAGCGAAATAAAAGCAGCTTCCACCAGGTCCGTGTAAAGGGCAGGGCCAGGTGGTCGAGTCGACTGGCGAGAAAGGCGGCCTCAACCTCATCGGTGGGGTGTCCATCAAGCAGACGGGCTTCGGAAAGGGCGATTTCACCCCTGCGGGCGGCATCGCGGACGATTTGGTGTCGGATAAAGTGCCCAATCGTGATGACCAATGCTGTCAGCGAGAAAGCGATAATCGAAAACACCCAGCGACCGCCGGTGGCAAAAGTGAGTGTGAGTAAGAGGGGCCATGCGTTGCCCCAGAGGACTACGAAGGCGTCCCAGCTGCCAATGCCTCGGAGCTTGCGATCGCGGTGTTGCAGGGCGTGGCCCGCGAGTCGAGCGGCACGTGCCACATCGAAGAGGCGCTTGCCGTGATAGACTTCGCTGGAAAGTTTGATGGCGGGTTCGTGCGCCGAATAGTGATTACTGAAGAGCAATGAAGTCTCGTCGACGTCGACCTGTGGAATTTCGCCGCGGAGCAAAATAATTTTAGCGGCTTGTTCGCCGTTGATGCCGCGTACCAGTAATTTTCGTCCATGTTTTTTTTCGAGGGCCTGCAGGCGAACCCAAGCCAGCCACGGACTGAGCAGACCGATACCGCCCATCACCGCGACGATGATGACGAGTTTGGTTTCGGGGTTCATGGCGGTTAAACTGTGCGATTTAACCAGCGTGACAAGGCTGACCTCGGCAAACTTTGCGGGGCCAGGGCATTGCCGATTATTGTTAATTTTGTCGGTGTGGTTTCGTTGACCTTTGGGTGAATCCCCCATTGGATAAACATCCGATGAATCCCGAAACGGTTCGCACTTACCTCATGGACCTCCAAGATCGCATTTGTGCGCAAATGGAAGCGGTCGATGGTGTGGCGAAGTTTCATGAAGATGTCTGGCAGCGACCTGAAGGTGGGGGTGGGCGGACGAGGGTTATCGCAGGTGGTAAGCTTTTAGAGAAGGGTGGTGTGGCCTTTTCCGATGTACGCGGACATGCTTTACCGCCTTCAGCAACGGTCGCGCGACCTGAGCTAGCGGGGCGTGGTTTTCGAGCGATGGGCGTTTCCGTGGTATTGCACCCGCTCAATCCGTACGCTCCGACTTCGCACATGAATGTGCGTTTTTTCTGCACGGATGGACCGGACCCCGTGTGGTGGTTTGGGGGCGGATTTGATTTAACACCTTACTACGGTTTCGACGAGGATGCACAATCATGGCACCAGGCGGCGGCCGATGCCGTGGGCGATTGGTACCCAACTTTTAAACAGACCTGTGATCAGTATTTCAACCTCAAGCATCGCAACGAGCAACGGGGTGTGGGCGGAGTTTTCTTTGATGATTTTACGCACGGAGGTTTTGAGGCGGCCTTTAAAGTAATGCGTTCGGTCGGTGATGCTTTTGGCCCAGCCTACGTTGAGATTCTTAAGCGCCGACACGCTTTGCCCTACGGTGAACGCGAGAAAGAGTGGCAAGAGATTCGTCGTGGGCGCTATGCGGAATTTAATTTAGTCTGGGATCGTGGCACGATTTTCGGACTGCAATCTGGCGGTCGTACTGAATCCATTTTGATGTCGCTCCCGCCGCGAGTGCGCTGGGTTTACAGTCACCAGCCCGCATCGGGTTCGCCTGAAGAACGTTTACTGTCGTATTATTTAAAACCCCAAGATTGGGTGTCCCGTCAATGAACTCACGCGATCGACTACTCTCCGCGCTGAATCGCCAGCCGCATGGGCGTGCCCCGATTTGGATCATGCGTCAGGCCGGCCGGTACCTGCCAGAATATCGGGCACTTAAGGCGAAGTCCGATTTTGTGACGATGGTACGTACGCCAGAGTTAGCGGTCGAAGTCACGCTTCAGCCGTTACGTCGTTTTACCCAATTGGATGCGGCTATTTTATTCAGCGACATCTTAGTCATACCAGAAGCGTTAGGTGTGCCGTATCGGTTTAAAGAAGAAGGTGGTATTGCGATGGAGCGAACTATTCGTTCGCAGGCAGATTTACTAACATTAACGCGAGCGGATGCCGCACAGCGTTTGGACTATGTTTATGCGGCACTTCGTCTGTTGCGTCGGGAATTAGGTCACCATAAAGCTTTACTCGGTTTTGCGGGTTCACCGTGGACGTTGGCGTGTTACTTAGTGGAGGGTGGGGGCTCGGAAGATTTTCCTAAAACCAAGGCCTTAATTAAGACCGACCCAAAATTCTTCCACCAATTGCTCAGCATGTTGGCAGAAGTGATTGCAGAATATTTAAATCAGCAACTGCTGGCAGGTGCGGATGCCATCCAAATTTTTGACAGTTGGGCGAGTGTGCTGACCGGCGTGGAGTACGAAGAGTTTTCTTTGCGTTATATTCGCGAAATTTTGGCGCGTTTACCGGCGCAAGCCCCCGTGATTCTTTACGCAAAAGGAAAGTCGGCGGATGCAGCAATCTTGGCACAATCGGGCGTTCCTTGTTTGGGCGTGGATTGGACAATGCCGCTCTCAAAGGTCCGTAGTTTGGTGGGTCGGCCCGTTTGTTTGCAGGGTAATTTAGATCCTGAATTTATGGTCGGTGAGCCTGAAGCTGCGGTGCAAGCGACGAAGCTGATTATTAAAGATAATGCCAATGACCCTGGTCATATTTTTAATCTAGGACACGGTATTACGCCGCAGGCACGCATTGAAACGGTGGAAGCCGTGATTAATGCCGTGGTCAGTAGTGGCGACTAATGGGTCTGATTTAAGCAGCGCGGTTGAGGGCGGGAGATTTGACAATTGTGCATTCTCTCGCCTGTCTAATGGGTATGTCGCGAAAAGGTATCTTACTACTCAATTTAGGCTCTCCGAAAAGCACTTCGGTTCCAGATGTGAGAAATTATTTACGGGAATTTTTGGGCGATGAACGTGTCATTGATTATCCCGCACCCTTTCGCTTTGCACTTTTAGAAGGCATTGTTTTGCGCACCCGCCCGAAGAAGTCGGCCGCTGCCTATGCCACCGTCTGGACCCCTGAGGGTGCTCCCTTGTTGGTCACGACAGAAAAACTACGTGCGAAGTTAGAAAAAGTCACCGGTATGCCTGTGATCACGGGTATGCGTTACGGCACGCCCTCGTGTGAGGAGGCGATTCAAAAAGTCTTAGAGCTCGGGATTGATGATCTGTTTGTGATGCCCCAGTACCCGCACTACGCGATGTCATCTTATGAGACCGTGGTGGTGAAAGTGCAGGACGAGCTGAAACGATTAGCACCGAATCTTAAGTACCATGTTTTACAGCCCTACTTTAATGATCCTGCGTACATTAACGCGCTCGTTGAATCGGCTAAGCCCTGGTTAAGTAAGCCCTTTGATAAATTATTATTTTCTTATCACGGCGTACCCGAACGTCACTTGCGTAAGGGTGATGCCTCGAAAGCACATTGCACGAAGGTCAAGGATTGCTGCTATCAGGCGAGTCCATCGCATGCGAATTGTTACAAACATCAGTGCGTCCAGACGGCTAAGTTATTTACCGAGGCCGCTGGCTTGCGTCCTGACCAAGTGGAAATCGCGTTTCAATCGCGCTTTGGGCCAGAGAAATGGGTGCCACCCTATACCGATGAACGTTTAGAAGCTTTACCCGGTGAGGGCGTGAAGAACCTCTTGGTGATTTGTCCGGCCTTCACGGTGGACTGCCTCGAGACCATCGAGGAAATTTGCGAGGAAGGTAAGGAAGAGTTCATCCACGCCGGCGGTGAATCGTTCGCCCAGATTCCTTGTCTGAATGACCAAGACGTGTACGTGAATTACTTGGCCCAACGGGCAGTGAGTTGGAAGCCATCGCACCAATAAGGTTGCGGGACGAGTATTTGATATGTCTGCGACGTCTCCCTTGAAGCTCATTCTCGCTTCGGCTTCACCTCGTCGCACCGAATTGCTTTCGGCGGCAGGTTTGCCGCATCGGGTTGTGGTTGCGCAGGTGACAGAGCACGAGGACGCATCAACCGATCCGCGCGAAATGGTTTTGCACAATGCGCAATTGAAGGCGAGGGCAGTGGCCAAAGATTTTCCTGGAGCGATTGTGCTGGGAGCGGATACCACGGTCGCACTGGGTGACCGGGCGTTGAATAAGCCCGCGAACCTTGAAGAGTCTCGCACGATGCTTAGGGCTTTGTCGGGTCAGACGCACACGGTGCACACCGGCATCTGTTTAATTTGTCATGACTTGGGCTTAGACGAATCGCACGACATCACGGCATGGGTTCGTTTCCGTGAATTGTCTGATGCCGATATTACAAAGTACCAAGGCTTCGTTAATACTTTAGATAAGGCTGGTGCCTATGGCATCCAGGAAGGCCGAGAAATCATCATCGATGATTATCAGCGTCCGATTTCAACGATTATGGGCTTACCGGTTGAGTTTGTGTTGGAGCGTTTGAATGCACTGGGTTTGCGCGCGAGAATTTCGGCCTAAAGTGAGTCGTTCTTGATGTTATGAGCGCGCCGGTTATGAATTATTAGGTGCGCAGTGGTATCGACATGGACACTCAGGCCGCCCTCGTGGCGGGGGTCGTTACGCTTGTGGTGCACGCTCTGTTGTATGCCCTTTTACCGACCGATTTTTATGCGGTCACATTACGGCTCAAGCCAGTGGATGTTTTAGTCGCGCCTGTCACTGTCCCTGAGAATCGTTTGCCGCCATCGCTTCGGTTAGCCGAGACGAATGCGAGAGCCAATCGAACGACACCCGAGAAGACACCATTTATTGCCGCACGCAATCAATCGGCTGCTCAACCCATTCCTGAGACTGTGCCGACCCGATCGTCGGTGCCACGTTCAAATGGAGAAAGTGAGACGCAGATTAAAGTTTCGCAGGGTGTGCCGCGTTCGATTGGTGAATCGGAGCGGAGTGTTTCTACTGGAGCTGCCGGCACGTCTTCGGCGGCACTGGGTGCCATGCCTAAGCGTACCGAAAACCCTTCGCCCATACCGCAGTCGGAAAATGCGAATCGACCCAAGGCGACGGTGGCCTCAGGTACGACCGGGTTGTTATTAAAAAATAATATTGGGGTTAATAAAGCCGGCGTACTCGCAGTGGATGCCCGCTTCAGTAATTATGGCGACTACTCGCAGCGCATGATGGAAGCGATTCAATCATCGTGGTGGGCATTGATTGATCGGGCCCGTTTTGAAAATGTGGCACGGGGCACGGTGATGATAAAGTTCCGACTCTGTCGCGATGGCAGTGTGATTGATGCGGAAATTGTCCGAGCCGATGTTCCGCAGGTTTTAGCTTTGGCCTGTAAGGATGCAGTAATGGCGCCTGCACCATTTGACGTTTGGCGCGAAGATATGGTTGCGCTTTTCGGCGAAGACCAAGAAGTCACCTTAACCTTTCACTACCTTTAATGAGCGACCTAGCTTGGATACCCTTTGCGCCTAAGGTGCGTGTGCTTAATACGCACCCCGCGGGGTTGTTGGCGGTGGAGAAGCCTGAGGGCGTTTTGGCTCATCCGAATCAGGATGATAAAGGCAAAGACGAGGTCGCACTCATTTCTGGCAATTATTCCCACGAAGAGGAGGCCTTTCACGTCCGTGACGGGCAGGGTGGGATTCGCCGGGTTTATTTATTAAACCGTTTAGATTCACCGACGAGTGGGATTCTTCTGCTTAGCTTAGATGCGGCGTTGGCCGAAGCCGTGAAAGATCTGTTTGCGAAGTCTAAAGTTTCTAAAAAGTACGTCGCAATTGTTAAAGGCCGCGGCTTGAAGAGTCCGCGCGGCACTTGGCAGGATGTTTTAATTAAGTCAAAGGGTCCAGGCGGTGGCGTGCGCTCGAGTAAGGGTTCGGGTACAGGTGCACCTGCAGTTTCGCTCTACCAATGGGAGCGGGCAGCAAGCGGAGAATTGCCGCTATCATTGTTAAAGCTGGAGCCACGTACGGGTCGCACGCATCAGTTGCGAGTGCAGTCGGCTATGCATGGCCACCCGATTTTGGGCGATCGCACTTACGGCGATTTTGATTTCAATAAAGCAATGGGGACGGCGCGGGGCTTTAAGCGACTCTTCTTACATTCCCATGCGACCGAGCTCGAACTCGATTGGCGGGGCGAAAAATTAATGTTCAAGGCCATCTCGCCGATTCCTCAGGAATTTATCGATGCATTAGGTGGACCCGATGGCGGCAAGGGTGCGGAGCTAAAAAAACCTAAGCCTGCGGGCACGCAAGTTTCGCCGCGTTTGCGGATTCGACTTTAAGCACTCCAGCTTAATTTCTGTCCGAGACCGAGAAGGGTGCGTTGTAAGGTGGGCACGTTAATCTCTTGGACGGCTTTATTTTCTTGGAGTGATTGTGCGGCGGCGATGCCGGCGGATTGACCCAGAATAATCCAAACCGGTTCCATGCGGATGGACGTCATGGCGATGTGGCTAGCGGAGCAGCAGACGGCTACGATGAGGTTACGGCACTCGCTGGTTTTGGGTACAATAGAACGGTAGGGTAGCTGGTAGACACCGTGGAAGAGTGGATTGGGGTGTAGGATGCTGAACTCGCCTCCGCTGATGGCGATGCCGCCTTGGTGGGCGATAGTGGCGTAGGGCCAATCGTCGATGCCGTATGAGGCCAGTCCGACCGAATCATCGATGCTTTGTGGGTACGATAAATCCAATTGAGTGATGACGTAGCTGGAGCGCATCCGTCGTGCTTCGCGGACGTAGAGCTGGTGCGGCCAACCACCCGTCTCGTCGAATATACCCGGGAACAGTCCAGTGGTTTGGGCGGCTAACTTATAAAACTCCGGCACCGCGGCATCGGTGCGCAGGAAGTGGTACATGCCTTTGATAAAATCGATGTGGAATTGCCAGATTTGTGAGCGCGTAGTCCAATCGCCTTCAGGGTAATTTGCATTGGATCCAGCAATGGATTGAGCCCAGAGGGAGCGACTCGAGTTCACGTTAAAGTATCCACCACCTGGGTAATCGGTGTAGATACCGGGCTTACGCATCTTATAGCCGACATTTAATTTAACTTTATTTTGAAAGCCGCGTCGGAAAATTTCGTAGGTGCGAGGGTCGTAATTGTCGGGTGCGGTGATGGGGATGGCGTTCGACTCTTGGGAGAGTTTCCAGCGCAGGCAGTAGGCCATGGTGAGGCGGTCGGCGCTACCCACGGCGGGCATCGTGATGTCCTGAAGAAGGGGGAGGAGTCCGCTACTGGGATCACCGACTTTATTGTACGGATCAATCGGGTAGGTTGCGAGGAGGGGGCGAACGCCGGCGAAGGATTCATTGTATTCATCGCGGCTTTCGCGGCCGTAGGTATACGAAACGCCCGATTGAGCCATGAGGTCGCCCTCGTAGGAACAATCGATGAAGACTTGTGCGGCGATTTCTTTGGCGTCCTTCGTTTGGGCGACGGGGGCGGGCACGCCCAGTTTACTGGGAGGTGCGTAATCGAGCGTGATAGACGTCAGAGCGTTTCCTAATTTCTTTGCACTGGAAATTCGGTGTTCGAAAATAACCGGAATATTTCTTTGTGCCAGTTCCGCGGCACATAACTTTCGCATGCCCACGTCGTCGCCTTCGATGAGTAACTTGAGGGCGAGGCCGCCGACGCTTTCTTTTTTACCCCAATCACTGGCACGGATGCCGCCACCGCTCATGCCACCGCGCCAGCGACTCGGTTCGATGATGATGACGCGGGCACCTTGGTCGTGTGCAGAAATTGCCGCAGCGATGCCGGCAGCGGTGCCACCATAGACGCAGACATCGTAGGTAGCGTCACCTTTGGCGGCGGGTTCGGCGCGGGCGAGGGCACCGAGGGTAGCGATGCCGCTGGCTACGATGAATTTTCTACGACTGAGGGGCATGCCTTATCTAGGCATCATTATTGGGATCATACAACCCTTGACGAATCACAAAGCGAATCACGCCCGCCACGTCGTGGACGCCCAGTTTACGCATTAAATTAGTGCGATGGTTTTCGGCGGTTTTGGTGCTGATATTTAGGGCGGTGCCCACCTCTTTGCTGGAATAGCTTTGGGCGAGAAGGATAGCGATGCTGCGCTCACGATCGGTGAGGGTAATAGCCATTTGATCGATTTTGGCTTCTCGATTCTTGAGGGCACCGATGAGGGCGTGGTTGAATTCTGCGTTAAACCAGGTGCCACCCGCCGCGACGGTATCCACCGCTTGTCGGAGTTCGGAGAGGCGGGAATTTTTACGGATGAAGCCGCGTACCCCATCGCGCATGAGTCCACGGGCGATATACTTTTCTTCTTTGCCGGTGAAGATGAGAATTTTCAGGTCGGGAGCAGAATAACGCAGACGGTGTAGCACCTCGACGCCGCTGATGTCGGGCAGGGTGATGTCGAGAATGAGGAGGTCGGGCTGATGTTCTTCGGTAATTTGAATACCCACACTGCCTTCGGCCGTGGCGCCAATGACGTTGTATTTCGGGTCGGCCGCGAGCATCTCTAAGACCAATTCGCGCACAACGGTTTGGTCTTCAATCATGACAACACGATGAACAGCTTCGGTGCAACTCGGGGTGGAGCGTGGCATCGTGGGTATAAGTTATGAAAGATTAGGCAGAATGGGAATCCGGAGTCACTAGGGTGTTTACCTCATTGACAGGATTAATCATTGGCGGGGTCAATCAGCCCATGGCGGATGGCGAGGCGGACGAGTCCGGCGACATCGCGAACGCCCAATTTACGCATTAAATTAGCCCGATGATTCTCGGAGGTTTTGACGCTGATGTTGAGTAGGGCGGCGACATCTTTGCTGCTGTGGCTACGTGCGATGAGCATGGAGATTTCGCGTTCACGTGGCGTGAGCAAGTCGATCATACCATCCCCTTGGGTGGCGGGCTTGGCTAGGGCATCGCGCACGGTTTGGCTAAACTTGTCATCGAACCAAATACCGCCATTGGCTACTAAGGTGATGGCTTGGCGGAGTTCTCGGAGTGGGGAGTGTTTATTCACGAAGCCATGCATGCCTTCCTGGATTAGCCCGCGCACGACTTGGGGTTCTTGTTTCGCGGAGAAAACCAAGACGCGCATCTTGGGCAGGTTGGCTTTGATACGGCGGAGCACTTCAACTCCGCTGATTTCAGGAATCATCACATCTAGAATAATTAGGTCGGGCTTATGTTGGAGTGCCATGGCCACTGCTTGAGTGCCATTAGCAGCGGTGCCAACCACTTCGAAGCTCTCGCTGGATTTAAGGACCTCCACCGTCATCTCGCAGACGGCGGTTTGGTCTTCGACGATTAAGACGCGCGTGCGTGGGGCTGGGGGAGGGGCAGTGACAAGGGGGAGGGCTTCGGCTTTTTTTATACTGAGTTTCTGGGGTGGGTTTTTGCGTTTCAGCTTCGTGCGAGCGGTCTTGGTGGTCATTGCTTGCATCAATCGATTTCAGGTGAAGTTGTGCAACCGAAACCCTTTGGGCTTTTTACTCTAGGTAATTTCAGTTCGATGGATTAATTTTAGTGTAGAAAACACCCTGCGTAATTTTACCCAGAGTGGCTTGACTGCCGGGGAAAAGTCCTAAAATCAAAATCATGTACGAATCCCAACCTTTCATTGTTTCGCAAGCTCCCGCCGCTGACCGTGCGGCCTTTTACCGTCGCACTTACGCACATGTGGCGGGTGCGTTTGCTGCCTTCGGCGCATTGTTGTTTTATTTCTTCTACTCGGGCTTTGCTGACATGGTGATGAATGGACTATTTGCGCTGGTAAATGCTACGGGTAGCTTTGGTTGGCTGATTGTCATGCTTGCTTTTTGGGGCGGCACCTATGTTGCCCAACGCATGGCAACTTCGGGTGCTTCGATGGCATCACAGTACGCTGGCCTTTCACTCTATGTGATACTTGAGGCTCTAATTTTCATTCCACTGATTGCAATGGTCGCTCACCAGACTAACGGGATTGAGCACGTCGGTGAGATTCTGATTCCAGCCTGTGGTGTGACGGGCGTATTGGTCTTTGGTTTGTCGGTCGCCGTCTTTTTTACGGGCGTCGATTTCTCCTTCTTGCGCGTGGCAATTATCATCGGTTCGATTGCTGCCCTCGGAGCCATCATCGTCTTCTCGATTATGGGTATCAACCCTGGCACCTGGTTCTCGTTGGCCATGATTTTATTGATGGCTACGGTTATTCTTTACCAAACCTGGGTGATTAAGGATCAGTGCTCCACGCAGGACCATGTCTTGGCAGCGTTCATTCTCTTCTCCGCCTTCGTGACGCTCCTCTGGTACGTGATTCAGTTCTTCATGGGTCGCCGCAGCGAATAAGTTAAGGCTCTAAACTTTTTCGGCTAAGTAAAAGCGTGTCTCGCCTGCGAAGGCGCGCACGCTGGCGTTTTCGGGTGCAATCTCCGAGCGTAGGGCCGTTTGAATGATATTAAAATTAAACTGTCGCAGTTCGGCTAAGGTTTCGGCCTCGGTGCTGCTGTGCATGAAAACGGGGGTGGAATCGGTCTCGTGCCAGCGGTCGCCCAGCTGGCCGTTGGGCAGTTGAGGTTCGTTGGCCCATTCTTTAGCGTGTTCGCCCTTTTCGCGGTCGTTGGCGGTGAAGAGGAATTTGCCCCTTCGTTTAAGTACGCGGTGGATTTCGGGCAGGGCCCGAAGTCGGTCGGCTTGGCCGCGCATGCACATGAGGCCGTTGAACGCAAAAATCACCCCATCGAATGATGCGTCGGCGTAGGGTAAATTGCAGGCATCGGCCACTTCAGCTTTCAGGTTAGCCCCGGCCTGTTCTAGCACGCCCTGGGTGATGCTGACCATCTCGGGCGAAAAGTCGCTCAGGAGGACATTGTGATAGCCTAATTGCCACATCCCTAGGCCAACACGGCCACCGCCACAGCCTAACTCAAGGATTCTATCCGTTGGTGCGAAGTGAGCGGTGATTAGTTTGCGTTCCGAGGCCCAGAGACCCACTTGCACGGCCGCACGGGCATAATTAAGTGCGGTGAGGGGGTGATGCCAGTGGGCTCGGCGGTCGGAATTCACTCAGCCAGCCCAAGCGATTCTTGCCAGCGTGGCAATCGTTTGGAGACTTACCTAGGATGTTTCGTACTTTTAGTATCTTATTATTAATCGCCTTCGCGGGTTGCGATCGTGCGACCTCATCGGTCAACACTCCTGCCACTGCGGAAGCGGGTATCGAGGTTCGTTTTCCGGTGCACATCGGTAAATCTGAAACCCTATTACGGGTCGCCGTGACCGAATTAGAAAAGTCACAAGGCTTAATGCGGGTCGACAAGCTGCCTGAGGCGGAGGGCATGGTGTTCATGTATGCGGCACCGCAGCAGATGAATTTTTGGATGAAGGATACGGTCCTGGATCTCGATATCGCCTTCGTATTAGCCGACGGCACAGTTGATGAGATACGAACGATGCAAGCAGGCGACACCCGCGACACCTTTTCGCGTTCCGAAAAAGTGCAATTCTCTATTGAGATGCCCGCGGGTTGGTTTGCTCGCGCTGGATTAAAGTCGGGCGATAAAGTGAACTTAACCGATCTCCAAAAGGCTTTGGCGGCACGCGGATTTATACCCGAGCGCTACCTAAAATAAATTTAGAGCGTCTTCCAGGTCCACACTGCTGCAGTGACGACGAGTAGAACACTCAGCACAAGTGCAATGGCTAACCGCTCTGACCGAGTGGTTAAGAATAACTTCATGCGAGTGCACTGAGTTTAGCAGTGGCGGCGCGAAGGTAGGCGGTTAGACGAAGTAGGTAGAAGGGCGAGGGTGTGCCTTCGATTGGCGCTAGGGCTTTTTCGGCAGAGGCAATCTCGGCGTCGAGTAGGCGGAAACACTCGCGCCAGGTGGTGGCCGAAATGACGGCACGCGGGTTTTTACCCGCACGTAATTCGGCGGAGGGATCACCACCCCGCTGGTTACGTTCGAGAATCATCGGTAGGGTTAGCTTACCGCTGGCAGCATCGGTGCCAAGGGTCTTCCCCGCCTTTTGGTCGTCTTGTAAGAGGTCGATTAAGTCGTCGTAGATTTGATAAGCTACACCGAGACGGAGTCCGAATTCTGAGCAGGCTTTGATGTGCTCGGTTGGGTGGCCAGCGAGCAGCGCACCCACGTGACAAGCGGCTTCGAATAAGACCGCCGTCTTCATGCGAATCTGACGTTGATAATCTTGAAGACTCAGTCCGCTGTTACCCCGTGAAAATGTCTGGCAGACTTCGCCCGAGCAGACATCGCGTGAGGCTTTGGCTACAATCAAACAAATTTCGGTGGTGGGGTGTTCGCTGGCGAGGACGAGTGCGTGGGCGAAGAGGGCATCGCCAAAGAGAACGGCGGCGTGGGCACCGTGAGTGCGATTGGGAGTGTCTGCACCGTGACGTTGATCGGCACCGTCAAGCACGTCGTCGTGTACCAAAGTGGCGAGGTGAACGAGTTCAACGATAGCAGCGCCCTTGACGAGTGGTGCGAGGTTTTTAGCGCCAGCACCTGAGCCAAAGGCGAGTAATGGGCGAAGGCGTTTTCCGGGGTGAGCTAAAATCTCTCGAAGCATGGGCCGAACCTCGGGCTCAAAGCATGCCTCTTGCTGATCAAGAAAAGTCTTGAGCGCCGCAAAATGGGTTTCGAGCCCAGCGTTGAGAGGATTGCTCACGCATCCTATTTGTTATGGATTCCGACCCACTGCAAGTTCTACATCAACCAACTGCATCTAAATTAGTCTAGGGAACTAATATCACCGTCACGTGGGGGCTTTTGCTCAGCCGCATTCGCTTGGGGCTTGGTGGCTTTGGGCGCCTCATCCTCGTCGTCTAAATCGTAGTCATCATCGTCCTCGGGGTAGGGCGAATCGCCGCGTGCCACGCGCTTGCGACGCACGATGACAGAGCCAATCGAAACGGCACCTAAATAGAAACCGAAGAGCACGCTGGTTAAAATACCTAATGAGATTGGGTCGCCAATCGGCGTAATCAGTGCGACTACGCAAAGAATGCCGAACAACATTCCGCGCCAGTGTTTGAGCAGGGTGCGTGGACGAACAATTTCGATCCACATTAGGATGATGAGGGCGAGCGGGAACTGAAAGGTGAGTCCGGTGAGCAGGCTCATCATGGTGACGAAGCCAAAGTAATCGGACGCTTGCCAGGTGACTTCGATGCCCATGCCCGCAGCGAAGTGATGCCAGACTTGGATGGACATCGGGGTCAGCCAAAAGAAGGCCAAGGCCGCACCGGCTAAAAATAGAACAAGGGCAGCAACACAGAAGGGAATGAGGCCGCGTTTTTCGCGAGCAGTAAGGGCAGGTCCAACGAAACGAGCGACTTCGTAAATGAAGATAGGCGAAGCGAGGGCAATGCCCGCAGCAAAGGCAGCGTACATTAAGACCGACCACACGCCCATGAAGGTGAACTCTTTGAGGTCACCCAAGCTGCGTAAGGCGGGCTCAGCTTCACCAAGCAGAAAGGCAATTGGTGAAGTCTCGGGCTGTTTGGCCCAGTGCAACGGCAGGCTCAAGATAGTCGGAACTTTTTCGTAGAAAAAAAGTGCAGCGACCATGCCGACGGCGAACACAGCGGTGACGCGGATAAGGGAAACGCGTAAATCCTCGATGTGTTCGAGGAAGGACATCTCACTGCGGGGGCGATTACGACGGAGAAGTGAGGAGAACATGGCTTAGACCTCCAAGAGGGCTTTGATGTCATCGAGGCTGATGCCTGAGGACACTGAGTCTGATTCACTCAGGAGCTTGCGCAACATTTCAGACTTCGATTTCTGGAGGTCCATCACGCGCTCTTCAATGGTACCTGTGGCAATCAGTTTAATGCTAGTGACTGTGCGGGTTTGGCCGATGCGGTGGGCTCGGTCGGTCGCTTGTGCTTCGGCGGCGGGATTCCACCAAGGGTCATAATGTACGACAGTGTCGGCACCAGTTAAGTTAAGGCCCGTACCGCCTGCCTTTAGTGACATGAGCATGACGGGGATATCGGAATTATTATTAAACGTATCGCAGACGCCTTGGCGATTGGTCGTCGAGCCATCGAGGTAACAATACTTGATGCCACGATCCTCGAGGGCTTTGCGGATAATTTTAAGTGCCGAAACAAAAGTCGAGAAGACGAGCATCCGGTGGTTAGCATCTTTGGATTCTTCGAGAAGTTCCAAGAATGCCTGCAGCTTGGCGGAGTCGGCTTCGTCCATCTTGGGGTCCAAGATTCGTGGGTCGGCACAGATTTGGCGGAGGCGAAGGAGTTGGTTGAAGGCGGCCATGCGGATGCTTGCTTCCTTGGCGCCGCTCATCTCCATGTCGAAAATCTCTTGGCGCGTGCTTTCCTGCATCTCGTCGTAGAACTTCTTCTGATTCTCTTCGAAGTCGCAGTAGACTACTTGCTCAATCTTGGGCGGAAGTTCAGGTGCCACGGCGACTTTTGAACGGCGCAGAATGTAGGGTGCGGCCATTTGCAGGAGGCGATCGTCGTGCCACTTGCGATCTTCGATGGCGATACGCTCTTCGGGTTTGGGCAGGTAGCCCGGCATTAAGAAACCGAACAGCGAGCGGAGGTCTTCGAGTGAGTTTTCAACCGGTGTACCCGTTAAAATATAACGACCCTTGGCGACCAGTTGTTTAACAGCCTTGGTGGCTTGGGCACGAGGGTTCTTGATGTTTTGGCCTTCATCGCAAATGGCGGCGCTCCAATTCACCAACGAGAACGAACCAATGTCGCGTGCGAGTGTGCCGTAGGAAGTGATGACGAGGTCGTAGCGCTTTAAGAATTCGGGCGAGGACTCGCGCATCTGTCCGTGGTGGGGCAGGACCTTTAAATTAGGGGTGAAGCGCCGGGCCTCACGGCGCCAGTTTTCAACCAGTGAGGCGGGGCAGACGACGAGACAGGGGCCTTCTTGGGAGCGTTCGCGACGTAAGACATCGAGGAAGGCGAGGGCTTGGACAGTTTTACCGAGGCCCATTTCATCCGCCAAGAGGCCACCGAGGTGATTATTATGCAGGTGCCAGAGCCAAGCGACGCCGAGCTTTTGGTAAATCCGCAGCATCTTTTCCAGGTCTTCCTTAATCGGTGCGGCTTGGAGTTTTGAAAGGTTACGAATCGCGTCGGAGCGCTTCGTCCAAGTTTCGGGCGGAGCGAAGGCAGCCTGCAATTCTTCGGCGATTGCGTCGGCACTGGCGAGGTCGGCGTACCCGATTTTTAAATTTAAATCTAAATCTACATCGCGCTTGGATTCACCGGTGATGCGGCGTTGGGCGTTACGAATGGATTCGAGTAGTTCGGGTGTGATGAGTCGGGGGCCGCGTTCAGTGTAGAAGAACATGCGTCCGCTCGCGAGGGCCTCTTGGACAATTTTTGGGGTCTTGCCTTCGGGGTCGATGCCGATGGCAAAACGGTAGCCACCGGTTTCTTCAGCAGCGGCACACTTCGCCTTGGCGAAATCGACATTTCGCAGCGAGTGCGATAAATTATGGGTGAAGTACGAATCGTTATCAACGCATAGAATCTTGTGGTGGCGAGCGAGGAAGTTGAGGACTTGGATGGTGCCACCGAGTCGCCATTCGCGCGTCGCGGTTTCGAGGACGAAGCCGTTGCGTTGGAGTACTTCGCGGAGTTCGGCGACGGCACCGCTGGCTTTTTGGGGTAGGCGAATGCGCAGCCACTTCATTGAGCCGTCTACCCAAGGGCGATCTTCATCGCCGCGATCCTGCGCACGAATTTCTTCTTTTTCGTCATCCAATTCTTCGCCGTT
>CANGNX010000028.1 GCA_947455415.1 Opitutia bacterium | reverse complement strand
CTCGAAGAACCTTGCCGTGAAATCCTTCAAGCCTACTTCAATCTTAAGCGCGGCAAAGATTCCACTCCATCGGCTTGACCCATTGCCCGAACAATACTGTTTCAGATGCTGCGACGCACCTTCATCACCAACGCATCCGCGCTCGCCCTTAGCCTACACACTCTCAAACTTCTCGCATCCACTTCCCAAAACTCCATGAGCTACACCCTACCTGCCCTCCCCTACGCCCACAACGCCCTCGAGCCACACATCGATCAGGCCACAATGGAAATTCACCACGGCAAGCACCATAATGCTTACGTCACCAATCTTAATGCTGCCCTCGCTAAGGAACCGAGTTTCAACGCTGGCTCAGACGTCGATGCCCTCATCGCCGACCTCAGCAAAGTTCCTGAGTCGATTCGCACCGCTGTTCGCAACAACGCAGGCGGACACGCTAACCATACCTTCTTCTGGAATTTGCTCTCACCCAACGGTGGCGGTGAACCCGTCGGTGCCCTTGGTGCCGCGATTCAAAAAACTTTCGGCGGCCTCGAAGGAGAAAAAGGCCTCAAGGCACTTTTCAAAACCGCTGCGACTGGTCGCTTCGGCTCCGGCTGGGCTTGGCTCGTGGTTAAGGCAGATAAATCCATCGTTGTGACTTCGACACCTAATCAAGACAGCCCCCTGATGAAGGGTGTCGCTGACGTGACTGGCACCCCCATCCTCGCCCTCGATGTCTGGGAACACGCTTACTACCTGAAATACCAAAACCGTCGCCCTGATTACGTCGACGCCTTCTGGAAAGTCATCGACTGGAAGAAAGCCGACGCCCTTTACACCAAGGCTATCGGATAACGCTAAGTTATCCTCCAACAAAAAAGCGACCCACTCGGGTCGCTTTTTTGTTTGTCGTATCAAATGACTTAACCGCGACGAATTTCTGAACCGGTGAAGCGAATCGAGATGCGCCAAACTTTCTTCACACGGGTCAAAACCTTACCAGTACCAGGCTGCACCATTTCTGGAATTTCAATGCGGTGCTGATCAACGACCGCATGGAAGCCACGCTCCGAGAAAATATCGATGAACATGGCAATCGCCAAGGGGTCATCAAACATTGGCGTCTCACTGTTCACGTGGGCCTGACCTGAGATGGCGTGAGAATGAATAATGGGCATGAACTTTGTCTGAATGAGTTCAATGACCTGCTTAAATAATTTACTGTGACGGCCCGCGTAGTCATCCAGGCGACGCACCAGGTCTTGTCGCGCGTGCTTCACAATCTGAGAGGACAAGGGGATGGGTGAAATTAAATCGAACGTTTCTTCTGAGAGTTCAAGTGAGCTCTGGTACTGAAGCTCTTTGATAATACGGGCCTGCACTTCGGGCAAAGTGCCTTGTGCGTTGATGAAGTGGTAATGGAAAATATCCCGCAATGATTGCAGGGGCTCGTAAGTGCGCTCCTTGAAGACCAAGTAACGATTACGGGCCGCATCAGCCGTTAAATCCGTCTTACGTACTTCGACCAGCGGCAGACCTTCTTTGGTCGCTTTTTGATTATAGTCCAACGCTTCCTGCCCGCGTTTCAACTGTCGGCGCACCGACTCATTCTCATCCACGAATAAAACGAGGATGTGAAAATGTGGCTTCGGGAAACGCAGCGCGTCTGGCGTGTCGCGGAATTCTAAACGCAAATCATTCAGGCGTGCGAAGAGCATCTTCAAGCACTCGACCTGCACCATCGAGCGCGGAAAGCCATCCACAATCGCACCGGTGACGTACTGTGGATCCAGTAATTTACGGAAAAGAAGTTCAATCACTTCGCGGTCACCCACCAACATCCCAGCGTCCATCCGCTTCTTGGCTTCGGGACTCGAGAGCAAATCGCTGATAACAATCGGGGCTGCACCGTAGTCACGGTACTTTAAAATAAAATCGGTGTTCGTGCCCTTACCCGCACCCGGGGCACCATTCAGCCAAAAAATTTCGCGCGGGAACGAAAGTTTTGATCGACCGAGGTCGCTTTCCAAACTTGCCCAAATGGACTCAAAAATAATTTGGGCGTCCTTCACCTCTAAATCGGTGTTCGGATTATTGCTGGAGGGATTGCGAGCTTCGCTCATAAATGGGTAAAAGTTTTTCTTAAAGGTCACCGCCTAAACTGCGAGGCAAAAGTCCTACTGCCCCGCCGCACCCTGCGTTTTAACCTCTTCCGACCCCGGTTTAACATAGGGCAGGCCTGGCTCATCCGAACGATTGCGGCGGAATTGATAGCGATTAAGGTCCTGCATCGAGAGCTGGTTAATCGACTTCGGAGCGAGGCGCTCCGAGGCGGGCTGCGGCGTCACGTCGTACCGACTATTCTTCTCGGTCGTGAGTCGTTCATCGAGGCCTTTCATTTCGGCGCGTTGACCCGACCATGAAACTTCTGGGCGCTCAATCGCCTTAACCTCAAACATCGTTTTATCGCGCGGCTCTTTTCGGTCAAAATTATCGGCCACTTCAACCTCCGCTTTTTTCCGACCAAAGGTGTCGTACTTCCCATGCCACGTATCAAAGGTCAGCACATTCTCCCGCGAGTACGGCGTGTCTTTATTCAATTCAGCCTGCTTGGTATCAAATCGTTGCTCCAACAGATTCGAGGTCTTCGATGTTTTCTTAAGCGCTGCATTAAAATCCACCGAGGGATCGACTATTTTAGCCGCAGGCTTCGTGGCCTCAGTATTCGTAGTCGCAGCTGCGTTTTCAATCGACCTCACCTTGCTAACGCTAGGCGTCGCCGGTGGTACGGCAGTAGGTTGTGCATAAAACTGCTTGGTTGACGGCACTGCGTTACCACCGATGACCTGACCACTTTCATCATACTGAATGGTTTGCGTGCCCTCTACCCCACCCTCTGAGCTCGCCGTGTAGCCCGAGCGCTTAGGGCCCTCCGGTGAAACGGGGGCACACCATGCCACCGTCGACCAAAGGGCGGCGGTGTAGCAGGTAATGGCAGTGAGACGAGTCAAGGAGGTCAGATTGACCACCCCGCGGGCAAATCTCAACCCAGACTTATCGAGGAATCGCCTGCGATTTCGTGCGCCAAATGGTCTTGGCATAGTCTGCAATCGAACGGTCTGACGAGAATTTGGCACAGCGTGCCACATTCCGAATCGCCATCGCCGCCCAACGCTTACGATCCGCAAAGGCAATTTCCACGCGAGCCTGAGCTTCCACGTAACTGCGGAAGTCAGCCAAGACGAGGTAAGGGTCACCACCCGATGTCAGTGAGTCGGCAACGGGCGAAAGTGCACCAGGTTGTTCAGGCGTAAAGTAATCCGAGCGCAGCCACTCGACAATTGCGGCTAATTCCGGATCCGAAACCAAAACATTATGCGGCGAGTAACCACGGGCGAAAACTTCTTCAACTTGTTCTACTTCGAGACCGAAGATGAAAATATTTTCGTCACCTACTTCTTCGTTAATTTCTACGTTGGCACCATCGAGCGTACCAATCGTCACCGCACCATTGAGCGCGAGTTTCATATTACCCGTACCGGAAGCTTCTTTACCAGCGGTAGAAATCTGTTCCGACAAATCAGCCGCAGGAATAATCTGTTCCGCCAAGGACACTCGGTAATCCGGCAGGAAGACGACCTTCAGCAAACCGCGCACCCGTGGATCATTGTTAATGACCATTCCGACTCGGTTAATCGCATGAATAATGTGCTTCGCTAAGGCGTAACCAGGTGCTGCCTTCGCCCCAAAGACGCAGACGCGTGGCTGAATGACCGCGTGGGGATTATTTAAAATCTTACGGTATAAATAAAGGATGTGCAGCAGGTTGAGGTGCTGACGCTTGTACTCGTGTAAGCGCTTAATCTGAACGTCAAATAAAGCATCCGGCGAAACTTCCACGCCAACCAGTTCCTTAATCTTCGCAGCCAGCTTCACCTTATTGGCATGCTTGATTGCCATGAACTGCTTCTGGAAATCAGGCTTGTCCGCCAGGGCATCCAACTTGCGTAACTTCGTCAGATCCACTTCCCAGTTTTGCCCAACCGCTTCATCGCACAAGGCGGCCAACGCCGGATTACAACCGCGAATCCAGCGACGAGGGGTGACACCATTCGTGACGTTAACAAACTTATTGGGCCACATCTCATCGAAACCAGGGAACAATTGTGCCTTCACCAAACGGGTGTGTAATTCGGCTACGCCGTTCACATGGTGCGATCCAACCACGGCCAAGTGAGCCATGCGTACGCGCTTCACTGGGCCTTCTTGAATAATCGAAAGCTCCTTTTTCTTGGCGTTATCTCCAGGCCACTGACGGTCCACTTCTTCGAGGTGACGACGGTTGATTTCGTAGATGATTTCAAGGTGACGGGGTAAAACTTTCTCAAACAGCGGAACCGTCCAGGTTTCCAGGGCCTCGGGTAAGAGGGTGTGATTGGTGTAACTGAAAATACGTGTGCACAGGTACCATGCTTCATCCCACTTCAGACGTTCCACATCCATCAGCAGGCGCATCAATTCAGCGACTGCAATCGAGGGGTGGGTATCGTTCAATTGTACCGCCACCTTCTCCGCCAAATTACTCCAATCGGTGTTCAAGCGCAGGTGCCGACGTAAAATATCCTGCAAGGAACAAGAGACGAAGAAAATTTGTTGGACGAGACGTAGCTCTTTACCGCTATCCGTACTGTCATTCGGGTACAATACCTTCGAAATGGTTTCGCTGGCATCGCGTTCCTTCACGGCCTCAACGTAACCACCACGATCAAATGCCTTAAAGTCGAACTCCTTGGTCGCACGCGATTCCCACAAGCGAAGGAAGTTTACACTACTACCATTGAAACCTGCCGTAGGAATATCCCAAGGCACGCCCAGTAAATCTTTCGTGTCCACCAACTCAGCAATATGATTACCGCGGTCATCGATGCTATTCACGACGCGACCATACAACGGCACGCGCACCCGGAAATTCGGACGGCGAATCAGCCAAGGATTATTGTTCACCAACCAGTTGTCGGCGACTTCGACCTGGCGACCGTGATCAAAGGTCTGACGGAACAAACCAAATTCATAGTGGATACCGTAACCAATCGCCGGAATATCCATCGTAGCCATTGAGTCCAAGAAACAGGCCGCCAAACGACCCAAGCCACCGTTGCCCAGGCCCATATCCGCTTCTTCCTCTGCAATCACTTCGAGGTCTTGACCGAGCGACTTCAAAGCTGCAGTCGCCGCCTTGCGCACTCGCATATTCACTAGGTTATTGGATAAAACCCGGCCCATTAAATACTCTAAGGATAAATAATAGACGCGTCGTACGTTCTTCGAGGAGTGCACCGCCTGCGTGGCAATGTAGCGCTCTAACATCAAGTCTCGCGCCGCCATACAGGTCGCCAACCACCAATCATTCTTCGTGGCCGTAATCGTATCCCGAGCAAAGGTGCTCTTTAAATGACGCAAAATGGCGTCACGAAATTCTGCCTCACCAGGAACCGAGGCAACATTGACCGCGGAAGCCTTGGTCTTCGGCGCTTTACGAGACTTAATGACTTTCGCTGAGGTCTTATTGGACTTTGGCATAGATAGGAAAATGACACCCGTCTCCAAGCCACAAGCGAGCCAAAAGCATTTACACCTCCGCCAACTGCCTGATTTTGCGTAAATCTAGCTTACCCGTCCCCAAAATAGGCACGATGGGTACTTTCTTAAACACTTTAGGCACCCACAAGGCAGGCAAACCCGCCGCCACCAAACCCGCCCGCACAGCCTCCGCGTCCAATTCAATTGTATGCAAGACCACCAACTGCTCCCCCTTCGCCACATCCGCCCGCGCACTCACCGCCACCGTTAACTCAGCTGAAGCGTCGGCTGCTAAATAATTCAATATCGCCTGCTCCACAACTCCGTGCGGCACCATCTCGCCCCCGATTTTCGAAAACCGACTGAGCCGGCCCGCTAAATATAAAAAACCAGAGTCATCCATCCAACCTAAATCCCCCGTACGATACCAACTATCATGAAACACTTCCGCAGTACGCACCGGATCACCTAAATATTTTTGGAATACATTCGCGCCCTTCACTTCTAGAAGGCCCGTCTGCCCAGGCAACAATTGTGCCCCGCTTTCTACATCCACGAACCTAACGGCAACCCCAATTACTGGTCGCCCCACCGAGCCTAACCCATTTCCAATCCAAACCCCACCTGGGGCTTCGACATCCACTCGGTTAGGTAAATTAACCGAAAGTACCGGGCTTGTCTCGGTAATGCCATACCCCTCTAACATGGGCGTATCGAGGTGTTGCATAAAGCCGGTCGCTAAGTCCTCTGGCATCTTCTCTGCACCTACCACCACCCATTCAACTGTAGTCATGTCGGCTAAAGTTGCACGACGGAGGAAGGGACGTAAAAATGTGGGCGTTCCCACCGTCACCGTCACGTGCTCCGCACGAATCGCTTCGATATTTGCGGCCGTATCTAAAGGCGAGGGCACGGTCACCAAGGTTGCCTCACGTGAAAGACAATACCACAGACCAACTGTAAAACCGAAGCTATGGAACACCGGTAAGCTCGAAAGTAAAACCGCACGACGAGGTAAAATATCTGCGTCCTCAATCTGTCGTAGATTCGCCAAAATGTTTCGGTGCGACAGTACTACTCCCTTCGGCTCACCCATACTTCCACTTGTAAACAACAAAGCCGCCTCGGCATCGCCGCCTTGCTTCGGCAAGCCCAAGTACCGATTCAACCAACTCAACGGTAATAATCTTATAATTAAGATTTCTAAAGCCAGACGCCAACGGGGCAACGCGCGCAATGTCTCAGCGATATCCAAGATTCGCTCACCCCACGGGAAATCAGGAAACCTTTCGGCGAGCTTAACTTGAAATGCTTTGGCTGAAATTATTAAATCGATTTCAGCCCGCGCGAGACACGACTCCACCTGCCCCCTCCCCGTAGTGAAATTAATATTCACCGGAACTTTTCCTGCCAAAACGCACGCGAGATTCGCCACCGTCGCACCGACGCCCGGTGGTAATACAATTCCTACCCGCTTGGCCGAGGTGCGTCGGGTGAGTTGTTTCGCCAACTGCGAAGCGAGTGCCAACAACAACGCACCCGAGAACTCCCGTCGTTCCGCCGTGCGATCCACCAGGGCCACTCTGCCACCCTTAGCTTTTAATCCACGTACCACCTCGCGTGCTAAACTACCGTCCAAAGATGGACGCATGGCAAAAGCTTGCGCCGCTAAATCAAGTAAACGCGTCCGTGTTGTTAAATGTTCCGTTGCCGCATACGGCTCACCCACCACCACCGCAATCGGCCGCGGAAAATACTTGGGGCGCTTCCAGAAAAACTTGCCACCACTGAAACTAAAAATCGAACCCCACAAACCATCAATTACCACTGGCACAATGGGTACATTAGCGCGACGAGCAATTAATTCAAAGCCGCGCTGCAACGGCAATAGCCCACCATTACGGGTGACGTGTCCTTCGGGAAAAATACAAACCACCTCGCCCGCCTGCAATGCGGCTGCCGCCCGCTGAATCGCATCTTTGGCTTTCTCCTCTGCCACCGGAATCGTGCCCATCGTACGCATCACCCAACGCATGACCCAATGCCGCTCAAAACCCTCCCAAGATAGAAATCTTATCGGCCGCTTTAAAACGACGCCTAAAATAATAACGTCTACGTAAGAGACGTGATTACTCACCAACAAGACCCCACCCGATTGAGGTAAATTCTCCAAACCCTTAACTCGCACTCGATATAATAATCTCACCCACCATTGGCAGCTGGTTCGTACAATCGAATAAAGCCACGACGCCTTACTATCACGGCGCAAACCCTGCACGCACGCCGTAAAGACAAATGCCAATGCCATTAACGCTAGTAGACTAACGCCCAATGAGTAATAAGTATCAAGTGGCTGTATTAACCGCACCCATTCGACCTAACCACCTCCGCCCAGCGGAGCAAGCGAGTCCTTTGGAGGTTGACCCCTGATTACCAAGCGTTGCCTTTAACACCCATCCCATGCGCGATTACATCCTCAGACGGATGATGCTCGTCCCCCTGACCTTCCTTGGGATTACCTTGGTCGCATTTCTACTGACTCGCTTCGTGCCGGGCGGACCCATCGAACGGGCGCTCGCCGAAAAATTACAAGCGAGCCAGAAACATGTTAGCCTCACCGGACTCTCAGCCACCGGCCCCGCTTCACCCGAAGAACTCGACAACCTCAAACGTCAATACGGTTTCGATCGCCCCCTCCTCGAGGCCTACGGCATCTGGCTCGGCGTATTGCCTGGTCCAGCGTCCTGGGGTATTGCCCGACTCAACCCCGCGGGAGAAACCCAGATCGAAATTTCCAATCCTGATTCCGACACCCCCGCGACAGTCAAACTGACCGTTTCGTCCACCGCCGAAAATAAACTTATTATAAAATTTCCCAACGGCACCGCCGCATCCGACTGGAAAGTCGAACCCGCCCCACTCCCGCTCGACCCCAACCCCGCCCCGCGCGTTGTGGTTTATGCGCCTAAATTCTCGGGTATCCTCCAAGGCAATCTCGGCACCTCCGCTGAAAGCGATCGCAGCGTCGCCTCCTTACTCTGGGAAAAAATACCGATCTCTGCATGGTTCGGTTTTTGGAGCATCTTAATCGCTTACCTCGTCGCCGTTCCTCTCGGTGTTTATAAGGGCCTTAATAATGGCTCAATCGGCGACGGCATTACCTCCGCCCTCGTCTTTTTTGGTTTCGCTATACCTGGCTTCATTCTCGCGCTCGGCAGCATGTACCTAATCTGCTTTCACCTCAATTGGTTGCCACATTCCGGCTTCAACTGGGACGAACCCATCCGTCACACCATCCTTCCACTGGCTTGCGAATCCGCTGGTGCATTCGCGACGATGACACTGTTCATGAAAAACAGCCTGCTCGATAATTTAAACGCTGACTACATTCGTACCGCCCGCGCCAAGGGTGTCTCCGCGAACCGAGTCGTTTATGTGCATGCCTTGCGTAATTCCATCATCCCCCTTGCCGCTAGCTTCGGCAATAACCTGAGCTTCTTTTTGACGGGTGCATTCCTCATCGAATACACGTTCGACATCGATGGACTCGGACTGCTGGGCTACGATAGCTTGGTGCATCGCGATTTCCCTGTCTTCCTGGGACTGCTCACCATCTCCAGCCTCACCCTCTTAATCGGAAATATTATTTCCGATCTCTGTTTGGCCGCAGCGGATCCACGTATCCGCTTTAATAAATAACCCGATGGCCCTGAACCCCATCACCCTGCGACGCCTGCGTCGCTTTCGTTCGATTAAACGGGCGTGGTGGTCGTTGCTGATTTTAAGCGGCTTAATTTTTCTGGCACTGCTCGGCCCATTATTAGTCGGCAACCAAGCACTCATCGTGAGCTACCAAGGAAAATGGAGCTCTCCGGTGCTGCAGGGAAAACTCACGGGTAAAACTTTTGGATTATCCGAAGACTCGACGCCGAACTACCGACGCCTCCAACAACAGTTCGCTCAAAAAAATGAAGGTAACTGGGTGTTGCTTCCCTTCATTCCTTTTTCTCCCACCGAAATCTCCGAAGTAAATATCTCCGTAACACAAACCAGTACCAACGGACAAAAACTATTTACCGACGAACAGGGCCGACCGTTGACCGAAACCAAAGTTTTTGTTCTCCATCCCGATGGGACGCGCGGTAGCACCTGGACGGTCACCAACGGAAAGCTCGACGGCGAATTCCGCCTACGTGACAGCCAAGGCAACAGTACACTCCTCAGCAAGTATAGCCATGGTATTGCCCTAAAAACCGACCCCAACGGATTGCACATTCCGCCCGCCAACCTTCACACCTTCATTCCTTACCCAACGCCCCCTGGACTCGATGGACACTGGCTTGGCACCGATGAATCGGGTCACGACGTCGTTGCCCGACTCTATGGAGGATTTCAAATTCTGCTCATCGCCTCCGCCCTCTACCTCATCGCCACGTACGCCATCGGCATTCTTCTCGGCGCCGCCATGGGCTACTTCGGCGGCTGGTTCGACCTCATCATGCAACGGTTAATCGAGATTTGGTCCAACATCCCCTTCCTCTACGCGATTGTCTTCCTGGCTACACTCTTTGAACCGAGCCTGATCATTCTCATGCTCATCTTGGTTGCGTTCTCCTGGATGGGACTCGCCCACCAAATGCGTGCCGCCACTTACCGCGAAGCTTCACGTGATTACGTTGCAGCCTCGCGCTCCCTTGGAGCCTCACATTGGCGAATTATTATTAGGCATATTTTACCGAACACACTTTCGGTAATGATTACCCTCGCCCCGTTTAGTATCGCCGCCGTCGTAGCCTCACTCTCGGCCCTCGACTACTTAGGCTTCGGACTTCCACCTACCGTGCCATCGTGGGGTGACTTACTCCGCCAAGGTAAAGAGAATTGGTCTTCCTGGTGGATCATCACTTCCACGGTCACCTGCATGGTCTCCACCCTCATCATGGTGAACTTCATCGGCGAAGGCGTGCGCGATGCGTTTGATGCCAAAGCCAACGAGTCATGAGAAACTTAGTTATAAAATTCTTATGCATCAGTTTCGTCGCTGCCCACCTGCTGGCCGATGAAACTTACCACGACCCCAAAGCCGCGACCTACTACCTAAGTAAACCCGACTTCTTCCACTTCAGTTCACCCGAAAAAATTCCGGCCGACTTGAAATGGCAGAGCGACCCACTCGAGCCAACCTTCGCCGACCCTCAGGCCCAACGCGGAGGCGAACTTAATTATTTCATCAATAGCACACCACCTGTACTTCGTCGCGTTGGCCCCAACTCCAATCACAGCTTCCGCGGCTTTGCCTACGATGGCAACGATTGCACCTTACTCTCTCTCCACCCCAATACACTGAAATGGATTCCAACCCTCGCCCAAAGCTGGGCGATTTCCAACGATGGCCTCACGGTTTACTTTAAACTGAATCCTTCCGCCCGGTTCACCGATGGACAATCCGTTCGCGCCGACGACTACCTTTACACCTTTTACTTCCATCAATCTCCCTGGGTCAACGCTCCATGGTATAACGATTTCTACTCCAAGGAATTTGCCGGCATCACCAAGTTCGACGACCTCACCCTGGCCATTCACCTGCCCAGTAAAAAGCCCGACCCACTTTACCTCTGCGGTGGACTCCACCCCAGCCCGCGCGAATTCTACAGGGACTTCGACCCCGATTATTGTAAAAAATACTCCGAAAAATTTGAGCCCACCACAGGTGCATACGCCATCACCGCCGAAGATTTCGTGCGCGGCCAAGGTGTCACCCTACGACGCATTCCTCATTGGTGGGGCGACAACGAACGCTACACCGCCCACCGCTACAACGTCGATGCCATCCATTTCAAAGTCATCCGCGAAATGGACAAGGCCTACCAAATTTTCCAACAGGGTGAATTAGATTTATTCTTCATGGGTCTGCCCAAATTCTGGTATGGCAGCAACGAGACCGATGCCTACCGAGCGGGCTTCCTGAAAAAAGTTCGCTTCTTCAACGATGTGCCTCGTCCGCCCTTCGGACTTTATATCAATACACTGAAACCCATCCTCGATGACGTGAATGTCCGCGTAGGCCTCCAACACGCGACAGATTTTCAACGCGTCATCGATACTTTCTACCGTGGGGACTACGAGCGGCTCAATCAGTTCTGCCAAGGCTACGGCGTTTACACCAACCCCGCCATTAAAGCTCGCCGCTTTAATCCCGACTTAGCACGTATGGCCTTTGCGAAAGCGGGCTTCACCCTGAAAGGTGACGATGGCGTGCTTCGTCGACTCGACGGCACCCGACTTTCCTTCCGGCTGACAATGGATGATTCGGAACGTCGCAAATTCCTGCCCACACTCATCGAGTCCGCCCTGCGCTGCGGAGTCGAACTCCGCCCCGAAATCCTCGAGAGCACGACGATGTACCGCAAGGTCATGGAAAAAAATCATGAACTATGCTTTTGGGCGTGGAGTGCCACTGGACTCCAACCCGAGCTCTGGCAATCACACCACGGGGCCAATGCTGTCGATAAACTGCCCGACGGCTCCTTCGTGGCCAAACGTCAGACGAATAACATCACGGGCACTAACATCCCCGAGCTTTCTGACTTGATTGATCGCTTCCGAGTTTCAACCGACCAAAAGGAAATGATCCAACTCAGCTTCCGCGCTCAACAACTCCTACATGACGAAGCAAGCTTCGTCCCCGGCTTCTGTGTACCGAGCTACCGAATGGGTTATTGGAGTTGGTTAAAATGGCCGGCCGATTTCGACGTCCGCACGAGCGACGAGCCGCTCAGCAACGGACTGTTCTGGATTGATCCCACCGCGAAGCAACGCGTGCAGCACATTCTATCGCAACCACAATGGTTCCCTTCACTTCCCGAGGGCCAGAAGTCCACGCCCTCTACCCAAATCTTTGACCAGTGGCGCACCGAATAATCGCTTCTGCCTTCCCTCCCTGCCCGCAACCAACTAAACATACACCGTGTCGCCTCTCCTTCAAGTCGCCTCCCTCCGCGTGACCTTTTGCGCCAGCGACCAAGAGACCGTCGCCGTTAAGGGCATTAATTTTTCTTTGAACGCTGGTGAAATCCTTGCCGTGGTCGGCGAATCTGGCTCAGGCAAATCCGTTTCCGCCCTCGCCCTTACGGGGCTCTTACCCAAGCCACCCATTTGTAAAATCGACGGAAAAATCCTGCTCGATGGAGTCGACCTCTTAAAACTTTCCGAAGGGGAACTAACTAAAATACGCGGCAAGCAAATCGCCTACGTCTTTCAAGACCCTGGCACTTCTTTGAACCCCGTCTACAGCGTCGGCTTTCAAATTGCCGAAGCGGTTCAAATCCACCGCCCTGAAGTTAAAGACATCAACGCTGCCGTCATTCAAGCCCTCCAAGAGGTACACATTCAAGAACCCGCAAAAGTTGCCCAGCAATACCCACACGAACTTTCGGGTGGCATGCAGCAACGCGTGATGATTGCCATGGCCCTCGCTTGCAACCCACGCATTCTGGTTGCCGACGAGCCAACCACCGCGCTCGACGTCACCATTCAGAAGGAAATCATGGAACTACTCGGTCGCATCCGACGCGATCGAAACATGAGCATCCTCCTAATCACCCACAATTTCGGCATCGTTGCCCACTTCGCTGATCGTGTGCAGGTGATGCGCCACGGAGAAATCGTAGAATCCGGCCCGACCGCACAAGTTATGTCGCAACCTTCCGACCCTTACACCAAGGGACTCATCGCCTGCATTCCTCGTCTTGGCCAACGTCGTACCCGACTCACCACACTCAGCGACGAACTCGCCCCCTCCGCATGAGTACCGCCGACGTTCTCCTAGAAGTCCAAAACCTTTCGGTCCACTACCCCAGTCGGTCCGTTAGCTTATTTAAATCAAGTCCACCCAAGCGGGCCGTGGACGATATATCATTTGCGGTTCGTCGTGGTCAAACCGTCGGCCTGGTCGGCGAATCCGGTTCAGGCAAAAGCACCACCGGCAAAGCGATTATCAAACTTGCACCAGTGACCGCTGGAAAAATCTTTTACAGCGGACAAGAAATCGGCGCCCTCAGCAACCGCGACTTCCTCCCCTGGCGTAAAAAAATCCAGATGATTTTCCAGGATCCATACAACTCACTGGATCCACGCTGCGACGTTCTCAACATCCTGTCCGAGCCACTCGAGATTCACTTTCCAAAATTATCCGCCCGCGACCGCGAGGCTCGCTGCGTCGAATTGCTGAAGAGTGTAAAACTTCCAGCCGATTACCTTCGTCGCTACCCGCACGAGTTCTCTGGCGGACAGCGTCAACGCATCGGTATCGCTCGCGCCCTCGCTGTTGAACCCGAACTCATTATTTGCGATGAACCCGTTTCTGCATTGGATGTCTCTGTCCAAGCCGAGGTCGTTAACCTCCTGCAAGACCTCCAGTCGCAACTCGGCCTCACCTACCTCTTCATTGCGCACGACCTCGCTGTCGTCGAACACGTCAGCGACCAAATCCTTGTCGTGTCCCAAGGAAAAATCGTCGAATCCGGCACACCGACCGAGATCCTCCAGCACCCACAGCACCCTTACACGAAAACCTTGTTAGCCGCGGTGCCTCGCTTCTAATCAAATTATTCATGAGCACCGCTCCCACTCGCAAACTCGACCCCACCACCCTCGCCATGGGCTGGCTCATTATTGGTATGGCCGCCATCACGACCTGGGATCAGTGGGCCATCTGGAGCACCAAAGACGATTACGGTTTCGGTTACCTTGTGCCTTTTTTCTCTGCCTACGTACTCTATGACCGTTGGGATACGCTCCGCCCTTACTTCACCGGCGAACGCACACACGTCAGCACCCCCTCCGCAAAATGGTTTCTTAAAATAGTGACGCTCGTCGGATTTATTTCTTTCCTCACCTTCATCGGCGGTGGTGCAACGCGTGCCATCTTTGGCACTGGCGCACTTCCCACGCTCGCCATCGCCTTTGGTTTGGTAGGCACAATTTTTAGCTTCACATTCCTCTCGGTGAAAGGTGCCGAAAATGCTCAACCTGCTTCACACGCTCGCTGGGCCGCCTTGGGATTAATTATTTTTCCTGCCGGGGTCTGGATTATCTCGGGCCCCTTTCTCTACCTCGTCGACAATCAAATCAAAGGTCACCTGCTCACCAACGTGGTCGAAATCGTTTCGGGCATTCTTCGACTTTCGGGTGAGACGATTCAAACCAACGGCAACACGATCGTCTTTGCGAACAACGACGGCGTAGGCATTGCTGATGCGTGTTCGGGGATTCGTTCGCTCTCGGCCTGTATTTTCGTTGGTGCCTTTCTCGGCGCCGTCTTTGTCGAGGGCTCCTTCCCGGGAATTCTCATCCGACGCATCATGATGATTATCCTTTCGGGACTGGCCGCCATCATCCTCAACGTCGTCCGCAACACCTACTTAGCATTCTACGCCCTCAACCACGGCTCGAGCTCCTTAGATAAGGATTTCTGGGGTATCGAGCATGGCGGCACTGGGATTTCCTCCTTGGGCACCGTGCACGATTTTGCTGGTAACGCTTCCATGGTTCTTGCTTTTCTCATTTTGATTGCCTGTGTTCCCCTCGTTAATCGCTTTGGCCGCAGCACACCTATCGACTCAACGCTTTCATGAAGATCCTGCATATCTCACCTGAACTCGCCCCATGGTCTAAGGCGGGCGGCCTAGGTGATGCAGCTGCAGGCTTAGTTAAAGCGATTGCTGGTCAAGGTCACGACGTGCGTATTGCCACCCCCCTTTACGGCTCAGTGCCCGACCGGGAAAAGATGACCACTCTCATCGAATCGCTCACCGTCGATGTTTCGGGCGATGCCGCGAAGGCCAAGTGCCGCGTTCTTCAACTCAAAGTCGCCGAGCGATGTGAAGCCTGGTTTATTGAACACGCCGAGTATTACGGTGCACGCGAAGTCTACCCCGCGCGCGAAGACACCGCCGAACGTGCGGCGTACTTTGGTCGTGCCGCACTCGACGCCTGCCTAGCCACTGGCTGGATTCCCGACGTCATTCACTGCCACGATTGGACAACAGGCTTGGTACCCGTGCTCCTTAATCATAATTTAAAGAACAGCGCGCTCGGTCGTGCCGCTTCCGTGCTGACGATTCACAACCTTCAACACCAAGGACTCCTCAGTCGTCGCATTCTCGCCTACCTCAAACTTCCCGAGTCACTCTTCCACGCCGACCAACTTGAGTGCTTTGGCGGCGTTAATTATCTGAAAGGTGGCATTCTTCACGCCACGCAAGTGACCACGGTCAGCCCAACTTACGCTCAAGAAATTCAAACTGGCGAATACGGCTTCGGCCTCGATGACGTGGTGCGCCGCCGCAGCCAAGACCTCGACGGCATTCTCAATGGCGTCGACCGCGATGAGTGGGACCCTGAGTCCGATCCGCATATCGCCAAGAAATTCTCCGCCAAAGACATTAAAGGTAAGGCCGACTGTAAGCTCGATTTACAAAAACAATTTAACCTTAAGCTCGATCCGAAAATCCCGCTTATTGGCGTGGTTTCACGGCTTTGGGACCAGAAGGGGCTCGACCTCGCCCTCGGTGCCCTGCCCAAATTCTTGCGCGCCGGAAAAATCCAGTTCGTCCTCCTCGGCAGCGGCGACGCTGCTCTCGAAAACAGCTTTAAGAAAATCGCCGAAGATTTTCCACACGCTGCCGCTGTGCGAATTGGTTACGATAATGGTCTGTCTCACCGCATCGAAGCCGGCGCCGATTTCTTTTTAATGCCCAGTCGGTTTGAGCCATGTGGACTCAACCAATTGTACTCGATGACTTACGGCACAATTCCGATTGTACGTGCGACAGGCGGATTAGCCGACACCGTGACTCCCTGGAGCGCCGGATCAAAGCATGGCACTGGCATTGTTTTTAATCACGCCGACACTCCCGCCATCGAATGGGCGATTGGTCAGGCCATTGAATTATTCCATCTGCCCAAAGAATTTTCTGCCGTTAAATTAAATGGGATGAAAACATCCTTCACCTGGGCGGATGCAGCGGCTTCGTATATTAAAGTTTATAAGAAATCCCTTAAAAAGGCTTAGAATTAGCACTAAATGGGCGGTTTTAACCCATTGAGCTGAAATTTAATCAATAGTATAAGGGGTTTGCGTGAAAATAAGCGTGCAATAATTTCGAATAGACATTGGCACAAAGATAGTTACGAACGAATCGCTTATGAAACATATCGCATCCATTACAACCCTCACCCTCGTAGCTGCTGCCGGCTTTGCCGACGCTGCTGCTCCTGCTGCTGCCCCTGCTTCTGCATGGTCACAGTCGGCTAACCTCGCCTTCACCAGCGACTACATCTGGCGCGGCATCTCCCAGAACGCAGGTCACACTGCAGTTCAAGGTGGCTTCGACATTGCTCACACCTCTGGCCTCTCGGCTGGCGTTTGGGCTTCCAACGTAACCAACACAACGACTGCTGCTGCTAATCTCGAAGTTGATCTCTACGCTAACTACGGTTTCAAAGTAGCTGGTATCGACGCTTCCGTTGGTTACATCGCTTACTCCTACGAAGGCAGCTCAGCTGACAACTTCAGCGAAGTAAATGTTGGCGCTACCGTTTTCGGTATCAACGCTAAGGTTTCCAAGAATATCTCAGCTGGTAACGACTATTACTACGAACTCGCTTACAACTACAACGTTCCTGCTGTAAAAGACCTCGTTCTCGGCCTACACTACGGTTTCGCTGACAAAGCAACCACCACCGAAGACTACTCTGTAGCCCTCACTTACCCTGTGGCTGGTTTTGCTGCTACCGTTTCGTACAGCAACACCCCTGGTAACTTCGTTACTGGTTCTGACAGCACGACTGCTATCAGCCTGAAGAAGACCTTCTAAGGTCTGACTCAGTAAAATCATAGCTAAGGGGCGTTCTCGGATAGGAGAACGCCCCTTTTCTTTTGTAAGGTTGAAAATTGTCCAATTCAGGCAATCTTGAGTCCTCGATGATTGAGTCCGCCCGCAAACCCGAATGGCTCCGCGCCCAGCTTCCTAACGGGCCGGACTACCTGGAGACGCGTAAAAACGTCGACGAGCACAAACTCCACACGGTCTGCCAATCGGCTCAGTGCCCCAACCTCGGTGAATGTTGGTCGCGCGGCACCGCCACCGTGATGATCCTCGGCAACGTCTGCACCCGCTCCTGCACTTTCTGCGCCGT
>CANGNX010000027.1 GCA_947455415.1 Opitutia bacterium | reverse complement strand
TTAAGAATGATTTCTCCATTGGGTCCCGTGCTCAAGGTCTGCGCTTCAACGATGCCCGTATTCTTAATAACGGTGCGACTGAGTGCATCGGCTGCCTGTGCGGTCAGGAGGATGGTACCTCCGTCAGCACGAATCGCACCACCGTTTTCGATCAGGGCTTCGAGCGCGCCAGATGAAATCGATAACTTAACCGTACCGCCGAAATCGAGGGTAACCTTGCTGCCTGCACCTAAGGCGATGGCTCCACCATTGGCATCCATCGTGCCTTCATTCGTAATCTTGGCCGCAATCATTACGATATTGCCGCCGTTGCTGTCAGTACCTGCGACCACGTTGCCTTGATTGATGATAGCGTTGGAACTCGAGCCCGTGAAATTATAGTTAGCAGCGAGGAAGTCCGCATCACTTAGCGCAAGGGTCGAGGCGATGATGCCACCCACATTTACTTGAGCGGTAGGTGTGAAAAGAATGCCGTTAGGATTGAGCAGGAAGATTTGTCCGTTGGCGTTGAGGTGTCCTTGAATAACCGAAGGATCTGCGCCGGTGACGCGATTGAGGGCGACGGAGCTGGAACTGGGTTGGATGAAGTTAACCGTGTGATCGGTGCCGATCGAGAAACCTTTCCAGTCCACAATCATCTTCGATGTGTTCTGCTGCACCGTCATCACGGCACCGTTCTGACTAATGTTTCCAAGGCCTGCGGTGACATTGCCGCCGGTAGGGAGCGGATCCGCCTGTGTCGTGTGCGGACAGAGTACAAGGGCTGTCGCCGCCATTAACCAAAAAGACTTTTTTAAAACATTTTTATTCATAGTGGTAGTTTTTTTGGGAAAAAGATATGTATGCCCGAATGCTATTCGGGTTTTTGGTTTTCGACTAGAAGCCGGGATGAGCTCCGTCTTGCTTATAAATCTATTGCAGATCTGAAACCTTAACGACCTTTATAATTTTTTTATTTCCTAAACCAAATTATTTTTGGCACGCACTGTGCGTAATGTTAAACTTTTAACAATAAATCCGAGTAGAGGCGATTAAGTGTGTCCTAACTCAAAATCATGAATTCTTTTTTAAACGTTCTAAATTGAGTCAGATTATAATTTAGCCGGCGGAATTTTCATTCCGTTCAATTGTAAAAAATAATTATACGGAAATGGTTTGGATTTGTGGACATTGGGTAGGGCGCGACTGCGTCGTGCCCGTTTAAGACCGAGCATTCGCAAATCATCGGCACCTAGCAAAGACCTTTGGGCGCAATGCTTTTATTCTCGAACGGACGCGACGCAGTCGCGCCCCTACCAAACCGCGTGTCACCGTGCCAACGTGCCCCCGTGATTCTTTTGGGTAGGGCTCGCGCTCCGCGCGTGCCGCATGAATACGCAAAGGGCACGACTGTGTCGTGCCCTTTGCGTATCTCCGTGCTACCTAAATTCTAATCCTACAAATTACTAATCGCAGGTACGATGTTTTCGTTTACCGGTGATCCGAGTCCGGTGGTTTGATCGAGTAGGGGGGTGGCGCTGAAGTTGCCGGTATTACCCACCGTCACATCGTAGAAGAAATAGGGGTACTGCGAAATTCCTGAAGCGGTGCTCGCTGCTAATTTATAAAGCGATGAATTGAAACCTGAGAGCGTGGCCTTGCTCTTTGCTACACGTTGTTCATTCGCTAGCGCAAAGGTCGCTGCGGTGATTGGGCAGCTCAGGCTCGTGCCACCGACTTGCCACCAGCCAGCAGAGCCTGAATAAGGGGTAGAATTATAAACTGCTGCTCCCGTGCTAGGATTAGCGACCATCGAAACGTCGGGGTAAGAGCGCTTCGCATTGGTGTGCCATCCGTTTTGGTAAGTTGGACGATTAAAATATAAACTAAATCCGCCTCCGCTGCCAGACCAGGCAACTTCGTCGGCCGTCAGGTTGCCCGAAGCGTCTAAGTAGAGACTGGTTCCACCAACCGATGTGACATTGGGGGAGGTTGCGGGCCAGCTCGTGCCCGCCGTCGATCCGCTATCACCCGATGACGCAAAATAACTGACACCTGAACGGGTGAAATAGGTTTCGTAGGAAGTTTCAGTGCTGAATTCATTCGCACCCCAACTCATTGAAATGATTTTCGCACCTGCTTTTACTGCGTTATCAACCGCTGCGACTAAATTGCTGATGGTGGGCGACGCGGCCACGGAAACGATGATTTTAGCCTTAGGAGCGATGGCATGTGCCCACTGCACATCCATTGATGTTTCGAGTGCCCAGCCTTGATCGATAGTCTTTGGACGGGTTTTCCCGTAGATGATTTGGACGGCCGTAGTTGGAATGCCGAACTGCTGACAAAATACGTCTAGGTCTTTTTGTAGGGTCGGGCTGCCATAAGCGACGACGATGCCAATAGTTTGTCCGGTGCCTTGGTTAGAGATTAAGTCCAGCGCATAGGCATGACGAATCTGACTAGGCACATAACCAACCGGACCCGTAAAAGCATAGGATTTCGATACGTGACGAGGAGAACGTGAACGGGGATTCTGTGGCCCTTCGGGACGATTCTCAAGGTCGTCGTTTCCTTGTGCGAAGCTAACAACGGCTAAGGTCAATAATGACAGCAGGCAGATTAGGGGGTGCTTTAATTTGGCCATGGCTGATGTATAAATTAATAATTAGGTGCATCAAGTAGGAATTGCCCATGCCCACGTGCCCACGTGCCCCCTGTGGCCTACGGCCACACCCCTTGCCAACGTGCCAACTTGCCCACGTGTCCCCTGAAATTGTCCATCTGGCGGAGAGAGAGGGATTCGAACCCTCGGTACCTTGCGGTACACTGCATTTCCAATGCAGCGCGATCGACCACTCTGCCATCTCTCCTAAAAACCAGATAGAAGGTGCATCAAAGGGCTGGGCAGGGGGTCGTCAAGGGGAATGGTCGCCCCCTAACCGGCCCCCTTAAACATTAAGCCTTTCGCGGGCCCAAGTTAAGGGTTACTATTCTGGACATGGGATTATCCAAATATACTCCTCCACATTCGAGATTCAAAGCTAAAGCACCCGTCGCCCCTCGCGGACCGAAAGGTCCTCGTCCGTCTAACCGAGGTAAGCCCAAGCAATCTGGGAAGAAATAAAAAAATAGCCTGCACGACGTGCAGGTTTTTTTATTTTACGATTTGTTTGGCCCAAGAATCTTTCAGTGAGACGGTGCGATTGAAGACGGGTCGGCTGGGCTGCGAGTCTTTGATGTCGACGCAGAAATAGCCGGTGCGTTCGAATTGTACGCGTGTGCCAGGCTTGAGCGTGAGCAGCGCGGGCTCAACTTTTCCACGGATCACTTTGAGAGACTCGGGATTAAGGTGCGTGCGCCAATCTTCGTCGTCGCCGAGGTCGTTTAAATTTTCATGCGTGAAGAGTCGGTCGTAGAGGCGGACTTCGACATCGCTCGCTTGGGCTTCAGAGACCCAGTGAATGGTGCCTTTGATTTTTCGGCCATCCGGAGAGTCGCCTCCCTTGGTCGCAGGATCATAGGTGCAATGCACTGCAGTCACGTTGCCCGCGGCATCTTTCACGCAGTGGGTGCATTTAACATAGTAACCCCAGCGTAAACGCACTTCCTGCCCTGGAGTGAGGCGGAAGTATTTCTTGGGCGCTACTTCGATGAAATCATCGCGTTCAATGAGTAGGGTTTTGCTGAAGGGGACGGTGCGAGAGCCGGCTGCTGGATCTTCGGGGTTATTTTGCGCTTCGAGGATTTCCACTTCACCTTCGGGATAATTATCAATGATGAGCTTGATTGGATCCAGCACGGCCATGAAACGTGGCGAAGTCTTATTTAAATCGTCGCGAACCGCATGTTCGAGCAGGGCAACATCGGTTAATGAGTTATGCTTAGTGATGCCGATGGTTTCGCAGAACTTACGAATGCTGGCAGGAGTGTAGCCTCGACGGCGGAGTCCGGAGATGGTCGGCATGCGTGGGTCGTCCCAGCCGTTGACGCGATTTTCTTGGACGAGCTCGAGCAACTTGCGCTTCGATAAAACGGTGTAAGTGATGTTTAAGCGTGCGAACTCAATTTGTTGTGGCTTCGACGGAGTGTTCACCGTGTTGACGACCCAATCGTAGAAGGGGCGATGCTTTTCAAATTCGAGCGTACAAATGGAGTGGGTGATGCCTTCGTAGGCATCTTCGAGTGGGTGGGCGTAATCGTACATCGGGTAGACGCACCATTTGTTGCCAGTGTTATGGTGCTCGACCTTGCGAATCCGATAAATCACCGGATCGCGCATGTATTCATTGGTCGCGGCCATATCGATTTTAGCACGTAGCACTGCCTTGCCTTCATCGAACTCACCGCGGGTCATTTTTTCAAAGGCCGCGAGATTTTCTTCGACCGAGGTATTACGAGTCGGGCTATCCTTGCCGGGCGTAGTGAAGTCGCCCTTTTGCAAACGCATTTCCTCGAGTGATAAATAGCAGACGAAGGCCTTGCCCATTTTGATGAGCTTGATGGCATCCGCATGCATCCGATCGAAATAGTCAGAAGCTTGGTAGTAGTGCTCATTCCATTCCGCACTCAACCAGCGAACGTCTTCTTTAATGGAGTCAACATACTCGATTTCTTCTTTCGTAGGATTAGTGTCATCCATGCGCAGGTTAAACTGACCGTTAAATTCGGTCGCTAGACCGGAGTTCAGGCAAATCGATTTCGCGTGACCGATGTGCAGGTAGCCATTGGGCTCAGGCGGAAAGCGCGTGATAATTTTCTTATGCTTACCCGAAGCCAAATCCGCATCGATGATTTGCTGGATGAAGTGGCGCGGTTGCGGTGCGGTGGGCTCAGTGGACATGTAAAAGCGAAATAAAAGAATTAGTTAACGAAGGCCTTGATGCGACCGAGAGTAGTGTCGCGTCCTAGGACGCGTAGAATACCCAATAAATGCGGGCCTCCGCCTTGGCCTGACGTGGCGAAGCGGGCCGGCGCAAAGAAGTCGGTCGCCTTACGTTGATGGGCCGCCGCAGCAGCATTGAAGGCAGCTTCGATGCCAGCGTCGGTCCACTCGCAAGCTTCGATGTGGGGCAAAAGCTCCCGGAGGCGGGCTGCGGGGTCGCCGCCTTTTTTGGTGAGGTTGGCGAAGGCGTTTTCATCCTTCTTAAAACTCTCTGTGAAAAAGAAACCCATGAACTCGGGTAGGTGTTCCACGGAAATAACTTTCTCTTGGATAATCGCCAAAACCTCGGCGAGGCGTTCGGGCGAAACTTTTTCGTCGATGACTTTATGTTGAATTAAAATCGGACGGGCAATCGCGGCAAATTCAGCAGCGGGAAGGGTGCGTAAGGTTTGGGCGTTGACGTGCGACATCTTGCGTTCGTCGAAGCGAGCATTGGATTGGTGAACGGCGCTGAGTTCGAACTGTTGAATGATATCTTCAATCGGCAACACCTCACGTCCGTCGGTTGGTGTCCAACCTAGTAAGCACAGGTAATTGCGGACGGCGGAGGGCAAGTAGTGACGCTGTTGGTATTCCTCGATGAGGGCACCGCGATCGCGCTTGGACATTTTGCCGGGTCCATCGGTCTTCAAAATCAGCGGAATATGGGCGTATTCTGGAGGTTTTACGCCGAAGGCCTTGAACAGCTCGAGGTGTTTAGAGGTGTTGGAAAGGTGGTCCTCACCGCGAATCACGTGAGTGATTTGCATTTCAATGTCATCGACGACATTTACGAAGTGAAAGACGGGCTCACCGTTGGAGCGGAAGATCACGAAGTCGCGATCCTCAGCACGTTCGACGCGTCCGCGCACAAGGTCATTGAGTACCATCGGGGCAGCGTCGACTTTCTCGATTTCTTTTTTGAGGTGATCGTCGAAAACCATGGAGCGTGCGCCCTCGAGGCGGAGCCACCAGGCACCATCTTTTTCATAGGCCTTTCCTTTGTCGGCTAACTCTTTGAGTTTCTTCTGATAAAGTTCGGTGCGTTCCGATTGGAAGTAGGGACCGAAATTGCCGCCGACTTCGGGGCCTTCATCCCAATCCATCCCGAGCCAGCGCATGGAATCGAGAATGACTTTTAGAAACTCAGGTGAGTTACGTTCTTTGTCCGTGTCCTCAATGCGCAGGATAAATTTTCCGCCAGTGTGTCGGGCGTAGAGCCAATTGAATAAGGCCGTGCGGGCACTTCCGATATGGAAGAAGCCAGTGGGACTGGGGGCGAAGCGGACGCGGACCTGAGACATGCGTAAAAAGAAGGAAACCCTTAGGGTTTGGCAACCCTTTGGGCAAGCGTCAGACGATGCCGGGTTGCCGAACGGAGGATTAACGCTGGGCCTGAGGTTCAGGCGCAGTGGTTAAGTCCTGAAATAGCCCCATGGCGGTGTAATTAGCGTTACGGGCTGAGAAACGTTCAATCAATTGTTTAACCTCGTCGGTCGTCGCATCATCCTTGGGCTTGTCGGCCAGGGCGGGACGCAGGAAGACGGTGTCGCCGCTGGTGGTTAAGATGCCAGGGGTAACTTTACCGACGCCAGCGACCTCGATGGCTTGACTGGTACTTTCGTTAATACCACTGAGTTCGCTGGGGACGGTGTTAACCGTGAAAGGCGCTGATGTGGAAAAGGAGAGTCCGAGGGCCTTGGCGCTGGACTTGAAGTCTTTACCAGCGGATGCATCCGCTTGGAGGGTCTTGTTGATACGCACAATTTCTTCGTTGAGTAGGCGCGTACGTTCATTGCGTTGCCAGTTGGCAATCGCGTTGGCTTTGACTTCAGAGAATTCGGGGAGACGTGATTCAATGCGTTTATTCAAGATTAGGAAAATGGCCGCATCTTCGGTGCGGAACATGTCGGTGCGCCAATCCTTCTCGGTGAGATCAGCCGCGAGTTTTAGAACTTCGGCTGGGACTTTCTTGCTGGCCGGAGGATTGGTGACATCGAAGGCGGGGATATTTTCTAGGATAGGGTTTTGTTTTTTAAGCCAGGCCTGGAAGGCGGGTGAGTTGGCCGGATGGACATCGGTGGGGAATTGATCGGCCAATTCTTCGCCGATGCGACCAGCGAGGTTGCGCAAGGCACGGTCTTGGTGGATAATTTTTTCGACTTCGCTGCGACGGGCGAGGGCTTGTTCTTTTACTTTGCCGGCTTCGAATTTCAATTGTTCGGCGAGGTTATAGGCCTCGGTCACAATTTCTTCGTCAGACACGGGTGAGGTATCGGGCGTCACGTTAGGAAGGGCCACGAGAGTGACTTCAACCTTGGCGGGCAGGCGGTAGGCTTCTTTGTTGGCTTCGAAGTGAGCTTTGGCCTTGGCTTCATCGACAGTGACATTGGTTTTAACGTCATTCAAACGCAGGGTGGCCACATCCACAGTCCAGTTCGTTTTTTCGCGCTCAATGGAGCGTTTAATTTGAGCGGTCGACGCGTGACCTGGCCCAGCCAAGAGCATGACGGCTTTATTCACGCGCCAAGTATCTTTGATATAAGTTTCAAAACGAGCCCGCGTTTCGAGGTCGTTTGCACCTAATTGTTTCGCGGCGACTTCGAGGTAGGAGTTGAGGCTGTTGCTGTTATCGCGACCGTCGATAGGGGTGGTGATGGCGAGAGCGATTTTGCGAACATCCGCTTCGGAGGGGTCGGGGATAGCGAGCGAATTGGCTAAGTGTAATTCAGCAACATGTTGCTGAAGGGTACGACCTTCGGTGCGCTGACCGCTCAATGTGCCGAAGACAAGGGAATCGCGAAAACGATTTTGGGTACGAGCGTCGCTGAGGTTGACGCCGAGGTAAACGCGAGCGTCGCTAGGTCGGCCGCTGTGGTCACCGTAGCCGTAGAAAATAAAGGAGCCAGCGGAGATGGCGGCGAAGAAGCCGAGGACCCACTTGTGGTGTTTGTTTGTGGCGTTGTGCAACCAGGTAATCATGGCCTCACCTTGGTTTGCCCGCCGTGGGCTGTCAATCAGACGACACCATGTGGCACTTGCACTTGCGCCGATGGGCGACTTCACAAAGGTAATAGGCGTGCCGAAGCCTGTTTACTGTATCGTAGCCGTTGCCCAAAATGGAGTCATTGGGCAAGGAGGTCGATTGCCTTGGCACATTCCGGAGGACTTGGAATGGTTTATGGATCAGACGGAGGGCGGCGTGATGATAGAGGGGCCACGTTGTTATCAGGAGCTGGGCAAAGCCTTGGAGGGCCGGGGGACGGTGGTGGTGTCACGTCAGGCCACAATGAATTATCCTGGAGCTGAACGCGCGAATGATTTGGAAGATGCTGTGCGTATTGCCCAGGGTATGCCTTGGACGGGTCCGATTTGGATTACAGGCGGCGAAAGAATTTACGCCGAAGGTTTACCCCTCTGTGAAAAACTTTATATTACTCGAATTCATCGCAACTTTGAGGGTGATCGAAAATTCCCTTCCGATTGGGCACAGCATTTTAAACGGCTCGCGTGGTCGAAGGATGGGAGTTTCGAGGGTCTGAATTATACTTTCGAAATCTGGGAGCGCTGAATGGGTTGACTACGCTAGCGGTCTGCGGTTTGGATTAGTTAACGCTCTCGTATTTCAATGGATAGAATGCTGGCCTCCGAAGCCGGCGATTTGGGTTCGACTCCCAACGGGAGCACCACTTTTAGCTCAAATTCGGTGAAATCTCTTTGCCGGCTGCATCGCCTGCCCACCAGAGGACGAAGATGCCGATGACGGCATAGCAGCAGGCTGAGTAAAGTAGGGCGTGGCGAAGATCAAGCCAGTCGACCACGCCTGCCATAATCATTCCCGCAAATGGGAGTAAGCCAAAGAAGCTCAGGCCTGCCACCGCGGCCACGCGGCCACGGATTTCATCAGGCGAGCGTTCTTGCACTACGGTATTCGCTAAGGCAACTAGACTGGAAACACCTAAGGCGAGGCTAGTCAGTGAACCGGCAGCCCAAAGGAAGAAGGTTGCCTGACTTAAACTAAAAAGCGCACAGCAAATTAAGAGAACGGCGATGGCCATAACTTTGGGCCGCCAAGAGCGCTTCACTTTTAAGATGAAGAGTGAGCCCGACAAAGAACCAATTCCTGAGCTGAGCATCAGGAACCCCATTTGCTGTGGGGTTAACAATAAAATATTTTTAGCGTAGAGTGGCAGCAGGATTGCGAGCAACGGGAAGACGAAGATGGTGTTGGTTGCCATGAGTAAAATCATGGCAAAACTCGGACGATCATTGTAGACGTGACGAAAGCCTTCACCCATGCCGTGTTTACGTTTCTCCTCTTGTGCGGCGGTGCCTTTGGGGCGTGGCGGAAGGGTAAGGAGCGCAATCATCAATGCTAAGAAGGTGGCCGCGTTGATATAAAATGTAGAGGCAGGTCCGTAGCGGCCAACTAAATAGCCTGCCAGCGCGGGGCCGATGAGTCGCGTGCCGTGAAAGACGGCACGATCCACGGCAATGGCGCGGGCCACATGGGCACGCCCGACCAGTTCAGGAACGAGGGCGGAGGCTGCCGGCATTTCAAATGCTGCCGAGATGCCAGCGAGAAAAGTGGTAAAGAAGATATGCCAGAGTTCCAGTCGGCCAATTGAAAGCATGTAGCCGACATAGAGAGATAAAATAATCTGCACGACCTGGCAGATTTGAAGAATCATGCGCTTATCGAATTTGTCGGCGAACAGTCCGCCGACCGTCGAAAGTGCAATCATCGGGATGCCTGAGATAAGATTAACGAAGGCCAGCATAGTGGCACTGGTAGTGAGTCCGGCGACCACCCATCCTGCAGCCATGGCCTGCATCCAACTGCCAGTCATTGAAATGCCTTCGCCAGTTAAGTAACGGACGAACGCACCATTGGGAAAATGCTTTATCTCAGTGTCCGGTGTGTCGTCTGTCGAAGGCTCGTGCATGAATCTATCACTTAGTGCACGCTTACTTGCGGCACAAACTAAACCGCAAAGATAATTTATTTTTTAACCATCGTGGGCTCGCTGGCCTTCCAGGCTTGGTCGACGATGGGGCGGACGATTTTAACAATTTCAACATACCCCGCAGCGTTGGCGTGCATGGCGGCATCACCTTTCTCGCGGTAAAGTTCGGCGTTGGGTTCGCCGTTGGGCTTATTCATGGCAGGATTATGATTTGCGAAATATAAATTTTTCCCGCTGGCACAGAATTTTTCGACCATGGCATTATACTTATCAAACTCTGCCCACTGCGCCTTCCGTTTGGGTGCCTTGAGGGCCGACATGATAACAACGCCGCAGTTCGGATTTTCGGCGCGGAGTTTCTCGATATATTTTTTGATATTCTCAAGGACGTCCTCTGCCTTGGCTCCGCCACCGAGATCGTTCGTGCCGGCGAAGTAAATGACCACACGCGGGTGGTAGGGCAGGGTGATTTGGTCCATGTAGGCCAAGACTTCGTTTGTCTTAGAGCCGCCGAAGCCACGGTTAATCACCGGGTAAGGTTTAAAGTCCTCAGCTGCACTTTCCCAGAGGCGTGCAGAGCTTGAACCTGAGATGAGCAAGGCGTTTTGCGGCGGAGGTGTGACTTTGTCGGCGGCGACAAACTTGGCGATGTCATCGCCGTAGCGCAGTTTATTTGTGGGCTTAGTGTCGGCGTCTTGGGCGACAACCCAGGGGGCGATGAAGAGGGCGAGGAGGGTGAGGTGTTTCATAATAAAATTAAGGGGCTTGGCGTTGTGGCTGGAAATTGAAATGAATCTCTAATAGTTAACCCTAACTTATGCCAATTGTTCCCGGATTGCGAAGCCCATATGAGTCGGTCAGAAACTTTGTCTACTTTCCGCGTATGCTCGATAAGATTCGCTTACATGCCAAGGGACAGTTGCACCCCGATTTTATTAATAATCTGGGCAAAGCCTTCGACGATCGGTGCTGCCAGTACCTGGGGGTGAACTATCAAGAACTCGTTGCTTGGGTTTTGGCCCATCCTGAGAAATCCAATGAAGAAGTGCTGGCTTGGGCGGAGTCCGCGGGGCGAAAGCTTTCGAGCAATGATATCGAGATCTGGAATTCCTTTATGACGAAACGTGGTTGGCGAGACGAGGCCCGCGAAACCTTAGAGCGTCGACTGAAAGAAAATGGTCTCGGTCCAGAGGCAGGAGTGGAAACGATGTTCGACTATATTGAAGTCGACGAAGGCCGTCCCGCGCGACGTAAAGCACTTTAAGTCTCAACCGAAGTGACTGAAGCCGCCCGACTTGATGGGCTGATTGTCGGCCAGCGAAAGCACTTCGCCTTTGCCGGCTTCAATTTTACCGATCTCTGATAATAAAGTCTTAGGGAAATTTTTCTGAAAAGTTGCGGCAACTAAATCCGCCTGCGTAGGTGAAGCCGTGAAGAGCAATTCGTAATCTTCGCCATCTTGCAGAGCGTGTTCGAGGGCTGGCTTACCATCAGACTTGGCGAGTGCATGGGCATCGTCGGAGATGGGTACTGCTCCGAGATTGATGTGTGCGTTGCATCGACTTCCGATGAGTCCAGGGAGGTCCTTGGCGAGTCCGTCGGACAAATCCGTACAAGCTGTAACCGCTGTTTGACCGCTTAACCATTGGCCTTCCTTGAGTCGTGCGGTAAATTCGAGGTGGTGACCGTAAATCGAGCCTCCTAATTTCCCGGTGACAAAAACAATGTCACCGGCTTGGCAAGTGCGGCGAGTAAGGACGCGACTGGAGTGACCTTGAATAGCGAGCGTGGCAGAAAAAGTTCCTAAGGTGCCCCGACAAATATCTCCACCGACAATTTTTAGCCCAACTTTGGCGGCGGCCCGCCCTGCACCGTGGGCAAAATCTTCGAGCCAATCGCTCTCCACATCGGCACCCGCAATGAAAGATAGGAGTGCATCGCTGGGCGTGGCGCCCGCCGCAGCAAGGTCGCTTAAATTACGTTCCACCAATTTACGTCCGGCTTTTGCGCCCGAACAGGCGAGGTCAAAGTGTCGACCCAAGATAACCGAATCAATCGAGCTGACACGGTATTTCTGATCGGACTGATTTTCAAAAATTGCACAATCGCCACCTGGGCCGGCAGGGAAAATAGGGCACGCATCGGAAAGCGCCGCCACGATACGCTGAATGATTTCAGTTTCGCTGAGGGCAGCGAGGCTGCGAGCGGACTGCGTGGTGAGGGCTCCCATGGTGTATTAGAACTTGGTCGAAGCACCCGGGGCTAAGAACAACCAGACAAAAGTATGAAAGTTAAAGGCGGCGTGAATTGCCATGCAGGTGACCAAGCCGAAACGATCGCGGAAGATACAGAGCATGCAGCCCAAGGCAGTTAGAGGCAAAAAAGCGGCGAGGCTGCCGTGCACAATGGCGAAGACGGTGCCAGTGATGATGATCGCGTAGCCGCGAGGCAGGGAGCGTTTGAGGGCAGGGTAGAAGGTGCCGCGAAACACAAGCTCTTCGATGACGGGGGCGGCCACCACGCAACTCACACCAAGAATAATCGCATTCAGCCACGGTCCGTGCCAATCGTACTTAGCAATAAAATCGACGAGTACTTGCGGCTCTTCCGGTAAGGTTTGTCCGTTATGTGCACTGAAGAAATAGAATACGCGCCACGCTAGACTCGCAGCGATTGCGATTGAGCAGATGGTCAGGAAAGCCTTGAACCAATCACTCTTATTGAGTGCGTGCCACGAGCGTTTGATTTCTTCGAGCGGGCTTAAGTGTTGAATTTGGCCTTCGAGTGAGGGGCTCCACTGCACGGAGCCTCGAAAGGCAAACGACATGCCGATAAAAAGAATGATGCCGCAAACTTGCCCTCCGAGTTGCGCGAGAAAGTTGTGCGTATCGCTATTCGCGATGAGGTTAGCTGTTTCGCGGGCAATGAGGCTTGCGACTAATGAGCTACAAGTAAAAAAGATGGCGAGACTGAGTGGTCCAAACCCGGTGAGCAGTGAATCTTCGTGGCAAGATTTGGGTTCGTGGCCAACGTGAGCATAGCCTTGGTTGATGGCCCAGAGTCCGCCTAGGAAAATCAAACCTATCCAAAGTAAGTAGACGTAGTCGGCGGTAACGAGGCCGACCTCGGTAACCGCTGCAACATCCGCAAGGCTCAACATCTTTAGGCGATTTTACCGTCCTGGCAGATGCAACGTCCGCCGACGAAGGTGGAGTGAATCTGGGCTTTGAAGGTGCGACCCGTGAGTGGGTTGTTGCCGGATTTTGAAAGCTTCTTCTCGGCGGTGAATTTCCAGTTGGCTTCGGGATTAATTAAAACGAAGTCAGCTGGTTCACCGTGACGCAGTGTGCCCGCATTGAGTCCCAGAGCCTTGGCGGGTCCGGTGGTGAGACGAGCGATGAGTAATTTGATATCGGCGTGTCCAGCTACAACGATCGCTTCGTAGGCGGCGGCGAATGCGGTCTCAAGTGAGGCAGCGCCGAAAGGGGCGAGGTCGAACTCACAATCTTTCTCCGTGCTGGTGCAGGGCGAGTGATCTGAGCAAATCGCATCGATGGTGCCATCGACGAGGGCCGCGATGAGTGCAAGGCGATCCGACTCCTCACGCAATGGAGGATTTAATTTCAAGCGGGTGTCGTAATTGGCCAAGGCCGCATCGGTTAGCAGTAAATGCAGTGCGGAAACTTCAGCGGTGACGGAGGCTTTCGTAGCTTTAGCACGACGAACGATTTCGGCCGAACCGCCCGAGGAAAGGTGTTGGAGGTGAATGCGAGCCTTGGTTAAGCCAGCGAGTACGCAATCGCTGGAGACGACGATTTCTTCAGCGGCACGTGGCCAGCCGCGCAGGCCGAGTCGGAGTGACCAAGCACCTTCGTGCATTTGGGCGTTCTCTGTCATGCTGCTGTCTTGGCAGTGATCGAGCACGACGAGATTGAACATGGTCGCATACTCGAGGGCGCGACGCATGATTTCGTTGTTTTGGACACCGGAGGTGGTGTCGGTGACGGCGACAACGCCTGCTTTTTGTAAAGATCCGAGCGGGGCGAGGGCTTTGCCTTCGTGTGATTTAGTCAACGTGCCAGCGGGAAGGACGCGTACGGTGGCGTCGCGTTGGCTGAGTTCGCGGATGAGTTGAATTGTGCCCACGCTGTCAGCGGCGGGAAGGCTGTCAGGCATCGTCACAACCGTAGTGAAACCACCGATAGCCGCAGCTTGCGTGCCTGTGCGGAATGTTTCGCGGGCGCTACGACCCGGTTCGCCAAGTCGACAATTCAAGTCAATGAAGCCTGGGGCCAGAATTAAGTTTTTGGCATCCACCACCCGGGCACTCGCTTGTTCGCTGGCCGAAAGTTTTTCGACAAACACGCCGTCCTTAATAAAAATATCAGCCTTCGCCTCGTCACGTCCGCTCGCGGGATCGATGACACGGGCACCGCGAATAATGAGTGGGGTGTGGTCTTGGGGAATCATCGGTTGATGCAGCCAGTGCAGAGGTGAAGGACGGCCATGCGAACCGCAACGCCGTTGCGGACTTGTTCGAGGATGACCGAGCGAGGGCCGTCGGCGACATCGCTATCGACTTCGACACCGCGGTTAATCGGGCCGGGGTGCATGATAATCGCGTTGGGTTTCATCCAGGCAGCGCGGGAGGCGTTGATGCCAAATTGCGAAGTGTATTCGTTGAGCGAAGGGAAGTGAGTGGTCGTTTGTCGCTCGTGTTGAATGCGTAGCAGCATCACCGCATCCGCGTCGGACAGCGCGGTCTTGAGGTCGTGCACAATTCGAACCTGCGGAAATGCTTCGGCGAGCGAGGCTGGCACGAGCGTGGCGGGACCGGCGAGGGTGACTTGGGCGCCGAGTTTACTGAGGCAGAGAATATTGGAGCGAGCGACTCGACTAAAGAGGATGTCTCCGAGAATAGTGACCTTGAGTCCTTCAACTTTGCCGAAGCGTTGCTTGAGCGTGAAGGCATCGAGCAGGGCTTGCGTGGGGTGCTCATGGGCACCATCGCCCGCGTTAATGACGGAGATGTCGAGTGCTTCACCGAGGTAGCGAGCGGCTCCGGCAGAAGAGTGGCGCATTACGATGGCATCGACACCCATGGCGCGAATGTTCATCGCCGTGTCGCGTAGGGTTTCGCCTTTAACGAGAGAGGAGGCGGTCGTGTTGATGCTAACGACTTCGGCACCGAGTTTTTTGGCGGAGATTTCGAAGGCCGTGCACGTGCGGGTGCTGGGTTCGAGGAAGAGGTTCACCACGGTACGACCGCGCATCAGGTCGAGTCCCTTGCCAGGGGCGAGGGCGGGCAGGAACTGATCGGCCTGACTAAAAAGGAATTCGATTTCGGCCCGAGAAAGTCCCTCGATGCCGGTTAAGTCTTTTTTGGTCCAGGTGAGTTGTTGAGCCATGCGGTTTTTTCCGTTGGCCCTAACGAAGGTCAGGACCATTGGGAAAGTGTGAGAGGATAAGGTGCTGGCAAGAAAGAAGCGAAGGAACGGCGTTTTTTCTAGAAAATCACATAAAAGTAGGCCCTGACTTGTCACGCGGGCGATAAAGGATTGTCTGACGATATGAAATTCCACCTCCGAACGCGGGTTGTTGTCTGGGTGGTTTGCGTATTGGTTGGTTTGGGTGCGGGATTATTTAAGCGAATCCAAAACGCCAAGGCCAGTGGGCTCCAAAAAGTCACCGTACAATTGGATTGGTTTCCGGAGCCAGAACATGGCGGGCTTTATCAGGCTTTAGCCAAGGGCTGGTTTCGTGAGGCAGGCTTGGATGTCGTTTTAATTTCCGGTGGTGGAAACGTAAAAGTCACACAGGTCGTGGCGACGGGCCGGGCGGATATCGGTCAGTCGGCCACCACGCAGATCATTCAGGCACGAGCCGTCGGGGTGCCGTTGACGAATGTCGCGGCCGTTTTTCAACGCATGCCATTGTGTCTGATGGTGCACGAAACTTCGAACGTGAAATCATACCTCGACTTAGCCGGGCGCACCATCATCGCTCGCCCCGAGGCAGCGTGGATCCCTTTTTTAAAAGCCAAGCTCGGTAAAGAATTTTCTATTCGACCCCAGACCTTTGGGCAGGGCGATTTCTTGCATGATCCATCAGCAATCCAAGAGGGTTTTTTTACCGCCGAACCTTATTTCTTAGCAAAGGCTGGGGCGAAGGTGCTTTGTCTGCCGCTCTCAGATTTTGGTTATGGTTCAGCGGCGACCTTATTTACCACTGATGAGTGGGCACGTAATAACGCCAGCACTTTAGCGTCATTTCTTAAGGTCTATGCGCGGGGCTGGGAAGATTACTTAACGAACGACCCCACGCCCGCACATGCCTTAATGAAAGTGGATAATCCCAAATTGGACGATGACTTCCTGCAGTGGTGTCGGGCGCAAATGATTGAGGCAAAAATTGCGGCCGATGCATTACGTGGAGAAAGCTACGGCGTGCTCTCCCGTCAGCAGGTGGAGGCGGAATTACGTAGCCTGGAAGACACGCAAGTGATTCCCCGTGGCATTGTTAAGCCACATGAAATTGCGATCGGTGATTGGGTGAAGTGAGTTACTTAACCAGTAACTCGCGGACCTTCTGTCCAATCGCCTTGGCTGCTTCGCCGCGTTTATTTTGGTGAGCGGCGATGACATTGACGAGGGCGCTTCCGACTACGACACCATCGGCGACGCGGCCGACAGCCTGGACGTGGGCGGCACTGGAAATGCCGAAGCCTACACATACGGGCAGGGAGGTGTGCTTTTTGATTTCCTTCACTGCGGCACTTAAATTGCTGGCGAGCTCGGAGCGTTCGCCGGTGACGCCTTCGCGAGAGACGTAATAAATAAAGCCGCTGGCATGTTTGGCAATCAGTGCCATGCGTGCGGGCGGGGTGGTCGGGGCGATAATAAAAATATTAGCGAGCCCGAGCTTCTTACAGGCCGCGAGCAATTCGCCGGCTTCTTCGGGTGGGCAATCGAGGACGAGTAAACCGTCGGCACCCGCTTCTTTTACTTTCGTGCAGTAAGCTTCGATGCCGAAAGAATAGATGAGGTTATAGTAACAATATAAAATGATGGGCTTGTCGGTGCCCGCGCGGGTGTCGCGAATGATTTCGAGGAGGTGATTGTAAGTCATGCCCGCTTCGAGGGCACGCTGCGAGGCGAGTTGATTGGTGAGACCGTCGGCCAGTGGATCAGAAAAGGGTACGCCCACTTCAAGGATATCGGCTCCCGCTTCGGCGAGAGAAAGGAGGATGGCCTTGGAGGTCGCAACGTCGGGGTCGCCGGCGCAGACGTAGCTCACGAACGCAGGGCGCCCTTCGGTACGGCAGCGGGCGAATGTTTGGGCGAGACGATCCATGGGGTAAAACAAGACCGCTTTAAAGGTTAGGGCAAGCCTTGGTGGCTAAACTTGCCTTGGGTATTTAATTTAATAATGTTTTTAAAGACTTATGAATCTCCAGCTGATTATAAAATTCGTGATTTCTGCGGGCGTAATCACCGCTGCCTCCGAAGTTGCGAAGCGCAATGTCTCGATGGGCGCTTTATTGTGTGCGCTTCCCTTGACCAGTTTGCTGGTGATTATTTGGACATGGCTGGAGACGGGCGACCAAGTCCGCGTCGCTACCTTGAACTGGTCGATTTTGGCCTACACCATTCCTTCGTTCGTGCTCTTCCTGTTATTCCCCCTCGGTTTACGATTAGGGCTTAATTTCTGGGCATCGTTGGTGGTGGCCTGCCTTTTAACCGCACTCACTTACCGCTTATGTCAGCCCTGGTTAGATCGGGTGGGCTGATTTTCTCGTATTGCCAAGACCGAGAGAAAGCGAATGTTCAGACCCTTGTTGGCCCAAGTGGTGGAATGGTATACACATCAGACTTAAAATCTGCCGCCGAAAGGCTTACTGGTTCGAGTCCAGTCTTGGGCACCAACTTTTTTAATTCAGGGAGCAAGTGGGCAAGGTGACACGTGGGCATGGAGAATTAGTTCCGTTTGCGTGCAATGATGGTGCGCTTGGCGGCGATGTGCGATTCGATGGCGGCAGTGGTGTGACGTTGGATCACGCTGTGGCTTTGGGTGGTGAGCCAAATCTTGATTAGGCCGGTGAAGAAGAAGAAGGTCTCGAGGCCCGCGATTTCAGGAACGACGTCGGGTCGCAGGATTTTATTTTTATGCGCTTCGGAGTACAGGGCAGTGACTTCATCGAGAAAGTCTTGGCCGCTCTTCATGAGATCGTTACGCACCGCCGTGAACTCGCCCACGTATTCGCACTTCCAGAGCATCACTTCGAAGGTGGCACGTGCTTCGGCGTCGGACTCGAGTCGGTGGAGGGCGTTGAGCAATCCACTTTGTAAACGCTGCAGGGCATCGCCCGTGCTTGATGAATTGAGCTTGAGGAGGCGACCCGTCTGGGCGCGCACCGCCTGAAAGAGGTCGGCCTTATTCTTAAAGTGCCAGTAAACGGCACCGCGCGTGACATTGGCCGCTTGGGCAACCTCTTCGAGTGAGGTATTGTTCACTCCGCTGCGGTTAAAAACCATGCGGGCGCATTCGATAATTCGGTGACGAGTTTGTTCCGCCTCTGCTTTGGTCTTGCGAGCCATGGGGTGGTGTTTAGATTTACATACATGTCTGTATGTAAATTCCGACCTGTCCAGAGTCTTCTCTGTCTAACGCTTCTCGCGGGGCTTTCCGCCTGTAAGCCAGCCGAGGCGCCTCCGATGCCGCCCGTTACCGTTTCATTGCTGACCGCGGTGGTGGCTCCCGTGCCGCAAGAGGTGGACGTGACTGCGCAAATCGAAGGCACGCGCGAAGTGGAAATCCGTGCACGTGTGACCGGAATCATCTTGAAGCAATCTTACCAAGAAGGCCAACGCGTGAAGGCTGGTGATTTACTTTTCAAAATTGATCCCGCGAGCTACGAGATCGCACTATCGCTAGCGAAGGCGCAATTGGCCCAAGAGCAGGCTCGCTTTGAACAAGCCGAAGCCGAGGCGAATCGCCAGTCAGCGTTGTTGGCGCAAAAAGCGGCTTCGTCGAAAGAGGCGGCCGACACCTTGGCCTTGGCCCAAGCAGCAAAGGCCGCACGCGATGTGGCTGCAGCGAAGGTGCGTAGTGCGGAGTTGGATCTTTCCTATTGTGACGTCACATCTCCGATTGAAGGCTTTGCCGGTCGTCAACAGCACTCCGAGGGTTCGTTGGTGAGTCCCGGTGCGGATGGTTTACTTACCACCGTAGTGCAGCGTGATCAGGTGTGGGTGCGTTTTGGGATTTCCGAACAAGAGTTTAAGCGTCTCTTTGCGGGCGAATCTGCTCAGGCCTTTGCGGCTAAAGTTGAAATCATTATGCCTGATAATTCGATTTACCCAGTAGAGGGTAAGGTGAATTTTGTTTCGGCACAGGTCGATGCCCGTTTGGGTACGATCCAAATGCGCGCTGAGTTTCCGAATGATAAGAATGCATTTTTACCCGGACAGTACACGCGCGTGCGTTTGCTCGGTCAGTCCATCACAGGTGCAGTCACCG
>CANGNX010000026.1 GCA_947455415.1 Opitutia bacterium | reverse complement strand
GACATGGCGAAGATTAAGCCAATGCGTCAGATGTCTTTGGAGAATTGCTTAGAGTATATCGAGTCGGACGAGTTAGTGGAAGTGACTCCTAACTTCATCCGTATGCGTAAGCGTTACCTCACCGAGAACGAACGTAAGCGTTTCGGTAAACAGTAAGCTTAATCAACGAAGAGTTTAAACTGATGGCCACCGTCCGCGAGGATGGTGGCTTTTATTTTCCAGTGTTTCTTCGGGAGGCGACTCGCTACTTTTTCGGGCCACTCGATGACGACATTCCAGGGTGAGCGGGCGATATCCCAGACCAGTAAGTCATCAAAGCCGTCGGCACTGTTGAGTCGGTAAGCATCGATGTGGATGAGCTGACGGGTGCCCTGATAAACGTGCAGCAGGGCGAACGATGGGCTAGTTACATCATCAGCAATCCCCCAGCCGCGGGCGAGTCCGCGTACGAAGGTTGTCTTGCCCGCACCGAGGTCACCTTCGAGGGTGAGCACAGTATCGACCGGTAATAATTGAGCGAAGGTTTCCGCTGCCTCGTTCGTCTCATCGCCCGAATAAGTAACCACGCCTGCTTGCCAGGACGAAAGGATTTGGGGTGAGCCCATTTTAATTGAAATCAATAAAACCCTGTGCCCACTTGATGCCGAAGACGGCGAGGTTGCGAGCAATGTGGCCCCAATAGCAGGGAGCCATCGAGCGGTTTTTGTTTAAGGGATTAAAGCGACCTAAATAGAGCCAGATTGAAATGATAAAGGCAAAGAGAGTGCTAATCTGTCCTTTGGTTTCGCGCACATCAAACCCGTGAATAAAGGCAAAAATAAGTGAGCCGATGAGGATGACGGCGAGGAGTTTGAGGCCGGTGAAATGGGCTGGGGCGGCAAAGCCGCGGAAGACGGTTTCTTCGATAATGGCGGCACCCATCAGATAAAATAAATAGACTGCGGGTAGGCGGGATTGCGAGTCGGTGACGTTGAATCGTTTTTCTACGCAAGTCTCAGCGATCGTAATTAACAGCACTCCGGCAATAATGATAAGGATGGAGGCGGTAGGCGTCGTCGAGGTGCCAGGCCAAAAGGATTCACCTTCGCCAGTTTTTATCCGGCGTTTGTATTCGCGACGCCAGCCCCAGACGACCCCGAGTCCAAGGGCAAAGTAAAATAAACTCGTTAATGCTTCAGTGCTCATGCGGTGAATCAATTAGCTGAGGCTATCATCCTTGAGGTATTTCTCGGTGATAATGCTGATGAGGTGATCGCGTGCCTCTTGAACGTTGTCGACATGATGATAGAGTCCGCGATCTTCAGGAGAAATCATACCCCACTCGTGGAGGACCTCAAAGTTTAAGAACTTTTTCCAAAAATCAGAGCCGTAGAGTAAAATCGGGAAGTGCTTTTTGGTTTTGCCTGTTTGGATGAGCGTTAGCATCTCGAAGAGCTCATCGAACGTGCCAAAGCCGCCGGGGAAGGCCACAAGCGCTTTGGCTAAATAGAGGAACCAGTATTTGCGGACGAAGAAGTAATGGAACTCGAGATCCAGCTCCGGGGTGACGTAGATATTGTGCTCTTGCTCGAAAGGCAGGCCGATACCGAGGCCGACGGAACGTCCGTTGGCTTCTTTGGCACCTCGATTAGCTGCTTCCATGATGCCTGGGCCGCCGCCTGAACAAATCAGAAACCGTTGCCACTCGGGAAGGCTCATCGACCACTTCGTCATTTCATACGCGAGTTCGCGGCAGGCCTCGTAGTATGGGGCGCTACGCAGATTCATTTCGGCGATGTGCAAGCGCGCCTTGGCTTCTTCGGCCGAGTACGTCCCCTTGGCGATGCCGGACTGCAGCTCGGCCATTTGTGATTTCGCTTTCTCGAGTGGAAGGGTGCGGGCCGAGCCAAACATCACGACTGTGTTGCGGACCCCGAATTTTTTAAAGCGATGGTAGGGCTCGGTGAGCTCTGCCATGACGCGCAGGGTCCGGGCTTGGGGGCTGAGGAGGAACTCCTGATTCTGATAGGCCTTGGCGGGAGGGGGGCGGAGTTTGCCTTTCTCGGGACTCATTAGGTCTATCTTCGCATAGATTTGGCTTCTGCCAAGGCGGGAAGTGTGGGGCTTGACACCTATGGCGGGGTAGCCTTGGCTATTTCTTTAAACGCCATGCAGCCTACCTATCGCCCATCCAAAATCGCCCGCGCTCGCAAGTGCGGCTTCCGTGCCCGTTCCAAGACCCCTGGTGGTCGTAAAGTGCTGGCTAGCCGTCGTAAGATTGGTCGCAAGCGCTTAGGCGCCTCGTAAGGCTATGCGTCTCCCGCGGGAGCGTCGAATTCGTGCCTCGGCCGATTTCTCGCGTCTCCGCCAAGAAGGCTCGCGGTTGGACTGCGGGCCTTTTCTTTTGAATATTGGACGGACTCCGTCAGCGACCAATCCGGCTCGCTTTGCGGTCGTGGTCGCAAAGAAGAGTATTCCACTGGCCGTGAATCGCAATCGCGCGAAGCGCTTGGCACGCGAAGTTTTTCGAGCGGATCCGTTGCTCTTGCCAAAGGGTTGGGAGGTGGTGCTCGTGGCTCGTCCGAGTATTTTTAAAAAACCGTTGGCGACGTTGAAGCGTTTATTCTCCGTGGCGGTGGCGGGTGCAGTGGCGAAGGAGAAAGCATGAACGAGCCTCGACCCACTTGGCTGGCGTGGCTCGCGCTGCAGCCGATTTATTTTTATCAGCGTTTTGTTTCCAAAGCGTTACATTCGATTGTTCCGGGTTCGGGCTGTCGATTTACGCCGAGCTGCTCAGAGTATGCGGTCGTCGCTTACAAGCGATTTGGGTTCTTTTATGGTACTTGGTTGACGGTTAAGCGCCTGGGTCGTTGCCATCCGTACGGCGGCTGCGGGGTGGACGAGGTGCCTTTGGCTAAGGGGAAAAGTGGTTAATTGACTCGCAAGTTTTGGCATATCGAGGCATGGTGCGGGCATGCAGGATTGGTTAAATACGAAGGTGGAGTCCCGACAAGGTGGTACTTGGTTGTTGGCGCTGACCTATGTCGGTTTATGTACCATCCTACGGTTGGGTCTATTAATCGCCTCGGTCGGCTTGGTTTCTTGGGGTCCAGCAACGTTTTCGGCTCTATTTATCGGCTTCTTCTTCGATGCCGTTATGGCGTGGTTCTTTGTGCTGCCCTTCGGTTTAATCAGTGCGTTTAGTTCGGGAAAGAAGGCACACTATTGGCTGACACCTTTATGGTTTTTCGGCGCCTTCCTTTTTACCTTTTGGAAGATTTCTGAAATTTTATTTTGGGAAGAGTTTGGCGTTCGCTTCAATTTTATCGCGGTCGATTACCTGATTTACACCAGTGAGGTGATTAAAAATATCCGTGAGTCCTATAACCTCACGCTGATTTTTGCCTTAGTCGCATTAGCTGTTTTCGGTCTGTACTCTGTCTGGCGTCGATTGGGTTATGTGAAGTTATGGATGAAGGGTCTCGAGCAGGATGTTTCCCGTCGGATTAAGAAACGCTTCTATTCGCCGTTGTTTGTTTTGCTGACGTTTACTTATTTTGTAGGCCGTCACGATTTGAAGGTTTCATCGCACGTGGATACGAGTCTGGGTGAGCGTATTGTGGCGGGGATGCGTCACATGGGCGATGTGCAGCCAGGCTTCGCTAATAGTTATGACACCGAAATCGCCAAGAACGGCGAATACGCCTTTTTAGCAGCTTTTTGGGCTAATCAGCTGGAATGGAGTCGATTTTATCCCTCCCAACCTAATGCCATTGAGCTGCTCCGTGAACGTTTAAAAGGGGAGGGTGTGGAGCTGCAAAAAGCTGGCGAAATTACTCGTAAGGTTGAGCCCTCGGGTTCGGCGAAGAAATGGAACGTGATTCAAATCACCATCGAAAGTTTGAGCGCTGAATTTTTGGGCTGCTACGGTGAGCCGAGTTACGCCGGAAAAAATCTCACGCCGAATTTGGATCGCATCTCAAAAGAATCGATTTGGTTCCGGCATTGTTATGCTGGCGGCACGCGTACGGTGCGTGGCATGGAGGCCCTATCGCTTTCCATTCCACCGATTCCGGGTCAATCTGTGCTCCGTCGCAAGGGCTGCGAGAACCTCACCACTTTGGGGTCCGTCTTGAGTGCTCGTGGATACGACACGGCGTTCATTTATGGTGGTGATGGTTTCTTTGATAACATGAATTATTTCTTCTCTACGAACGGTTACCGTATCGTGGATCTGCCGCGACAAGTCGCAGCGGGGAAAGAAACAACTTTTGCGAATGCCTGGGGAGCTTGCGATGAAGACGCTTTCAATTGGTCGTTGGACGAGGCGGACAAGGCGTATGCGGCTGGCATGCCCTTCCATCACTTCGTGATGACGACCTCTAACCACCGTCCTTACACTTGGCCGGAAGGTAAGATTAACCCCGCTCTAACGGGTCGCGATGGCGGGGTTGCTTATACGGATTATGCGATTGGAGAGTTTCTCAAGGCGGCTGCCAAGAAGCCTTGGTTTAATGACACCGTCTTTGTGATTGTAGCGGATCACTGTGCGTCGGTGGCTGGCAAGAGTGAGTTAGAGATCCGTAAATATGAAATCCCGCTCTTCATCTGGTCTCCGGATAATTTGAAGGCTCGTCAGGTCGACACCATGATGAGTCAGATTGATACCGCGCCAACTTTGCTGGGATTGATGCGAGTGCCTTACGTCTCACGTTTTGTGGGAGCGGATGTTTTAAAGTCTGATTACAAGCCTCGGGCTTTTATAAGTAATTATCAGAAAGTGGCGGTGCTCCATGATGATGGCTTGCTCACGGTGTTGAAGCCCGTGCGTCAGGTTGTGCAGTACCAGGCGAATTTAGCTACTGGTGCTTTAACGCCCGTGGAGCAGCCTAATTCCGCTGCCGTCGAAGAGGCTTTAAATTATTATCAGGGAACCGATGAACTCTTCAACAATGGCGGACTCACCAACCCAGCCCATTAATCGTCCCTCGGTGCTTTGGCCGCTGTGCTTGCTCGTCGGCGTCGTGGTCTACTTTGGTTTTCCTTTTGCGGGTGGCGAGCGATTGGACCTTTGGTTCCAGTCCTTTTTCTGGCAGGGCCAAGCATGGGTGATGCCGCACGATACGCTGTGGGGCGACGCATTGGCTTATAAGGGTCCGAAGATGCTAATTATTATTTTTGCGGTTTACCTAATTTTCATAGCGGCACTCCCGCGTTTTTCGCCTTCATGGTTGAATCGCCGCCGTGCCCTTTACGTCTTAGCTTGCATGGCACTGGTGCCGATTATTTCCACGCAACTGCGAGCCATCAGTTATATGGCTACACCGTTAGAATTAAAAATGTACGGTGGTGCTTATGATCACCTACTATTGTTTCAGGTTAAGCCAGCAGGTTATCCTTGCCACGCGTTTCCAGCAGGACATGCCAGCGGGGGCTTCGCGCTCATCTCGCTTTATTGGGCGTGGGCGGATCGCTCCTATCGTCGAGTGGGATTAGCGATCGGCTTATTCTTTGGTCTACTCATGGGCCTTTATCAGATTGCCCGCGGTGAGCATTTTCTCTCGCACACGCTCACCACCGCATTGATTGCGTGGCTGGTGTCGGTTTGTCTGGCCCGGCTGATTGAGCCTACGCGCGACGCTTAGTTGCCCCAGTTAACGACGTTATCCGCACGGAAGGGGCCTTGGTCGCTCGTTTCGTCGCTGTAGGTCGTGGGAATGAGACCGGTCTTCGTCATGGTGCTAGAAGTGTCCCAGTACTCATTGGAAGCAGGTGAGCTATCGGGCGTGGCGGGCTCAGCGTATTTGCTACCGCAGGAGACGATGAGAAAGCCAGGCGCTTGCCAATCCTTGTAACCCGCGGCGAAGAGGCCGGTTGTGGCGCTTTGGATGGGTGTGCCAGCTGAGGGAAGAATGCGATAGCGATAGCCATAAGCATTGCCCCAAGGGTCTTGAAAGAAGGTGGCGGCGGTGGATGAGGTCCAGTCGGCGCTACCGAGGGCTTTGTCGTTATTCGATGTGACAATGCCAACGCTGAGGAGTGGTTTTTGAATACGAGTGGAGCCGCCGGGAAGTCGGCTGTCATCGAATCTCACGAGCTCAACCGATTTTTCTCCAGCCGCACTGACGGTTTTGGAGTAGAGGACTTTCCGACCCATGACTTGATCAAGCAGGTCATTGCCGAACTTAGTGTCGTCGGAAGCAGCCGCTAAGCCGCTGCGACCGCAGGGGTAGTCGCCGTAAAGCTTTTTGTAATTTTCGCAGGCCATGGAAAGGGCCTGAATTTCGCCGAGGGCTTTGGACTTGTTATTGCCGTTGCGGGCGGCCTTAAAGAGTCCGAACGAGAGCGAGCTGAGAATAACGATAACCGTGATGGCGAGGAGTAACTCGATCAACGTAAAGCCGCGACGGGCTTTAACCAGGGTAGGGCGCATGGGGTGTGGCAAAAATTAAATGTGACGCGAGTCGTTCTCGTCTTTCTTCACATAGCCGGAGTCTTGGCGCTGGTGATTCACGGCGTTCTTCTTTAAATAGGCTTGGTAGACGTCTTCGGCAGACATCCCGAGCACTTGGGCAATCGAGATGAGAAAGTGGAAGAGGTCGATGACTTCGACGCGGGCGTTTTGCTCGTCGAACTTTTGATATTTCGCCCACCATTTCCAAGGCACCGAGTCCGTGAGCTCGGCCATCTCCTGTTGCATCGCACGGAGGTAATTAAGCGTCCACTTAATTTTTTCTTCCTCGGACATGCCTTCGGTGATGACGCCAATCCGCTTATTGAGGTCGGACTGCATCTTAAAGATTTCTTCGAATTTGTCGGCCATGGGGTCATCAAACGGTCTCCCCCTTGCGGGGCAATCCTGGAAGCAATAGAGTTTGCCGACTATTCCTCTTTGCATGCTGGCCCGACTGTGCCTTGCTGGAGGGGTGCCTAATGCCACACCAGTCACTCCACTCAGAAAGCCCGAGGTTTTAGCGCCGGCGGGGGAGTGGGATTGTGCCAAGGCCGCGGTCGAGAATGGGGCTGATGCTATTTTCTTTGGGGTGGGTCGATTCAATGCCCGGGTCCGTGCCCATAATTTCGAGGAAGCCGATCTCCCGAGTTTGATGTCCTACCTGCATGGTCGCGGCGTCAAAGGCTATGTTACTTTTAATACGCTCATTTTCCCTGAGGAAATGGCGGAGGCCGCTCGGGTATTACGCACGATTATTGCCTCAGGTGTAGACGCAGCGATTGTACAAGACGCGGGTATCTGTCGGATGATCCGTCGGATCTCGCCGGACTTTCCGATTCACGCTTCTACCCAGATGACGGTCACGAGTGCGGCCGGTGTCGATTACGCTCGCGAGCTCGGTGCTTCGTTGGCGGTCTTGGGTCGGGAGGTTTCGATTCCTGAAATTCAGAAATTACAGGTCGAGCAGGGTCAGAAAAATGCTTCGCTCGATTTAGAAGTTTTCGTGCACGGTGCCTTGTGCGTCGCGTATTCGGGTCAATGCCTCACGAGTGAATCGCTCGGCGGTCGCTCCGCGAATCGCGGCGAATGTGCTCAGGCCTGTCGTTTGCCTTACGAATTAATGGTGGATGGTAAGCCGATGGATTTAGGCGACCGGGCATATTTACTTTCGCCGCAAGATTTGGCAGGCATCGAAGTGGTGCCCGACCTCATTCGTGCCGGTGTGAAATCACTCAAGATCGAAGGTCGGTTGAAATCGCCCGAATATGTGGCGGCTATCACGCGTGCCTATCGACGGGCCGTGGATGCGGCATGGGAGGCTTTACAAAAAGGTGCGAACGCTGACGTAGCGGCACAGCAAGTGAATCGTGAAGAGAACTATGCGATGCAGATGACCTTCTCGCGCGGACTTTACACGGGTTGGTTGCGTGGCTTGGACAATCAAAAACTTGTGCACGCCCGCTTTGGTAAGAAACGCGGGGCGTTGATGGGCACGGTGATTGATGTCGCAAGCAATGGAGTGACCATGCAACTGGAGGGCCCTCTTAAGCCAGGCGATGGTGTGGTCTTTGACCAAGGTAAACCTGCCGAACGCGAGCAAGGTGGCTTTGTGCACGGCTTGGAACCTGCGCGTGGTGGTTTAACTTTTGTGCGCTTTGGACGCGAAGACGTGGATTGGTCGCAGGTGCAACCTGGGGCGTTACTCTGGAAGACGAAGGATCCTCAGTTAGATAAAGCGTTGCACGATTCCTGGGACCGAGAGCGTCCCAATTACCGCCGTCCGATTTCGGCCAAAATTATTGGTCGCCCAGCCCAACCCTTACGGGTCGAATTTAATGATGGCGAAGGCCATGTGGTTTCGGCGGATTCGACGATGCCCTGTGCGGTCGCCGAAAAACGTCCTATGGACGCTCAGTCACTGCGCGATCAGTTGGGTCGACTGGGTGATACGGGCTACGAGCTGGGTGAGGTGCATGCCGACTTAGATGGGCCGCTGATTGTGCCAATGAGTGAGTTGAATCGCATACGACGCGACCTCACGGAGCGTTTGACGGAGCTGCGTCAGCAATCCCCGCGTTGGAAATTAGAAACATTTTCGGAAGACGCGTGGAAGGTGCCGCTGGAGCCGATTGCCCCTTCAGGGAAGGCGGAAATTATTACGGTGATTCGCGAGCCTGAGCAACTCGAGCCCGCGCTCGAGTGGGGTGCCCGCGTCATTTACGCTGAGTTTGAAGACCCTAAACGTTTTCGTGCGGCAGTAGAAAAAGTTCGGGAGTACGAACAAAAAGTTGGTCGCAAGATTGAGTTCTGGGCGATGGGTCCGCGAATTCATAAGCAGGGCGAAGACCGCGTGACCGAGATTGTTTTATCGTGCAACGCCGATGGTTACTTGGTGCGTAACCACGATAACTTGCGTGCCTTCGCTGGGCACCGTCGACGTGGGGACTTCTCTTTGAATGTTGCGAACGGCTTAACCGCAGAATGGTTAGTAAAGCAGCACGGCTTAGAAGGTGTGACCGCTTCGTATGATTTAGATTCGAGTCAGTTGGCGGCCTTGATGAAGTCGGCCCCGCCAGCGTGGTTTGAAGTCACTCTGCACCAACACATGCCCATGTTCCATATGGAGCACTGCGTATTCTGCACTTTTATGTCGAAGGGCAAAGACTACCGCGACTGCGGACGTCCTTGCGAAAAGCATCGCGTGAAGTTGCGTGATCGCGTGGGTGCGGAGCATATTTTAAAAGCCGATGCGGGCTGTCGGAATACTTTATATAATTCACGGGCCCAAACGGGGGCAGAGTACGCCACCGAATTAATGGCCCTCGGGGTTCGTCGTTTCCGCATTGAATTTGTCGACGAAGATGCGGCGACGGTGAAACGTACCTTGGAACGTTATCAAGCCTTGCTGGATGGGGAGATTACGGGCACGGAGCTTTGGAACGACCTCAAGGTCTTGAATCAGCTGGGTGTTACACGTGGCACATTACGCACGCGCATTTAAGCTTCGTCGCGTAAGCGTGGGAGCAGTCCGGTGATTCTTCCCGAATCGGAAGCATTCCGGACGGCCATGGCATAAGCCGAGGGGTCGCCGACGAGTATTACCTGTTTACGTCCGCGTGTAATGGCAGTGTAGATGAGGTTGCGCGCGAGCATGATGCTGTGTTGGCGGAGCAGGGGCACAATGACGGCGGGGAATTCGGAGCCTTGAGATTTATGAATACTCACCGCGTAGGCCAATTGCAGGTCGGTTTGTTCGCTACGTTCAAATTCCACGCGTGTGCCGTCGAAATCAATTAGCAGGTCACCCGTTTCGGTATTGGCTTCGAGGACGACACCGAAGTCGCCGTTGAAAATCAGTTTATCGTAATTGTTGCGGGTCTGAATGACTTTATCGCCGGGGGTAATGCGACTACTGCGACTGTTCGCACTGCGTAATTTGTCCTGTAGGGCTTGATTAAAAGCCTGAATGCCGCCCGTGCCTTTGTGCATCGGGGCGAGCACTTGAATGTCGCGCAGTGGGTCGAGTCGCAAGGCTCGCGGCAAAATTTCACAGCACAGACGTGTTACCATTTGCACGCAGGCTTCGGGTTCGTCGACACGGACGAAATGAATATCATGCGTGAAGTCGAGTTTGGTGGGGTCGATTTCGGGGGCGGGTGGTTGGGTTTCGCCGTGTAAAATTCCGTGGGCCACGGTGACAATTCCTGAGCGAGCCCCTTGACGGAAAACTGTGTCGAGTCGGGTGACGCTACACACCTGCGATTGAATGAGGTCCGATAAGACATTACCCGCACCGACTGAGGGTAGCTGATTGACGTCGCCCACTAATAGTAGGTGCGCGTTAGAGGGCACGGCACGTAGCAATGCTGCCGCCAATTTCGTATCGAGCATGCTTGATTCATCGATGATCACGAAATCCGCACTTAAAGGGCTTTCGGCATTGGCAGTGAATCCTCCGGCAGCGGGATCGAATTTAAGTAGGCGGTGAATAGTCGCAGCCGAAACGCGGGTGGCCTCTTGCATGCGCTTGGCAGCCCGACCAGTGGGTGCCCCGAGTAAGATACGAACTTTTTTCGCGACTAAAATATCGCAGAGTGCTTTAAGGATAGTGGTTTTTCCGGTGCCGGGTCCGCCGGTGAGTACAGCGACTTTACTCTGAAGCGCGCTGATGACGGCCGCACTTTGTGCATCGGAGAAAGCAAATCCTGCGCGCTCTTGGGCCCACGCCACGGCCTTGTCGGCGACGATGGGAGGTAATGTGCTGGGGGTTGCTAGGATGCGACGGATAGAAGTCGCAATGGAGCGCTCGGCGTTTTCTTGCGGGCGTAATTGTACGAGGGTGATGCCGTTGGTGAGCAGAATGCCCACGGCGTTTTCTTTAATTAGAACTTTGATGCGATCGTGCACCACGGCTCGATCCACTTCGAGAAGGGCAGTGGCTTTTTCTAAAAGCCCCTCTTCGGGGAAGGCACTGTGGCCTTCGCCTTCGAGTTCTTCGAGGGTGTGCAGAATGCCTGCGTCCACGCGTTGGGGTCCGGCGGTGGGCAGGCCAAGGTTACGGGCGATTTTATCGGCGGTCTTGAAGCCCACGCCATCGACTTGTCGGCAAACGCGATAGGGCTCGGTGGTGAGGACTTTCTTGGCGTCTTGTCCGTATGCTTTAACGATACGAATGCAGAGGGCATTGGTGACGCCGTAAGTTTGGAGAAAAACCATGACCTCACGTAGGGCTTTCTGTTCTTCCCAGGCGGCCTTGATGGATTTCGCCCGACCTGGACCGATGCCTTCCACTTCACGTAGTCGCGCTGACTGATTAGAAATAATGTCGAAAGTACGTACGCCGAATTTTGCGACGATTTTATCGGCGTAAGTTTTGCCGATGCCTTTAACTAATCCGCTACCGAGGTATTTACGAATCCCGTGAACGGAGGAAGGCAGGCGAGAGACGAAACTTTTCACTCGGAGTTGGGCGCCGTGCAAGTGGTGACTCTCCCATTGGCCAATGAGGTCGACGGTTTCGCCGCATTGGATGCCGGTCATGTTGCCTAGTACCGTAACTTTTTCGCCCGCTTCAGGGCTGAGTTCGGCGATGGTGAAATGCGTTTCCTCATCGAGCCATAGAATACGCTCGATCACGCCCGAAAGGGTGATTTCGGGACCACGAGAATTTTCGCGTGGAGGAGGCATATGCTTAGGCAATCATTGGGCCCGCCCGGGGGCGAAACAAAACCTTAGAGAGCGAAAACCGCTTTTTGTAACTCGGCTAAGTTTAGATGCACCGTATCGGGCTGATAGGGGGCGAGCTCTTCGACGGTATGGCTGCCAGTGGCGACACAGTGAATGGCTGCCAGGCTACCGTTACGTGCAGTTTGAATATCGAACGGTGAATCGCCGACCATCACCGTGCGACGGGGGTCGGTGCGAAGGGTGGAGGTGACGAAGTGAGTGAACTCGGGTTGAGGTTTGCGCCAGGGGTGCACGTTGGTGCCAAAGACGCCATCGACGAGCTCATCTAATTTCAGGTGAGAAATAATTTTCTTAGAATTTGCGTCATCCTTGTTGGTGTAGACGGCAGTACGAATGCCGCGGGCACGGAGCGCTTGGAGAATTTCGATGCAACCGGGGTAGGTGCGCAGTCCGTGGTACATGACGGAAGGGAAGTGTTCGCGGAAGAGGCGGGTGGCGGTCGGGGCATTAGCTTCCCCTGCGAGTTTAACCACGGTGACATTCACTGAGCCGCCCACTGCTTTGAGGATCTTGTCATAACTAACGGGCGGTAGGCCCATGAGCGTCATCACATCATTGTAGCACTTATGGATGGCCTCAAAGTTGTCGACCAGGGTCCCATCGAGGTCAAAGAGGACGGTTTCAGGGAGTTCGAGTGCCATGGCGATAATCAATCAGTACAGGTTGGGCCGACTTTCCAAGTTTGGATTTGCAGGCGAGGGTCGTCGTCGTAGGTTTCGAGGCACCTTCTTATGACGTTCTCACTTAATCTCACGAAGCCACTCAATCGACTGGGCCTCCTGTTGAACCTTGGTTTTCTGATCGTGGTTTTCTCGGGTTTCTCCTGGTTCAGCTTCGCTTACATGACCGAAGTCTTGCCCGCCTCGGGTGCACATGAGCAGGAAGTGATTGTTGCTCAGAAAGCCCAAGACCAAGCCTTTGCTAAGGCAAAGGCAGCCGCGAAAGGAAAGGCCTTTGATGAAAAGACTGCTTTAGCCGAAGCCAAGGCCAAGGGCATCGAAGCTGCCGAAAAAGAGAAAGAAAAGATTCATCACCACGCGGTCGAAGGTTGGGCGCCATTTGCCATTTTCTTATTAATCCTCTCCGCTATTTTCTTTGCCGGTTTCTTGTCGATCGCCGTGCTTCGTCGAGTGAATGATGCGGGTGCATCGGCCTGGTTAGGCTTCTTGTCACTCTTGGGTGCTTGGGCCTTTGCGGCCTTCGTTGCCTTCGAACCCTTCTTGGATGCCCATCAACTCACCAAGGTTTGGGCACCCGCACCGATTGTCGGACTCATCATTCTCTTGCCCTTGTTTTTAAAGGGCAGTGAGGAAGGTCACGACAGCCACGCTCACTGAGCAATTTTAGAAACGGCCGAGTTGGCCTAAATTGATAACGGTGTGACTAATCAGGCCTCGCTCGATAATAGCGAGGTCTGTTTGTTTATCGTTACTGAGATTCTGTCCGTCGCTCCACGCAAATTGATAGCCGAGTGCGGAAGGTTTAAAGAGTGAACCATGACGTACCAGTGCGGGCCAGCTCTGCTCCATCGCAGTTTCCTTGGTAACGTTGGTGGGGTAATTTAAGCTATGCACTTGCATGTCGGGTTGTGACTTGCCGACTAGCGCACGGGCAAATTTGGCGGCGTGAGCACAGGCGGCTTCGAGGTGGGGACGAAGCGCAGCGGGGCAGACGGCGGAAGTGCGGTGCACTTGTTCAAAGAGTTTTTGCTCAAGGTCGAGCGAGCAGGCTACCGCTGGAATACCCCATGCAGTGCCTTCGGTGGCACCCGCCAAGGTACCTGAACTCAAGAGCAGGGGCATGGTAGCGTTAAAGCCGATGTTCATGCCCGAGAGTACAACATCGGGTTTGGTGGCTAGCAGATTGCCTAAGGCTATATTCACGCAGTCGGATGGTGTGCCGTCGATCGACCAGGCTTGGTGTCCGAGATTTGGGAAACTAGTGACGGTCACTTCGCGATGGCGGCTAAAGGCTCGGCCAATCCAGCTGCGTTCGCCGGAGGGAGCGGCCACGACAACATGAAAGCCTTCGTGCAAACAGGCATCGACGAGTGCGTGGATAAAGGCTGCGCCTATACCATCGTCGTTCGTTACAAGTACGGTCGGTTTCATTCCGCCGTGACATTGACCCATAAAGCTTATCGGGCAACGCGGAAGGTTAGGACTTTAACGCTGAAAATTCTGATTCCAGTCGGGCAATCTGGTCGCGCAAGCCTGCGGCACCTTCAAAGTCTTCCGACTGCACGGCAGACTTTAACTGGGATTTAAATTGTTCAAGTTGAGCCTTCTTTTCTTCCAGGGTGGGCTGGGGGCGACGGCCGATATGTTGCACGCCTGGCTGAATGCGTGAAAGCGTGGGGTTGAGGTGCGCCTGGTGCGTCTCATAGCAAGTCGGACAGCCGATACGCTGGGTGCGCTCAAAGTCTTCCCAGCGGAAGCCGCAGGAAGGGCAGCGTCCACGGCCAGCGGGTGTGGGTACCGACAGCTTAAGTCCAAGGCTCAAGGATGGCAGGGTGGTTTCAGGTGCCAGGAGGGCCAATTGAGGGCAGGTAGGGCAAAGTCCATAGGTGTCCGCCTTGCCGCCCGCGACGAGGGTGACAAAAACTGTGCACGGCTGATTGCAGTGCGTGCAGTTGAGTGGGCGTTGTGCCATTGGGTTAATAATAAACTCATTTAGTCTGAATACAAGCGAACCTCGCAACCTTTTCAGATTGAAGCCGGGCGGTGAGTGGATTGGCTGGTGATAATGATTTCACCTGTGCTTGCGATGGTTCTGGCTGACACCGAAAAAGGTGCCCTCTGGTATTTTAAGCAAATGGACTCGGCAGGTCTGGCGGTCGCCGGTGTCTTGGTGATTTGTTCATTCATCGGTTGGGGTGCGATGATTCAAAAATGGTCCGACGTGCAAGAGTTGCGTCGCCGCAATCACCTTTTTGATCGTCGACTGCGTGATCAGAATTCGGTCGTCGGCTTGAATTTCCCTGGTGGCACCAATCTTTCTCCGTACGAATTTCTAGTTTCCGAGGCGGTGGCTGCAGTGCAACGTCACAAGGGCCGTTTGGTGCGACCATCGGATGTGCGGATGTGCATGGGGCATGTCGAAAACGCCATTCAACGTGCGGTTTCACGCACGATGGTGAAATATGAAGACAAGATGGTGCTTTTGAGTTCGCTGGTTTCAGGTGGGCCGTTTTTAGGGCTATTAGGCACGGTTTGGGGGGTGATGGTAACGTTCGGAGCTTTGACTGAAAAAGCCAGCATCGCCCAATTGGCTCCCGGCGTTTGTGGTGCTTTAGTCACGACGACCCTCGGCTTGTTGGTGGCGATTCCTGCCACCTTCGGTTATAATTATTTGTTAACTCAGGTGAAAATCATGTCCACTGAGTTAGAGAACTTTGCGAGCACCTTGGCGGATCGAGTGGAATTAGAACTCGAAGGCGAAGCACGGAATAATTTCGAACAACAACAGCAGGCTGAATTATTGCGTCGTGCCGCCGCATCTGCTGTGCCTGCACCCATGGTTGCGCCGGTCGTTGTGGCTGAGAATCCCGTGGTTCCGCCGACGCCGCCCGCTGCTTTGCCAGGTTGGGAGGATGCACAGTAGTTATGGCACGCTCTTTTTCTAAGCCTCATCGGTTACATGTGATGAACGAATTGAACGTCACGCCGATGCTCGATTTGTGTTTCTGCCTGCTCATCATTTTCATGATTGCCACGCCAGTGCTGGAGCAAACGACCTCGGTGAATTTACCGAAAGCGGAGAAGGGGTCGGGTAAGTCGCCTGATACGAAACAGCAGTATCGCTATGTATCGATTGGTCGCGATGGTGTTTTTACAATTGGTAACCGCACGGTCACTAAGCCTCAACTCGAAGCTGAGTTTGCCCAGATTGCCGCGATGGCCGAGCGCGATCAGCCCGTGGTGCGGATTCGGGGCGATGCCAGTTTGCCTTACCAAAAAATTATCGATGTCATGTCGATTGCGAAGGCCAAGGGACTAACGAAGGTCGGATTGGATACGGAGATACGTTGAAAATGGCTGACGGAAATAAAGGCATTGTCGGCTCGATTGCAGTTCACCTGGGCATTGTCGCGGTGCTCATAGGCGTTTCCTGGTATGCCTCGCATTCCTCGGGTCAGGCGGTTGATCCAGTTGACCCCTTGTTGGTCGACTTGAATGGCATTCCGGGGCGCCGTCCGGGCGAGGTCGGTAAGGCTGCCGGCGTTGCGCAAGGCGACCCCAGTGGCAGCAAGACGGGTATCGCGATTGTTAAAATTAAGAAGCTCGATTTAGAACAAATTAAAGCCGATGCACGTCGCGAGGCGGAAGAAGCGGCGGCGGCATCGAATCCGTCAGGTAAATCGGCGAGTAAGTCCAGTAAGTCGAATTCCAGTTCTGGTAAAACATCGCTGAGCGATTTTAATAACTCCCGCGGTAGTAAAAGTAATGGCAGCGGCAAAGTCGCTTCGATTGGTGGCGTTACCGTGAAGGCCGGTCGGAATTATGGTAAGGGGGAAAACGGTGGTGAGGGTGGCAGTGCCAGCGAACAACAAATTTATGCAGGTGAAGTAAAAGCACGCTTTCAATCGGCCTGGACAAGTTTGATTGCCTCTGAGCCAGGAATTTCTGCGGGTAATTGTGGAGTGACCGTCAAAATCGACGCCGCTGGGAATGTCAGCTTTGGTAGTTGGATTAATAAGCCTAAAGATCCTCAGATTGTCGAAATCGTGAAGCGGGTCTGTGCGCAGATTGGTAACTGTGGCGCACCTCCGGGAAGACGGGCGTTCCAGATCGATTTTACCAACGTCGGCGTCGTCGACTAAGCGGTTTATTTTACTTCTAAAATAATCTGCACTTCGACCGAGGCACCGAGGGGCAGGCCATTGACCGAAACCGCAGCGCGGGCGTGTTTACCAGCGTCACCAAATACTTGAAGTAAAAACTCGGACGCACCGTTTAAAACTTTTGGGCTATCAGCGAAACCATCGATGCCGTTGACGAAACCATTCACCATCACCACGCGTGTCACGTGTTCGAGTGAGCCCAGTGCGGCTTTCGCGTTAGCAAGGGCGTTGAGGGTGCACAGTCGGGCCGCTTCAGCAGCTTGGGTGAGGTCGATTTCTCGTCCAACTTTACCAAGCGAAACCACTTTACCGTCCTTCATGGGCAAGGTACCTGCGAGGTAAAGTAAGTTGCCAGAGCGCACGGCGGGCACGTAGGCACCGGCAGCGGCGGGCGGCGTGGGTAAAGTTAAACCTAATTCTTGGAGGCGTGCTTCAGGAGTCATAAAGATTACCAATATTTGGGCCAGGCTTCAGTGCGACGTAAATTATGCACAAAGAGTGCCGTGATGATAATCGCCACCGCACCAACTAAAGTGGGGAAGAGTAGGAAGGACCAATGGGGCTTGATTAAAAAGACGACGAGCGGGTTGGAAGTCGCTGGCGGATGTACGGTGCGACAAGTCTTCATGGCAACGATAGTGAGGGCGACGGCCAGGCCTGCGCTCCACCACTCGGAGCCAAGGAAGGTTAGGCATGAGAGCCCGATGGTGCTACCTAAGAGGTGTGCAAAGATAACATTGCGGGGCTGTGCAAAAGGCGAGTCAGGGTAGCTGAAGACAATGAGACTGCTAGCAGCAAAGGTTCCCATGATGAGGATGGCGCCCAACTTTTCGGTAAGCAGAAAAAGAGAGGAGATAACGATGCCGGCGATGATGGCGTTGCCTAAAATAGAAACGAGCGAGGCACGCTCAGGCAGAGCCTCATTTTGTCCGCGCCATTTTTTGAAGAATTTCATAATTAGTTATGTGAAGGGATGAGTTGAATCCGATTGAGTGGATGTTGGTCGAGTAGATTGGGGTACCAGCCTTTAACTTCCGGACGAAGCAGGAATTTATTTTTATTAAAGACAACCGGGATGATGGGTGCCCCCTCGATGAGCCGTTGTTCGGCCTTTTCGAAGAGCTGTAATCGTGCGGTAGGATTGATTTCCGCAGCGGCGGCGGTGATGAGGCGATCAAACTCAGGGTCACTCCAGTTGGTTTGGTTCAATTCATTCCCCGTGATGAACATCTCGAGGAAGGTATTGGGATCGTTGTAGTCACCACTCCAGGCTGAGCGGGCCAGTTGAAAATCCCCTTTATGCAGGGCGCTCAAATACACTTTCCAGTCGAGACTTCGGAGTTCAACTTCGATACCGAGGGTTTGACGCCACATCTCTTGATAGGCTTGGGCGGCGAGTTGTGAGCCCTCCGAAGCGTTGAGCAGGTACTCAATTTTCGGAAAACCTTTGCCACCCGGGTAGCCTGCTTCCGCTAAAAGTTTTTGGGCGACGGCGATGTCTTCACTCCATTTGGCTTGGGCGATAAATCCGCCCGTACCGGGTGGAGTTAAATGACGAGCCGGTGATTCGCCGGCACGTAAAACCCGTTCCGCAATTTTCTGACGGTCAATCACCATGCCTAACGCTCGGCGCACTCGCGCGTCGGCTAAGGCGCGTTGCACATCGGGATTATTTTTTACGTTCGTATTGATGCGAATGAAAGAGACCGAGAGGTAGGGGTCGATACGCAGCGTGGGGCTTTGCTGACTGAGTAATTGCACAACCTTATACGGGGGCACGCTGCCTGTGATGTGTAATTCTCCGCCGCGAAAGGCCCGTTCTTCGGCAAAAAGGTCGGTGATGGCGTGAAACTCCACGCCTTTGAGACTCACGTTGGCGGCGTCCCAATAGAGTGGATTCTTTTTCACGACAATCTGGCGGGCCACGTCCCATGATTGTAGGGTGAAAGCGCCATTGCCAATCAACGCGCCGGGGCGTGTCCAAGCCGTATGCATTTGGTCGATGGCGCCGTACTTAAGAATCGTGGCAGGGTGAATGGGCAGCCAGCTGTGGTGACAGATGAGTTGGAGGAAGTAAGGAATCGGGTGATCGAGTTCGACAATCAAGGTGTGGGCATCGGGTGCTTTGAAACCGACCTCTGAGAAATCTTTCAGCGTACCGATATTAAATGCTTTGGCGCCGCGGACGCCGTGGAGCATGGAGGCATACTCGGCACCAAAGTTTGGGGATAGGATGCGTTGATAACTAAATATAAAATCAGACGCTTGCACGGGGTCGCCGTTAGACCAGCGGGCATTGGACCGAAGCTTAAACGTCCATGTCCGCCCATCGGCAGTGGTGCTCCAACTTTCGGCCACACCTGGAATGGCGTGCAAGTCGACCGGGTCGTAGTTCACCAGCCCTTCGAACAGGGAGTAGGCGATGCGTGATTCCAGTAGGCCGGTGATTTCTTGGGGGTCGAGACTGGAGGGCTCGGCCGCATTGTTGATTACCAGAATCCCTGCCTTGGCCTGTCGCGTGGCCGTATCTTCCTTCGGTCCGCACCCGGTAAGCCAAACCATTGCCCCTAGCAGGAGGAGCAGCGGTGAGTAGGGCTTCAGTGACATGGCCCGATTTAGTTCGGGGAAGCTCACGAGCGCAAGTAAAGCCGAGTATCGAGGGCCTAGGGTAACAAAAAGGGCGACCTTTCGGCCGCCCTTTTGCGTTCAACTTAGACCTGGTGGATTAGATCGCTGCAGCACCGCGCTCGCCCGTACGGATACGGATGACATCGGTGAGGGCAGTGACGAAGATCTTACCGTCACCAATCTTGCCGGTGTGAGCGGCCTTGGAGATAGTGGCGATGGCTTTTTCGACCTGCTCGTCGGCGACGGCAGCTTCGATTTTTACCTTGGGCAAGAAATCAACCGTGTACTCAGAGCCACGGTAGATTTCGGTGTGACCCTTTTGACGACCGAAGCCTTTAACTTCGGTAACAGTCATACCCTCGATGCCGATTTCGGCGAGGGCATCCTTCACTTCTTCGAGTTTGAAGGGTTTGATAATGGCGGTGACG
>CANGNX010000025.1 GCA_947455415.1 Opitutia bacterium | reverse complement strand
GCTGTCATGACAGGAACATTCAACGGGATGCTTCAATCTTCAACCCGAAAACCCGCCCGCCTTGGATTCGAAGGCCACCTTATCGCCCGCTAAAGTGACACGCACGAGCGAGCCGTCGACAATCTTGCCGCCCAACAATTCCTTGGCCAACGGGGTTTCGATTTCCCGCTGAATGAAGCGACGCAGCGGACGTGCCCCGTAAACAGGGTCCAAGCCACGATCCGCGAGCCATTTGAACACCTTAGCATGCAACTCCAGGCGAATGCGCTTCGGCGCGAGACGTGCAGTGAGGCCTTCAATTAAGATCCCGGCAATCGCGGCAACTTCTTCGATACCGAGCGGACGGAAGAGCACGACCTCATCGACGCGATTCAGGAACTCTGGACGGAAGTGCTGGCGGAGGTCGGCCATGACCGACTCACGTACATTTTCCGAAAGACCTTCCATGCCGGCCGCACTCGCAATGTGCCGACTGCCAATATTGGAAGTCATAATGAAAATCGCATTCCGACAATCCACGGTGCGCCCTTGCGAATCCGTTAAACGTCCGTCGTCCAACACCTGCAGTAAAATATTGAAGACATCAGGGTGCGCCTTCTCCACTTCGTCTAATAAGACGACACAGTAAGGGTGACGGCGAATGGCCTCAGTCAACTGACCGCCTTCTTCGTGACCAATGTATCCGGGAGGCGCTCCCACTAAACGCGAGACGGCATGCTTCTCCATGTAATCCGACATATCAATGCGGACCATGGCCTTCTCCGTATCAAAAAGCTCCACCGCTAAGGCCTTAGCTAATTCAGTCTTACCCACGCCAGTCGGACCCAAGAATAGGAACGACCCCACAGGACGGCGGGCATCTTGTACACCGGCACGGGCACGTTGCACGGCTTCCGAAACCGCCTGGACGGCTTCAACCTGACCGACCACGCGCTTCTGCAAGCGGTCCGCAAGTTGTAAAAGTTTTTCCCGCTCACTCGAAAGTAAACGCGTGATCGGCACACCTGTCCAGCGTGCCACGACTTCTGCAATTTCCTCCGGCGTAACGGTCTCGCGGAAGAGTCCCGTGCCCGACTTAGCCGTCTTCTCCATCGCCGCGACGTCTTTCTCCAATTGTGGAATACGTCCGTGACGCAACGCAGCCATGGCATTTAAATCACCTTTACGTTCTGCTTCGGCCATTTCGCGACGGGCCGCATCGAGTTGCTCGCGCACCGCGCGGACTTTTGTCACCTCCGCTTTATCCGATTCCCAGCGACTGCGCACAGTGCGCTGCGATTCGCGCGCCTCAGCTAATTCTTTTCGTAAAATTTCCAAACGTGCCTTCGAGGCATCGTCCTTCTCATTCTTCAAGGCGGAGTCTTCCACTTCGAGCTGTAAAACCCGACGGTTGAGTACGTCTAATTCCGATGGCACACTGTCAATTTCCGTACGAATCTGAGCACAGGCTTCATCGACTAAATCGATGGCTTTATCAGGCAAGAATCGGGCCGTGATGTAACGATCCGAAAGCACGGCGGCTTCTACTAATGCCGCATCTTCAATACGCACCCCGTGGTGCACTTCAAAGCGTTCACGCAAGCCACGTAAAATCGAAACGGTATCGGGCACACTAGGTGGCTCGACCATGACTTGTTGGAAGCGACGTTCCAGGGCGGCGTCTTTTTCAACGTGCTGACGGAACTCATCCAGCGTGGTCGCACCAATACAGTGCAATTCGCCGCGCGCTAACATTGGCTTCAATAAATTCGCTGCATCCATCGCACCGTCAGTCTTCCCTGCCCCGACGAGCGTGTGCATTTCATCAATGAATAATAAAATGCCGCCTTCGGCCGACTTCACTTCGGACAACACTGCCTTGAGGCGCTCTTCAAATTCGCCGCGATACTTCGCACCCGCCAATAATGCACCCATATCGAGCGAGAAAATCGTTTTGTCACGCAAGCCTTCTGGGACATCGCCATTCACAATCCGTTGCGCCAAGCCTTCCACGACGGCGGTCTTACCCACGCCCGGTTCGCCAATCAGCACGGGATTGTTCTTCGTGCGACGGGATAAAATACGGATCACGCGACGAATCTCTTCATCGCGACCAATCACAGGATCCATCTTACCCGTGCGGGCCCGTGCCGTTAAATCCATCCCGTACTTAGTAAGGGCCTCATAGGTAGCCTCGGGATTTGCGGTCGTAACCCGCTGCGAACCACGGACCGACTTCAACGCAGTCATTATTCCCGATCGACCGAAATCAATGGCCTTAAATACCGCCCGCAATGAAGCCGACTCGCTTAAGGCCAATAAGACGTGCTCCGCCGAAACATAATCGTCCTTCATCGCCGCAGCTTCTTCCTTTGCCTTTAATAAGACTTCATGTGCTTCCGACGATAATCCCGGCTGCGTGGGGGCCTGCGATAACTTTGGCAAACGTGCGAGCAGTCCGGCCAGAGCCGAACTCAGTGCCTTATCGTCTTTATTAGCCCGACGGAACAAAGTGGGCGTGACGCCATCCTCCTGCGACATCAGCGCGAAAAGAATGTGGGCCGGCTCAATCAAGGCATGACGACGCTGAATCACTTCGCTCTGTGCCAGCTGAAGCGCCTCGTTGGTTTTATCCGTTAGATTTCCGAAGGGGGTACTCATAATTAAAATCTAAACTGCAAGAACCATTCCAACCGACACCTTTAAGATTACCCCCTATTTTCCGCACCGCAATGGCTGTTTAAAACATTCGCTTAAATCCATTGAGACTTTTCGACCGTCACACTGTGTCGCCAACGCGACGACCTGTCGCAAAACTGCTTTTTATGCCGCGCAGTACCGTATTGCCCAACCTCGTTTGTTGAGTCATAAAGAAAGCATGACGACCCTCGCGCAACTTTCCGCCTTAGAGCGGTTGCTCGACGACCCCTCACCCGTGGTTCGCAAAGCCGTCATCGAAGGTGTAAAATCCGCTGGCACCGATGGCGTGCTCTGGCTCGAGAAATTAAGCACCGATAAAAACTTAGGTAGTTACGCACAGTCCTTATTGGGAGACCTACGCACATCGGAGTCGGCTGCTCACTCCTTTCTTAATTACATCAACGCTGGCAAGATGGACCTCGAAGAGGCGTGCTTATTACTCGAACGCGTCATCCACCCCTCGCTGCCCGTTAACGCTTACGCCGCTGAACTGGATCGCCTCACAGCCCGCACCCGCGAACTCATCGCCGAACCACTCGACACCAAAGAAAAATGCCGCCTGCTCTGCCGCGTGATTTTCGGCGAAGAAGGCTACCGTGGCGCCGAACGCTCGTTCGCCGCTCCCGACTCTTCCCTGCTCTCGCGCGTCATGTCCACCAAGCGCGGCATCCCCATTTCACTCTGTATTATTTTCCTCCTCGTTGCCCGTCGACTCAACCTCCCCGTTGAACCCGTCGGCTTGCCCGGACGCTTCATGGTCGGCGTCTTCACCGGCCGCACCCCATTTTATATCGATTGTTATCAAGGTGGGACATTCCGCACCCGCGCCGAAGTCCAATTACTCCTCCTCGATAATCACTTGCCCGCCGACGAAGATTTTCTTCAACCCGTAACAGTGACCCAAACCATCGCACGTTGTTGCCGTAATTTAGTTTCCCAACTCGAAGCCCACGGTAACGATCGCGGCAGCCGCCAATTTGTCGGCTTCGTTCACGCCCTCGAAAAAATTGATAACCGTGCCTGATTCCACGCTCACCCTCGCTGACATTCGTCAGACCGATTTCCCCGCGCGGAGCCTCGGCGTCCTCGGCGACCCCATCGCACACTCGCTCAGTCCAGCGATGCATAATGCAGCCATCGCCGCAGGCAGCACACAACACCCTGAATTAAAGGGCGTAAATTACTACCGCCTACACATTAAGCCCGATGAATTAGCTGAAGCTCTCAACGTGCTTAAAGCGAAAGGGTTCATCGGATTAAACCTCACGGTGCCTCATAAAATCGCTGCACTTAAATTGGTATCCAGCCTCTCGCCCGAAGCAAGTGCGGCCGAATCCATAAACACTCTCACGCTCACTCCACAAGGATGGGCAGGCAATACGACGGATGGACAGGGCTTCATCGAAGCCTACCAAGAAAAGAGCGGACAGAAAATTGCGGGCAAAGAAGTCATCCTGCTCGGCGCAGGCGGTGCCGCCCGCGCTGTCGCCGTGGCGTGTTTAAATGCTCAATGCCAAAGCCTCTTTATCACTAATCGTGATGCGACCAAAGCCCAAGCCCTCGTCGACGCACTCCATGATTCGCGTGCTCAGTGCGGTGAATTAAAATCGGTCGGACCAAAAGCGGTGATTATTAATTGTACCACACTTGGATTAAAGCCCACTGACGAAAGTCCGCTCGCCGAAAAGTTTCTACAGAGTGGACAATTTGTTTTTGATACCACCTACGGTTCACACCAATCTAAACTCCTGCAACTCGCTCAAGCCCACGGCGTCCCTCACTGCGATGGCCGCCCCATGCTACGCTGGCAAGGAGCCGTGGCCTTCAAACTGTGGACCGGCATCACTCCACCCGCCGCACCCATGCGCCAAGCCATCGGCGAAAAATAATATTTTATGAGCCTGACCGACCTTCAAATCTTTATCGCCTTTCATCCCGCCGTTGCGGCGGTCTGTGCGGGAGCCGTCGGTGCCTGCGTCGGAAGTTTCCTCAACGTCTGTATCCATCGCCTACCCAGAGGAGAATCAATCATCTCCCCTCCATCGCACTGTGCCTGCGGTAAACCCATTCCTTCTTCTTTAAATATCCCTCTCATCGGCTGGCTCGTGCTCAAAGGCAAAGCCCGCTGCTGCGGTGCCAGCATTTCGCCGCGCTATCCAGTCGTTGAGCTTCTCACCGGACTGCTCTTCGCGCTCGCACTGCTCACCCTCGCCCCAGTCAAAGCCGCCATCGCCTGCGTTTTCGTTTCGCTACTCATCATTTTAGCGGGTTGTGATTTGAATGATATGCTCGTGCCCGATGCACCCAACTTCGCATTGGTCGGCACTGGCCTCCTACTTTCCATCCTCGCCCCTTCGCTCCACGGCGAAACCAGTTCGCACCTCGAAATCTATAATCGAATTGCATCCGCCAAAGACTCGCTCCTGGGGATTGCGATCGGCACCGCACTCATTTGGTGGATTCGTACCATCGCCACGGCGATTCTCAAACAAGAGGCCATGGGTGAGGCGGACATCATTCTGTGTGCGGGGGTCGGCGCCTACTGCGGCTGGCAAGGCGCCCTGTTCTGCCTCTTCGGCGGTGCCGTCATCGGAGTGTTAATAAAATTACCCTCCGTTTTGGCTCTTTTTAGTCAGAAAGAAGAACGTGAAAGCGTGCCATTTGTGCCTAGTATGGCGGCCGCAGCCGTGCTTTGGTTCTTTTACGGACCCCAACTGATTCAGACCTGGCAGCTCTGGGCCCAGGGTTGATATTTCGGACTTGTCACGCCGACCCAAGTTAATCGAAATAAACCTTACCCCAATGAAGCACCTCGCTCTTGTCACCCTTCTCGCCGCAACCGCTCTCGTCGGCTGCAGCAGCTACGATACCCCTACCCATAACGGTAACGTATCCATGGAGCCTGCTCACAATTTCCTCGGTATTATCAAGGTCGAGCCTGCTTCCTACGGTGAAGTCAATAAGGCCACGGTTCACCTGAGCATGAATGATTTCGTTTCCCGTCGGGCCAATTCCGGTGACCGCATTACCCTCCTCTGGGGTGCCATCACCATCACCGACTACTAAAAAGTCCAACAAGTGTCCTTGCAGAAGCCCCGAAATCGGGGCTTCTTCATTTATAGGCAAAATGAACGACACCGGCTGCAACGTCGCACGACACCTCCGCACCGCGGCACAGACGACGCCTTTCGCTTACGCCACCCTCACGCCACTCTCGGTTAGCAACGAAGGACGCGTCGTTCATCAACACCGCTCATTCAAGTTGCTGGATCAAGAAAGCGATGCGGCGGCGCGGATTTTTTACGCCGACGGAATTCAGAAAGGCACTCGCACCCTCCTCGCCGTCCAACCGGGCCACGACCTCATCGTGTGCATGTTCGCACTGTTGAAACTCGGTGCCGTGCCCATTGCCATCGACCCCGGTATGGGTTGGTCAAAAGTTCTCAACTGCATTCAACACACGCAACCGACCGCACTGGTTGCGATGCGACCCATCGCCCTGCTGAGTCACTTGCCCTTCAAAGCCTTCAAAAGTTTTTCCTGTCGCATCGCCGTCGGTGGCAGCAAGTGGAGAAAATTATTACAGGACTGCACCTCCGCCACACCGTTGCCACTCGCCGAGGTAACCGCCACCAGCGAAGCCGCGATTCTTTTTACTTCCGGATCAACCGGCGCACCCAAGGGCGTGAATTACACGCACGGGATGTTCGATGCGCAAATTAAGCTCATCCGACAGACCTTTAAAATTCAACCTGGCGAAATCGACATGGCGATGCTGCCTGTCTTCGCCCTGTTTAATCCGGCCTTGGGCATGACCACCGTCACGCCGATGATGAATCCTTCACGACCCATCGAAGCCGACCCCGCCCCGATCGTCGCGGCGATTCGCTCGGAGAAGGTTACGAATTCCTTCGGTTCGCCCGCCATTTGGGGACGTATTTCCGCTTACTGTCTTAATAGAGATATAAAGCTTCCGAGCCTGCAGCGCCTGCTCATCGCGGGTGCCCCTGTGCCCAACGGCTTACTCGAAGATCTCCGCATCATCGCACCCAATTGCGAAATTCATACACCGTACGGTGCCACCGAATGCCTGCCCGCCACTACGATTGAATCGACCGAGATTCTGCGCGAAACCGCAGCCGCGACTTTACTCGGACAAGGCACTTGCGTGGGTCGACCCGTCAGCGGCGTGCAAATAAAAGTTATTCAAGAAGCGTCTGGAGCCATTCTCAATCTTAGCGATGCCACTGAGTGTACACCGAATACGATTGGCGAAATCATTGTCACAGGGCCGAGCGTCACGCACTCCTACGATCAACTACCGCTGGCCACCGCACGTGCCAAAATTCGCGACGGCGAAAGAATCTGGCACCGCATGGGCGACCTGGGTCGTATCGATACCGCTGGTCGACTCTGGTTCCACGGTCGTTGCATCGAAAAAGTACAAACCGCTCACGGCATCCTCACCACCGAATCCATTGAACCCGCCTTCAGAAATCACGAAGATGTACAACGCTGCGCCCTCATTGGGATCGGGGCCGCACCCAAACAAATTCCGGTTTTAGTAATCGAACCTAAACCTGAATCCTTCCCCGGTAATGATGGTGAACGTGAAACGTTCATCAAAAATCTGCGCATTCACGCCCGACACAATGCCCTGTCGCACCAGATTCAAAAAATCGTGTTTCAAGAGAGCCTACCAGTCGACGTGCGTCACAACGCCAAAATCCATCGCCTCAAATTAGCCGAGGAATGGACCCGCAGATTAAGCCCTAAATTCAGCCTTAAACTATGAATCCACCGCTCGTCTTAGTCACAGGTGGAGCCGGCTTTCTCGGACGGGCCATCGTGGCTCGTTGCCAAGAACGTGGGTATAAAATTCGCGTCGTCGGACGGAGCCGTCGACCTGCCAGCCTCTCGAACGAGATTGATTACATTCAAGGCGATCTGGCCCAGCCCGAAATCGCCAAAGCCGCCGTCCAAGGTTGCGATTATGTTTTTCACGTCGCCGCCAAGGCCGGCATTTGGGGTCGATGGGACGACTATGTAGCAGCTAACATCACCGCAACTTATCACCTTATCGAAGCTGCGAAGTTGAGCGGCGTCCGTGCCTTCATTCACACCAGCACACCGAGCGTGGTCTTCAGCGGTGAATCGTTTAACGGTGCCAATGAATCACTTCCCTACGGAAATAACTGGCTCTGCGCTTACGCTGAAACGAAGGCAGAGGCCGAAAAAATTGCACTCAAAGCATCGACCGAGAAGATGCCGGCCTGTGCCTTGCGCCCACACCTCATCTGGGGGCCAGGCGACACTCACCTTTTCCCGCGTATCCTCGCCCGCGCCCGTGCTGGCAAATTGCGCATTGTCGGTGACGGCGAAAATCTGGTCGATGTGACACACGTCGACACCGCCGCAAACGCACACCTCAATGCCCTTGATGCCCTCCTCGCGGGACGGGCCCACGGCAAAGCCTATTTCATCTCGCAAGGTCAGCCCGTTAAACTCTGGGAATTTGTGAACCGCCTACTCGTCGGGGCCGGCCTGCCCGCCATCACGCGCAAAATCAGCCTAAAAAAAGCCTACACCATCGGCTCCATCCTGGAAGCAGCTTGGACACTACTTGCGTTACGTGGTGAACCACCGATGACTCGCTTCGTCGCCGTTGAATTAGCGAAGAGTCATTACTTTGATATTTCCGCAGCAGAGCGCGACCTCGGACTGCAACCAGCGCACGAAACCTGGGCGGCACTCGATGCCTTAGCGGCCACTTTTCGGTCCGAGAAATAAGGGCTACGCTTGCACACGGGCGTTTTCCCGTCACTCCTTGCGTATGCCCTCCGACGGACTGCAGCCTAATAAAACATTCATCGTGACCATGAAGACATGGTTCGATCAAACCGACGGACTCGGCATCCTACACCATTCGCACTACGTGCTGATGATGGAGCGTGCTCAAAAAGTTTTCTTTGTGGCAACCATGGGCAAAGACACGCTCGACCCCGCTGTCGCCCCCGATGTCTACGTTGTGGTGCGCGACCTCTCGCTCCAGTACATGATGCCGATTCGACCCGAGCGTGAAGTGCGTCTCGTCTTGAGTGTGAAAAAAGTTCGTGCCGCCGGACTCACCGTCGATTTCGAATTCCGTAGCGTCGACGATAAAGTCCTTTACGCCAAAGCCTCTCGCACCATTTGCCGCATGGATGGCGTGACACATCAGCCCGCTGCCTGGTCCGATGAGTTTCGTGCGAAACACGAAGCCCTGCTGCGTAATTAACGCACCGTTAATTCCGCACAGATCCCACAGGTCTTGCCGTCGCACCCACGTGCGGTGCAGTGCTCGCGTCCGTAGAAAATAATTCGCAGGTGCAATTGATTCCAGGCCGACTCGGGAAAGACTTTCTTGAGGTCGCGCTCCACTTGCTCAACCGACTTGCCAACGCTGAGTTTCCAGCGCTTGGCCAGTCGATGAATATGCGTGTCCACCGGAAAAGCGGGCACCCCAAACGACTGCGCCATCACGACCGACGCGGTTTTATGTCCGACCCCGGGCAATTCCTCTAAGTCTTCAAAATTTCCCGGGACCTTACCGCCATGTTTCTCCATTAACATTTTTCCTAAGCCGACCAACGCTTTGGATTTTTGCGGGGCCAAACCCAACTGACGAATCAGCTCAAGCACACGCGATTCTTTCATCGCCGCCATCTTCTGCGGTGTGCCAGCTTCAGCAAATAGAGCAGGCGTAATTTCATTCACTTTCTTATCCGTGCACTGCGCCGAAAGCACCACGGCAACCAACAAGGTAAAGGCATCAACGTGATCCAGCGGAATCGGCGTCTGCGGATACAGTTTCGCGAGCCGTTTGGCCACAAGGTTAGCTCGCTCTTGGCGGGTCATAGAACGCGATAAATAAGGCCTATGTGAATAACTTCCAGCCCCTTATCGTTAAGGCCGATTTATCAGGCCTAACGTTCTAATAATCGTACCTGCTTTTCCTAATACCCCCACCGTTTATTCGTGCAAAATGGCGATGCCTTTAATTGTTATAGGCTATAAATTTATGGTCCAACTGCCCTTTGATCCTTCGAAAATAAATCGTGAATTGGCCCGTCACTACATCCCTGCCAGCGAGGGTGACATCCAGACGATGTTTAAGGCCATTGGGTCGCAAAAGTTTTCCGAGATGTACAGTCACATCTCCGACGACGTGAAGTTTAAAGGGCCTCTGAATCTGCCCGCCGAACTAGAATACCAAGCGCTCGCCGATCGCATGGCGAGCCTGTCAGAAAAAAATCACGTTAAGACCGCCTTCTTGGGTGATGGTCTGCAAGTCTATCAGACCCATGAAATCGTCGGGCATGTTTGCTCGATCCGCAACCTAACGACTTCTTACACGCCGTACCAGCCCGAGCGCTCACAAGGCACGCTCATCACGCACTGGATTTATCAATCGACCCTCGCCCAACTCACCGGCTTTGAAGCGGTCAACTCCTCGCTGTACGATCGCGCCAGCGCACTCTTTGAAGCCGCCGTCTGCGCCGTCCGCATGTCCGAGGTCGACGCCGACACTATCCTCGTCGCGGCTAATCTTTTCCCAGGCGACATCGAAGTGCTCAAAACGCACTGCGAAAACACTTCCGTTAAACTGGTCTTCATCGCTGCCGAAGAAGAAACCGGACGTCTCAGTGGTAAAGCAATCGAAAGTGCCGTCACAGCCCACGCCGGAAAAGTTGCCGGCGTCATCTTCCCGCAGATTAACAACTTGGGTCTCATTGAAAATGTCGACGAACTCACCGACGCGTGTGCCGCCAGCAAGGTACGCTCGATTGCAGTCATCGATCCCATGCTGCTTGCTACGGGCGGACTGAAAGCCCCTGCGAATTACGGCAGTAAAGGTGCCGACATCATTATTGGTGAAGGCCAACACCTCGCCATTGGTGCAAACTTTGGTGGACCCGGACTCGGTATCTTCGCCGTCCGTCACAACGCTGAACGCAAAAACGAAGTGCGTGAAACGCCCGGACGCTTTGTTGGTAAAGCTAAAGACAATGCCGGTCGCGATTGCATCGTGATGGTAATGTCCACGCGCGAACAACACATCCGCAAGGACAAGGCGACGTCGAACATCTGCTCCAACCAAGCCTTCATCGCCACCATCGCTGGCGCCGCCATCCTCGCTCGCGGCGAGAAAGGCATGTCTGCAAGTTGCATCAAGGGTCACGACCTCGCTCACCAAACCGCTGCCCGCCTCGGTGGCATTCCTGGACTTAAAATCTGTTACGCAAAGCAGGCCTTCTGGAACGAGTTCAGCCTCATGCTGCCGGAGCCTGCTGCCGCTGTCATCGCCAAGGGCCGTGCCGCCAACTTGCACGTCGGTGTCGACATCACTGGCCGCACACCCTGCGGTTGTTCCTTGCTTAAAATTTCCTTTAGCGACCTTCAATCCACTGCCGATGCCGACAAACTCGTCGCCTTCTTCGAAGGTCTCTACGGCAAATCTACCAAGCTCGCTGAATTAGCGGCCGTACCCGCTGACTTAAAACGCAGTAACCCTGTCGGTCTGCCTTCTTTCGCACTCAACGAACTAAAAGAGTATTACTCCAAACTCGGCGAACTCAATGTGTCGCCCGATACGGGATGCTTCCCGCTCGGTTCGTGCACAATGAAGTACAACCCACACATTAACGATTGGGCAGCGGGACTCCCTGGCTTTACTGGCCTGCACCCACAAGCCCCTCAAGAAGATGCGCAAGGCTCACTCGAACTGCTCTGGCAAATTCAACAGTGGCTCCAAGCCATCACTGGCCTTCCTGGTTTAACCACTCAACCTGTTGCGGGCGCCCAAGGTGAATTGGTCGGTTTAAAACTCTTCCAAGCTTATCACCGTCACCACGGCCAAGGTCACCGTGATATTATTCTTATTCCATCCAGTGCTCACGGGACCAACTTCGCCACCGCAACCACGGCTGGCTACGTGAATCAAAATCGTGCCGATGGCGCACCTTCGGGCATCGTGATTCTGAAATCCGCCCCCGATGGTCGCGTGGATCAAAATGATTTCGATGCGAAGATTGCAGAGTTTGGCCCACGCATCGCAGGCATGATGGTGACCAACCCCAATACCTCGGGTGTTTTCGAAACCGAATTCAAACGCATGGCAGACGCCATTCACAAGATTGGCGGACTCGTCTACATGGACGGTGCAAACATGAATGCCATCGCCGGCTGGATCAACCTCGACGCCCTCGGCGTGGATGCGGTGCATAATAATTTACACAAAACCTGGACCGTGCCTCACGGCGGAGGCGGACCGGGCGACGGCATCGTGGGCGTCTCGGAAAAGCTCAAAGATTTCCTCCCTGGATTCCAAATCGAGAAACAAGGTGAGCGTTACGTCGCGGTTAAACCTAAGCACAGCATCGGCTCCTTCCACCGTCACTGGGGTAATTTCGCCCACAAGGTTCGAGTTTACACTTACCTGCAACGCCTCGGTCGCGAAGGCGTCCAACGCATGTCCGCCATGTCCGTCCTCGCGAGTCGCTACCTCTTCTCGCAACTCGACCGCCACTTCCCTTCGCTGCCTGTCGCCGCTAAAGGCGTACCTCGCATGCACGAGTTCATTCTCACGCTCAACGAGGAAGACTTTAAGCGTATCGAGGCCGCCGGCATCCCTCGTGCCAACATCATCGCCCGCGTGGGCAAACTCTTCCTCGATTTTGGCTTCCACGCACCCACCGTGGCCTTCCCTGAAGTCTTCGGCCTCATGATCGAGCCCACCGAATCTTACACCAAAGACGAACTCGATCGTTTCGCCGAAGCCGTTATCGCCATCGGCGAACTCATTCGCACGCGACCCGAAGTATTGAAGTCCGCGCCACGCTTCACCCCTGTTGATCGGGTTGATGAAGTCGCCGCCAACCGCGGACTAATCCTCAGCGAACATTTGACCGCTTTGCCGCTCATCAATCCGAACCGACTTTCCCCCGTCTTGCTCAATAGCTTACCCGTGAAAGAGATTCAGAGCCGCATTCTCGCGACCCTCTAACGCTTCGCGGCGCGGTTTGCTTTTAATAAAAAGTATAAGCCGAAAATAAAGAGCAAGGCGAACGACGCGAAGCCCGCGCGTTCGGCCGCAGTCTCATCGGTCGAAGAGACGAAGCATGCGCCCGCGATAGCGCCGAGCACTGGACCAAGAAAAGCGGCAAACTTGCCCATCATACTGTAGAAGCCGAAGTAAACGACTTCTTCGCCCGCAGGCACGAGCTCCGCAAAATACGAGCGACTCAACGCTTGTACGCCACCTTGAATCAGGCCAACACCGGCGGCGATTAACCACACCGAAGGGAAACTACACCCCAGAACCGTCAACATACCGGGGCTAATCTGCGACCCCAAGATTGTTAGGAAAACGTACGCCACTAAAGCGAAAGCAATCATGCGCACCGCACCCACTCGATGCGCCAGCCAACCAAAAGCTAAGGCCGCCGGTATGCCAATCACTTGCACCACCAAGAAAGCTTTAATTAAATCGCCCGAAGAAAAACCGAGGACGGCCCCGAAGTGGGCGGCCGAAGTTTTCACCGCATGCACGCCATCAATATAAAGAATATAAGCTAAGAGAAACCAGCGTACCCTCGGCTCTGCCCATAATTTCTTTGCCGTGTCCAGGGTCCCACGCCAAGCCACCGACAAAGAAAACGGCTCCGCATCAATCCCACGGTGATCAGGTTGAGTCAGCAGTGGCAGTGAAAACAAAATCCACCAGGCGCCTGCGGCTGGGTAAATCCAATGCAGTGTGGGACCGGAGAATAAACCCATGGCCAAGCCGACCAACATCACCACGCCTGCCACAAAACCGCTGGCAAAGGCCATGCCACTGAGTTGGTGACGCTTCCCAGCGGGAGCGTAGTCCACAATCATAGAATCGTAAAACGTACTAGCGGCAAAGAAAGCAATGCCGCCAAAAGAATACAGGGCCGCGGAAAATAACCAATGCCCCTCGGGCACCCAACCCAAGCCGACCGTGCAAAGTCCGCCGAGTAACACCGACCAACGCAAGGCACGTCGACGGAACTTACCTTTCATGGCGAGTTGACCTAAAAATGGGGCGGCAAAGAAAATCAGGAAGCACGGCACCGCCTGCGTTAATTTGAAAGCAATGGATTCGAACTGCGGACTCAGGTTAACGCCCCAGTAGTGGTGAAACATCTGCGGCCACACCAACGCGAGCACGACCAAGGCAAACGAGGTATTGGCGAAATCGTACATCACCCAAGCCAGCGCTGAACGCCAATGATACTGTGGGGCTACTTTCACGTCGGTTAAAGTGACCGTGCCCAACTAATCAGCAACCCGGAATTAGACTTTAAGCCCGACGGAGCTGACTGAAGAGTTCGATGGCCGACTGCGAACGGTTTAAAATATAAACGTGGTAACCCGGCACGCCGCGACCCAACAGGCCACGAATCTGTCGCACCGCCCAACTCACTCCCACCCGGCGTTGAGCTTCTTCATCATCCCCACAGGCCTCGAGTTCGCGTACCAAGGCAGCGGGAATCTTGGCCTGACAGAAGCCACAGAAACGACGGGCCTGCTTGAGCGAGAGCACGGGCATAATACCAGGCAAAATCGGCACTTTCACACCTGCCGCTCGGGCCCGCTCCACAAAGCGGAAATAGTCTTCATTATCTAAGAAGAGTTGCGTCGTAACAAAGTCAGCCCCCGCTGCCACTTTGCCAGCTAAGTGTCGGATGTCCGATAAATCATCCGGTGAACTTGGGTGGCGCTCAGGAAAACCGGCGACCCCAATCGCAAAACGCTGCGGGCGAACTTCGCGAATCAATTTTACCAACTCCAAGGCATGCGTAAAACCTTCAGGATGTGCAGTAAATTCTTTTTGGCCCTTAGGCGGATCGCCGCGCAGTGCCAGAATTCCAGCAAAGCCTGCAGCATCATACTTCTGAATAATTTCCGTGAGTTCGGCACGCGAGTGACCCACACATGTAAGGTGGGCAATTAAAGGAAAGCCCGCATCAACTAGCTTCTTGCCGTACTCGAGCACTGTCGAGCGATCCGAACCACCAGCTCCATAAGTGATGGAGGCAAAATCAATACCATAAGGCTGTAACGACTTCGCGGTCGCCAACATGCTCGCGCCATCCTCCGAGGTTTTCGGCGGAAAGAATTCGACCGAAACCGTCGGGCGGTCCGTCGCACGCAAACGCGTCATGAATTCTTCTTTCAACATACGCATCAACTTATCTCGATAAGATGATAGATGTCAAGGTTAGGCCTCATCCCGCGGGGGCAAACCGTCGCGATTACACGGTAAATCCTGGGGCAAAGCCACGTGGTAGGCCATGACCATCCAGCAAAGCATCACCGGGTAAATCAGCACCATGAACCCAAAAGTTCCAATAATGCCGAGGGCGATTCCTGCCCCCACGCTGAGCACTTTATAGCCCACGAGAAAGCAGATCGGGATAATAATAAAAATTATTGAAGCAACGTAGCCAATCGAAGTCGTACCGGAATAAAATCCGGCTGAGCGTTCCAAATCCATACCACAACTCTCACAGGCCTTGTTTAAGCGAAACCACGATTTTAACAAACCGCGCTCACCGCAGTTGGGGCAATTGCAAAGCAAGCCGCGTTGAATGACTTCCGCGCGTGTGACTTTTAATTCGGGCTCCATCCTTACATACGCTCCACGGGTTCAATCGCCAAGAGTCGTAAGCCCGTTTCTAAAATCGAACAGGTGCGTGCGCACAGCATGAGACGGCGAGCCCGCACGGCGGGGTCATCCACGTTCACCGTGTCCGCCGCATAGAAGGCGCCGTAGGCCGCCGCCAATTCATGCAAGTAAGTGCTGAGGTGGTGCGGACGGAGGTCTTCGAGCGCCAAGTCGAGTGCCGCGGTGAAACCTAAAAGTTTACGAGCCAGCGCAATCTCGGTCGGCGTTTCAGGATCAGTCGCACCCTCTTCACCTTTCCCGACTTCGATACCATTCTTGCGGAAAATCGAACGCACACGCACCACCGCATACATTAGGTAAGGCGCAGTATTACCTTCAAAGGCCAGGAGCTTATCCCAGGAGAAGGAGTAGTCCATCGTGCGATTGGAGGCCAAATCAACATACCGCAGGGCGGCAATACCCACGGCCTTGGCGATGGCCTTGCGCTCCGTTTCAGAAAGCTCGGGGCTCTTCGCTGTCACTGCGGCAAAGGCACGTTCGGTGGCTTCATCAATCAGCGACTGCAAGCGCACAGGGTCACCCGACTTCGTTTTAATCGCCTTACCGTCTTCGCCTAAAATGGTGCCAAACCAAACGTGTCGCAGGCGGGGCAAGGTACGCTTTGTCGCCGTGAACCATTTCGCACCCGTGCGGAAGAGTTGCTGGAAGTGGTCCTGCTGCCGTCCGTCGGTGACGTAGACGATTTCATCGGCCTTAAAATATTCAGCCCGATACAACAACGTCGCTAGATCGGTTGAAGCGTAATTTGAGGAGCCATCTTTTTTCCGCACGATGAAAGGCATCGGCGTTTCGGCATGGCGGGAAAAACGCGGCTCATCGTCGTGCCAAACGACCAACGCGCCTTCGCTCTCTTCGGCCAGGCCGACTTTTTGAAGCTCGGTGTACACTTGGTCGACTTTATCGCGGTAAAACGATTCCCCCAAAATCACATCCGTCTTTAAGCCGAATTGATCGTAGATACGCTGACAAGCGGTATTGGAAACTTTGACGATTTCCTCCCAAAGTGCGAGGTTTTCGGCGTCACCCGATTGTAATTTGGCCAACTCTGCCCGGGCTGCGTCCAGCGCTGCAGGATCGGCTTTCGTCAGCACACTGCCCTCTTTATAGAGACGCTCTAAATCATCGAGTGCTGTCGGACTCTGCGAATCCAATTTAAAACCCGCCCGACGAATGGCTAAAATGAGAATACCGAAATTGGTACCCCAGTCGCCGATGTGATTATCACGGGTGAGTTTGGCACCACAAAATTCAATCAATCGTGCCACCGCTTCGCCGATGACAATCGGGCGCAAGTGCCCAACGTGCATTTGCTTCGCCGTATTAGGCGAAGGATAATCAATCACGACCTTGCGGCCACCCATCATCCGTGCGGCACCCGCGCGCCATTTCGACTCGTCGCGGTATTCACGCAACCATGCACCGAGTGCCACGGGGGTTAATTTAAAATTAATGAAACCGGGTCCAGCGACTTCGACCTGAAATAATTTCTCATCGAGTTCACCAGTAGCCTTCACCGCGTCGACCAACGCCGTCGCCAGGGCCCGAGGGTTCCCTTTGGCTTTTTTCGCGACGGCTAAGACGCCATTGGCTTGAAAGTCAGCGTGACGCGGGTCCGAGGGGCGGAGCTCCGGATTAAAATCGGCATCAAACCCGGCCACCGAAGGCGCGACCTTACGCAGTAAGGCATCGAGTTCACGGGCTGGATTAAACCAAACAGGCATGGCTTAAGGGGTATTGCCCCCTGCCCCTTCGGCAAGCGAAGAAGCGGACAAATCACACCCACGCTTGCCACCGTGCCACGAAAGTTAACTTTGTTCCTATGCAAACCAACCACCAACTCGTCCGCGATTGCCCCGCGACCCTCATCCCGGCGGGTGATGTGGTGATTTTAGAAAAAGGCTCCGAGGTCACCGTCACCCAAGCCCTCGGCAACTCGGTCACCGTGCGTACACCGATGGGATTGTTCCGCATCGCTGAGGGTGATTTATCCGCGCTCGGTTCCGCAGCGGCTGACCTCCTCAGCAATCGTAACAATAAAACCAACGCCGGACCCTTAAACGTCGAAGCGGTCTGGGATGCACTGCGTGAATGCTTCGATCCAGAAATCCCAGTTAACATTGTGGACCTTGGACTCATCTACGACCTCGACCTGCAAGATGGCGCGTCGGGCGGTAAAAAAATTAACGTGAAGATGACCCTCACCGCACAAGGCTGTGGCATGGGACCTGTCATCGCGGCCGATGCGAAAAGTAAAATTGAATCACTTTCAGGTGTGGAATCCGCCGAAGTCGCTATCGTCTGGGATCCGATTTGGAATCCACGCATGATTTCGGAAGCGGGTCGTAAGCAGCTCGGACTGGAATGATTGAGGCGTCGTCCAAAGTTCGTCGGAGCGTTTACATGCACGTGCCGTTCTGTGCCTCAACGTGCGATTTTTGCGCCTTCTACCAGGAACAGCCAAAGCGCGGGGATATTGATCGCTACCTCAACGCGATGGAGCGTGAACTGGAGATTTTGCCGCCAGGACAGGTTGAAACTGCCTTCTGGGGCGGCGGCACACCTGGACTGCTCCCCGCCGAAGACCTTTATTTTCTAGGTCGAGCGATGACGAAGGCCACGGGACCTCTGAAAGAATGGAGCGTCGAACTTGCACCGTCATCGGTGCGACCCGAGAAACTCGCGGCCTTGAAAGAAGCAGGAGTCACGCGTGTTTCGTTGGGCGTCCAAAGTTTTGATGATGCCACGCTCGACACTTTAGGCCGTCGACATTCGCCCAAACAAATCATGGAAGCGTGGAAGGCCATTGAAGAAGTCGGTTTCAAGAGTCGTAACCTCGACCTCATTTTCGCCATCCCTGGACAAGACGACCAACGCTGGATGGAAGACCTGCGCAAAGTCGTCGACCTCAACCCGAATCACATTTCGACTTACTGTCTCACGTTTGAGGAAGACACCGCGATGTACGTGAAGATGAGTCAGGGAAAAGTAAAAATCGATAAAGACCTCGAAGCGTTCCTTTACCGTCGCACCTGGGAGTTTCTTGAAACCAAAGGTTACGCCCAATATGAAATTTCGAATTTCGCCCAAGCGGGTCATGCGTGTGAGCATAATTTAATCACCTGGGAAATGGGTGAATGGGCGGGCTACGGACCTTCCGCCTCGTCGCAATGGAACGGTCAGCGCTGGAATAATCCCGCCAACCTTGAAGGCTGGCTCGCAGGCATCGAAAAAAATCAGCCTGTGCGCGAACAGACCAAAGCCCTCAGTGCCGCCGATTTACTTTCAGATGCTTTAGTCTTCGGACTTCGACTCAATGCAGGCGTCTCGCCCTTCGCCCTCGCGAAGCGATTTGAAACAGATTTACCAAAGGGCGTGCTCAACCTCTTCGCCAATTTAGTCGAAGAAGGCCTCATGGAATTAGCCGGCGAAAATTTCCGACTCACCGGTGAAGGCCGCATGCGGGCTGATGCCGTCGGGGTCGCGGTACTCGAGCAATTCGATTAAACTTAGCGAGCAGCCACCACGGCGTCCCACAATTTAATGCGGGACTCAATGGCCGCCAGTGCTGCGGCACTGGCCTCTTTCCATTTTTGCGCGTCGTCACCACAAACGAGTTCAACCATGCGAAGCGAAATCGCACCGTGGTGACCGCCATCAACTTCGATGTGTCGCTCTAAGTAATAACGGAAGGTGTCGAGCTTACCGGGGTGCGCTTGACTGAGCTTCACCACTAACTCGTGAAACATGTCGGGAATTAAATCTTCACGACCAAACGTGAAAGCGGCAGCTACCTCGTGCAATTTTCCGTCGGCCGCCGTTTTAAACGTATGAGCCGAAAACTCGGCCGAGCCGACAGGCACACCCGATAATTTCAGCGCCTCAGCGGTGGAGCGTTTGGCTTTCACCGAAGCGAGCGCTTTTAATACCGCCTCCGATGAGGCACCCGCGTCACGCATGGCACGTAAATACAATTCGAAGTGACTGATACGAGTGCCCTGCGGATCCACGTCCGACTCTTCACCACACACAATTTCATTAATCAGGAAGCGCACTTCCGCATCGCCCACTGGCACCCAGGGCACATCGACGCAGGTAAGGTCGCGTTGCAGGCGCTTTAAAAGCGACATGAAATCCCACACGGCGAAAACGTGAAAGCCCATGAAGCGTTGCACGTCCTCCAAGGAGGACATCCGTGCGTAGAGCGGGTGACGCAGCAGGCGTTCGCGGGCGGGAGCAATGGCTTGGCGGATTTCAGCAAGTCGGTCCATGCCCAGCAAACTAGGGAGAATTACCAGAAAGCAATCCGCCTCGCGATTTAACTAAACTTTATTTGACGCAGTGCCTCGTACGTGGCGATGCCACAGGCGGTCGACAAATTCAGGGAGCGCAACGAATCGTTAAACTGCGGAATTTTCGTCGAACGCTCCGGCCCAAACCACGCATGTACCTCGGCGGGCGCACCTGAACCTTCGTTGCCAAAGACTAAGCCGTCACCAGCCTGAAACGCGACCTCCCATAAGCCCTGCTTGGCCTTGGTCGTAAATAACCACATGCGCTCGGGGCGCTCGGGTGATTTTAAAAATGCTTCCCAGTCATCGTGGTGATGCACATCGAGTTCGTGCCAGTAATCCATCCCCGCACGTCGAAGCTGTTTATCTTCGAGTGAAAAACCCAAGGGGTGAATTAAGTGTAGCCGACAATCCGTCACCGCGCACATCCGACCGATGTTTCCGGTGTTCGGCGGAATTTCCGGACAAAGTAAAACGATGTGTAGCGGCGGCTTCACTTGCGGCGGGACATCGCGCGAGAAATTTCGCGCTTCGCTTCACGCTCTTTAATATCCTGACGGCGATCGTGTTGTTTCTTGCCCTTACCAATGGCGATAAGGCATTTCGCGAGGCCGTGTTTAAAGTAGATTTTAAGCGGGATGACGGTCGAGCCACCCGAACGCACTTCTTCG
>CANGNX010000024.1 GCA_947455415.1 Opitutia bacterium | reverse complement strand
GACTGTTAATCACTTGGTCGTAGGTTCGATCCCTACCCAGGCAGCCAGAAAGGGCTTGGTTTACCTCCGGAGGCGGGGGCAGCACCTTCTCCTTGACCAACGAGGCTGTTGCGTGAGGATGAGCGGTACTATGGGTCAGCAATCCAATAAAGTTATCAAGCGTCGTCGTCTTCGTGCCTACAACCAGCGCAAGAAAGAGCGCATCAAGGTTGCCCGCGCAGCCGCGAGCAAGAAGAAGTCCAAGAAGTGAACCTGCGGGGTGGCATAACTTGGCAGTTGGCTGGCCTTATGGCCTTGCTGGTGGTCGGGTGTGATTCGCCGCCTCCGTCAGTCGTTGAGCGTGCGGGGATTTCTTACATTCACCCCTTGCGTCGCACTGTGGATGATGTGGCCCGCGCCTCCGAAGCATTTTACGCGAAGGAAAGCCACGGCCAAGATATCGTTTTCCGGACCACGGAAAATGAACGTGCCGGTTATTATTTTTATTCTAAGTTAAGTTTCAGTCCGCCCGTGGATTCACGTTTGGTATTGGAAGTAGTGCGTACGGAAGGCGAAGCGCCCGAGCGTTACGATTTCTCTTTAGCCATCCGCCCGAAATTCCCTTTGGGTGAATATGTGATCGGCTTAACAGGTAAAGAGGCGGGTCAAAGTAAGTGGGTGCCGGTTGCTTGGCGCTTGTCGGTCTTAGACGCCAAAGGAAAAGTATTAGCCTCTGAGCATAGTTTCCTGTGGGGCGCGCGCTCGGAATTAGAAGCCCGCTAAGCGCATGCCCTCAGTGGTTTGGACAGCGTGGCGACACCTGCCGTTGGTCCAGGAACTCCCCGAAAAACTCCTCCAAGAGCAGTTAGACGGTGGGCAATCATTTCGCTGGCAAAGGCTGGCGGACGGCACCTGGCGTGGTGTTCTGGGTGCGTGTCTGGTTGAGGTGCGAGCCGCTCAAGGCGGACTGGACTGGCGTGGGCGGCAAGGACAACTCGTGGCCGAACGCATGCTGCACAATTACTTTGATGCAACGGGAGGGCAGGCCGTGGCGGTGGATCAATTGCCTTGGCGTTCGGATCCAGTTTTAGCGGCGGCGATTAAAAACTTTTCAGGCTTAAGAATTTTACGACACGACCCACATGAGACCTTGATTGGGTTTTTGTGCAGTTCGAATAAACGCATTCTTCAAATTAAAGTGATGGTCGCAGCTTTGGCTCGTACGATGGGCGAAGTAGTCGTCGATGATTATCATGCATTGCCGAGTTGGAGTCGACTCGCGCGAGCGACGGATGCGGAATTAAAAGCCTGTGCCTTGGGTTACCGCGCCGCCTTTATTCGCGGTACGGCACAGCGATTGGAGGCACGTCCGCATTGGGTGGAGGAGATGCAAAAACTTTCAACGCCCGATTTATTGATCGAACTGCAGACACTTCCAGGTGTGGGGCCGAAGGTTGCAGCCTGCGTGGCATTATTTGGTTTCGGTCGGTTGGAAAGTTTTCCCGTTGATACTTGGGTCGTGCAGGCGCTGGCCAGTGCGTATCAATTAAAAGGCTGGAAGCCGGAGCAATTAGCAGAGTTTGGACGCATGCATTTTGGTGAGGCCGCTGGACTTGCCCAGCAGTACCTCTTCGCCGCTGCCCGCGCGGGATTATTGTCCGTACCTGCTGAGGTTAAGCCTCGACCGCTTAAGCGGAAGTCGAAGCAAAGCCCCAAACGTCGCGGATAATCTCAGGGCTCAGCGTTGTCGCTGCGGGGCCGTCAGCAACGACTCGCCCAGCTTTAAGGATAACTGTACGCTGACACTGTTGAGCAAAAGTGAGGTCGTGCGTTGCCACAAGTATGGCCGCACCTTGTTGAGTTAACTCACGGAGTACGGCGGAAAGAATTTCGGTCCGGCAAATATCTAGCGAAGCCGTGGGTTCATCGAGTAGGAGGACTTTTTCGCGTGGATTTTGGAGGGCACTCAGGCTTAGGCAGAGGTGGGTGGCTTTGCGTTCTCCGCCAGAGAGCGTGGAAAGTTTACGATTTAATTTAGGCGTGAGGGCAAAACGCTCGAGCCAGCGAAAATATTGTTCGGAGCTAGGTGAAAGGCTGGAGAGTTCTTCGACAGTGTAATCCCAGGCGGAGTGAGGCGACTGTGGAGCGTAGGCGTAATGCGATGAAAGGGTCTGGGGCGAAGTAGAGCGTGGATCGAAATCGCCTAGAATGATTTCACCGCAGGCATCGGGAAAGAGGCCGATAAAGCATTTGAGTAGACTGGTTTTACCGGCACCGTTGGCGCCGACAAGTGCCACACCTTCGCCTGCGTGAAGGGATAAATTAACCGCATCAAGTATAGGCTGGTTGCCTCGTTGAAGAGACAGTTCGCTGCAATGGAGAAGGCGTTCAGTCATTTTGACGGGAGGCGATCCAGACGAAGGCGGGAGCCCCAATGACTGCCGTCATGGCGGCGGCTGAGAGAGGAGCTTGGGGCCACATGGAGCGCCCTAAAGTGTCGGCCAGTAAAAGTAATCCACCGCCGAGTAAACCAGAGAGGGGCATCACTAAGGCGTGACGCGGGCCTACGAGGGCACGGGCGAAGTGTGGGGCGAGTAAGCCAATGAAGGCTACCTGACCGACGAGGCAGGTTGCGGCGGCGGCCGCGAGCGCGGTGAGAAGAATGCTCGCGTAACGAGTGCTGTAAAGATTCACGCCGAGGCTTTGAGCCATTTCTTCGCCCAGCGAAAGTTTATCGAGTGAGCGCGCTTGCGTGAGTAGGAGTAAGGAGGCAATGCCGCAGAGAATCGTGGGCAGGAAAATAAGCTCTAAGGTGGCCATCCCAAGCCAATCGCCAGTCATGCCGCTGATGAGAATGTCGCGCGAGGCGCTGAAGCGTGTGGCGATGATTAATGTTCCGGCTGCCGTGAACGCATTTAGGCCTAAGCCGACGAGGATTAGTCGGTTCGTTGAATTTTTATGATTAAGAAGAACGAGGACGAGCGAGGTGAGCATCGCACCGGCAAAGGCACTCGCAGGAAGCGACCAGCTGTGTTCCCAGACCCAGCTGTCGTTAATCGCTAGGAGTGTGGCGATGCCGAGTAGCGAGCCACCGAAGACGCCCGTGAGTCCGGGGTCGGCCAAGGGATTGCGAAAGAGTCCTTGTTGAGTGGCGCCACCGATACCTAAGGCAAAGCCGGCAGCGAGGGCAGCCAACACGCGCGGAAAGCGGAGCCAGAACCATTCGTGATTCATGCCCCAGCCTTTGCCTGCGGGTCCGGTCGCAAGAGAGAAGAAGATCAATGCGATGACGCAGAGTAAAATAAGCCCTATCCATTTTAATGTGCGTGCCGAATGCATTAATTCCGTAAAAGTAATTCGAGCGGGTTGATCGCTGGAGTGTTAGTGCGTGTGGACGGCTTGGCTTCGCTGGGGGCGGTTTCACGATTATTGCCGCCTGCTTGAATGTTTTTCACGGCGCCTTGCAGTCGATCTTTCAGGTCATTTTGCAAGTGGTTTAGGCTGCCAGAGAATTGAATGCTCGGCCCTTGGGTTAAGCCGTCGGCGGCAGCGTTTGCTTCGGCGAAGCCGAGAAGTTTAAACTGTTCGGCGAAGTTTCCTTTGCCGCGCATGTCGGCTTGGAGGGCAAGGGGCCAGTCATTAAAATCACTTCCCAATTTGGCGGTGATTTGGCCGAGGGCGTTGATGGTGAGTTCAGGATTCTGAACCAGCCCGCGATTAATTTTGATGGTTCCGTTGGCGAGACGCTGAACTCGGACATCAATCAGGTCATATTTAAAATCAGAAAGTGATTCCTGCAGTTTGGAGGCGGCGGACATCGCCTCGCCCGCCCGGGCAATTTTCTCACCCTGATTTTTATTTTTAGAAAGTGCCCCTGCAAGTTTAGCGAGTCCGCCGAGTAGCTTGGCGGTTTGTCCGGCTTTGGTGGCACTGACTGCGGTTTCGCTGCCTTTACTGCCGAAGGCTTGAATGCGTCCGTTCTTCGATTGCAGATTGGCGTCTAAATTTATCTTAGCGATTAAGTCATCGAGATTGATGCCTGTGCCCTTGGCCGTCGCGGCGGCGTCGGCTTTGCCTTGAACGAAATCTTTGATAGCGGGATAGGCTTGGGCGATGGGATCAAAATTGAATTGTTGGAGTCCGACCTGAGCATTCAGCTCATAGGGTCCGCTGGCGTTACCTAATTTAAAAGTGCAATGGGCGGTGCCGGTGAGCGTGCCCTCGGCAAATTTACCGCTGAGTTGTGTGAGGGCGACTTGATCATCGGTGGCGACTAATTGAAGCGAAACCCTTTCGGCGGTGAGTCCTTTGAGGCTAGCGGATTGAATGTTTAATTTAACCTCCGCGGTTTGTCCGTGCCAGAACGGCAGACGATCCACGGTGGGGCTGATGACTTTAGGTGCGGGCGTGGAGTTTTCGGGCGCAGCGACAAGGGCTAAGAAATCATCGCCGATAATGGAGTCGAAATTCGCTTCAAGTTGCCAATGCGATTGGGACGTCGACGCTTTTCGTTGTAGTAAGAATTTTCCAGAAGTGGTGCCAGTGCTTTCGATTTTACATTTACCCTCGGCGCTAAAGCCATTGAGCTGCGAGGTCAGGGTGCCATTGAGGTTTACGGTCTTAATTTTGGCTGTGCGGTCTTTGAAGCTTAATTCCCGAAGTGTAATGTCGGCGGTGCCTTCGCCCTTGGTGTTAAGATTTAATTGAGCTTCATAATTTCCGCTTGAAAGGTTTGAAGCCGCTTGAGCTACGGGCTGTTGAGCGATGGCGCCGATATCACCGTGCATTTGGAGGGTAGCGGTGAGTTCGTTGAGGCCGACGGATAGGCTACCCGCGGCGAGTGATTTGCCCCGACTCTTAACGGAGATCTCGGTGAGGTTCAGTCGATTCTTTTGTTCGCCGATAAGGAGGTCGAGCTGCGTACTTAGGTCGCAGTGAATGAGGTAGGGGGCTTTATTCCAACTCAGGCTCACGTCGGAAAACTCGATGGGGGTCGCTTCGGTTCGCAGGAAGAGTCCATCGGCTTGAAAGCCACCGATGAGCTTCGCTTGACTGAGTGAGCCCGTGAGGCTCAGGCCTGGGATTAAGGCGGCGAGCGTTTCGAGTGGTAACTGGGTGGCGGTGACCTCGAATAAGGTTCCAGTTGGTTTCGTGGCGCCGAGGTTAAGCGGCTGAAGTAATTTTACGTTTAGTAACTGCAGCTCTTGACGGAGAATTTTGGCCTCTAGTTGGTTAAGGGTTAACACGGACTGGACTGACATCAGGTCGACGCGTGCGTCGATGCGCGTGTCGCGAAGCTTTTCGAGCGGCAAGCCACTTTGGTCAGTTTGACGGGCGATTTCCGCCAGTCCTAAGTTGAGTTTACCTTTGAGCGACCAGTCGGAGTTTTTTCCTAACTTTAATGTTACTTCGCCGCGGACGAGGTCGCCAGCGGACGAATAAATCCGGAAGGGTGAGATGACTAAAGCGCTGTCTTCAGTGCGCAGGGGGATTTCGCCGTTTAAATTTTGAGCGATGATTTGTCCGTCGCGTTCCAGGGTGAGTCCGATGATGTTATGCGTGCGGAGAGTTTTAATTTTGATGTCACCTTGTTGGAGTGTGAGCTCGGCTTCACCGGACCAGCGACCTTGCGTTGGCACGAGGTGAGTTGAGTTCAGCAGGGGTGCGAAGGTAGCGAGTTCGGCTTCATTCGCGCTTAATGTTGCCGACACCTCGTCGAGATTGGTTCCGGGCTTCCAGCGTAAGGGCTGATTTAAATTTAAGGTAATGCCGTTTCCACCGACGGTCAGCTTTTCAACGGTGAGTTCGCGGGAGGAATTTTTAATCGAGGCTTGAATTCGCCATGTTGATTCAAGGCCTGGACGAATGGCCTTGGAGTAACGCTTAAGGTCGGCCCATTTGATTTGGAGATCAGCCAGGGCTTCCCAGTTCTGGGCATTATCGGTGTTGGCAGTGACGGTGACCTTACCGGTGGTGCTGCAGTTGGGCAGTACGTTGCTGAGCACACCAAATTTAGTTGGGTCGAGCGCCAGTACGATTTCACCATTTAATTCGGCATTCTTTTCGACCAGTGAGAAATTTACAGCCGCTTGGTTGCCGGCATCGTTGAGTTTGCCACTCAAGACGAGATGTCCCGACGGATTACGAGCACCTTGGCAGGTTAGGCTCATGCTGCCTGAGCCCGCAGGCTTTTCGTCTTTCGCGCTACAATCAAGGTTCACCGACTTAATATCGCGGACTATCTCGGTGAGGCTTAATCCGTGTTGACCCAATGGACGCTGAAACTCGCCTTTTAGAGAAATATTTGCACGCGGTTTAGTTTCGATAGCACCGACGGTTAATCCCGGCCAAGTAATCGTGGCGTTTAGATTTACCGGACCCGCTGAATCGATACCCGTCCCTTCGGTATTGAAGCTAACTAATTTTCCATCGGTGAGGGTGATGCCTCCGGCGATATTAAATGGACCAAGGTGGAAGGCGGGAAGTGATGAACGCGATTTTGAATCCGTCTTAGCTGAAGCCGCGGTAACAGTTTTTGTTTTCGAAAGATCAAGGTGGAGGCCGTTCACTGAAAGGCTGTTGAGTGTTGGCTTGCCGAAGGCGGACGCAAAGAGGTCGACTTGTCCTTTGATTGAAGTGGCCTTGATGGTCGTGCCATCGCTCAGTGCAAGGTCCACGCCTTCAGCGTTAAAATTTCCATCGAGTGACGCTTCGACTTTTCGGACCGCACCTTTGATTTGAGCGTCATGTAGTAGGCTCGCGACGCGTTTACCCAGTGGTTCGGGTTTCAGTTCGGAGCTGATCCACCAAAGGCCAAGTCCGGCGAGTAGGATTATGCTTACAACAATCCAAAAAGTGATGCGCAGGGCTCGTGGCATGGGAGACCACGTGAGGATGAGACGTGCGAGGTGGCGGGCAACAAAAAGCCCGACGGAATTGCTTCCGCCGGGCTGGTTTTAGTTAACTTATTACGGACCGCTTAGGCTTGGCCGTTGGTGGGGTCGGGTGTGGCGGGAGGCGTGGTGGGTGTTTGGCGTTTCACACTCCGGCCCGCCGCAATCTTACGACGAATCACGACCGATTCGTCCTCCATCACGCATTTATTAACTTGTTGCACGAAGCCTCGCATCTCACGGGCTTTGGCGCTGCGTATCATGTCGGCACGACTGTAGCGCATTTCTTTCATCGCCATTATCATGTCATCATCGAGCAGGTTTTTAAGGTAGGCGATTTTCTGTTGAGCCCAGCTGGTGAGGTCGGTGCGGCTTTCAATTTCCGCAAACAGCGCTTTGGCTTCCTTGTGTTTGCGGCGACGGAGGAGGTCTTCGACATATTCAAGTTTTTCTGAGATAATTGCTTCGGTGATGGCAGCGGCAACGGAAGCATCGGGCACGAGTGAAGCGTAGGCAGCGAGATCCACTTCTGGCAGACTGAGGATTTGCGGACCGAACTTAACGACCTCGCCATCTTTAGTCTGAGCCCAGAAGTTCACGGCGAGCAGCTCATCGCTTTTGGCGTTTTGGCCGATTTGCATTTCGACAACGGCTACCAGTGAAGCTCCCCAAGGAAGCGTGCCGAGTTTGCGAACGCGGCTGACGCTGTCTTCGATGATTTCGCCCACCAGGCGTGCTTTTACGTCGCTTCCGCCCTGAACCTTAATCTCTACCTGACGCAGGAAACTATTGGAGAGAATCGCGAATTGTTGTTCAAACGCCTCGTCTAAGTCGTCCGCCTCTTGGCCGAAGTTGGCAACGCCTTCGCCGCACTTCGCCATGCCAGAGAGCAGGGATTCGTTGAAGCCGTGGCCTAAGCCGATTGTCGAGGTGGTGATGCCGACGCCAGCGATTTTGGTGACGCGTTCAAAGATTTGCTTCTCATCAATGATGCCGTGATTGGCTTGGCCGTCACTCAGGAGGATGACTCGAGCGATGCGATCTTTCTTAGTGAACGGGGCCAACTGTTTGGCACCTTCTTCCCAGCCTGCAAAAAGATCGGTCGAGCCACCAGAGGCGATGCCTTTGATCTCGCTGATAATTTTTTGAGCGTCGATTGCTGATGTGAGCGCTTGGACCACGCTGACTTCGTCATCGAAGGTCACGATCGCAACGCGGTCTTCGGGGCGTAGACCGTTAACAATTCGGATTGCACACTCTTTGGCGGTCTCGAGTGGTTTACCCGACATGGATCCAGAGCGATCGATAACGAGGGCGATATCGAGTGGGCTGCGAGGTGTGACTTCGAAGTCGGCGGGTTTTTCAGGAGCAACGATGCGAACCAGGGCATGGGTGGCATCGGCGGCGGCACGGAGGAAGCCCTTTTTGAGGGGCAGGATTTCGATGGTAGGTTGTGACATGTAGTTTGAGGAAGAACCCCAGACATAACATACCAACCGTTAACTGTCAACAGTCACAAAGTAAGTTTTATTAAACTGACATCGCTTTGCAACTGTCATAATATTTTAAGTATTTTTAAGTCAATGACTTACGGAACTGCTCAACGATTGAATTTATTTCTGTGTTAGAAAGTGGGGGCTTTCCATCAATGTGGAGGTGTACTTCACACCAGTGATTGAGGCGGAGGCGGCTCCAGCGTTCGCGCTTGGGTTCGTCGCCTGGGGTGGTCGGATTGAAGGCCAGGAGTTGATGAAAAAGCTCTTTCGCTTCGGGGCTAAGGTCGTCGCGCATCAGCTCTTTCTTTATGAAAAGCTTGAGTGCCATCGCGGGACTTTCGGACTCGGAAATGTCGCGCAGTTTTTGGGCAGCACGTGCCGAGGACTGTCGGGCGGAGGGTGAGAAGCTATAATTAGGTTCCGCACTCAGGCGCATGGCACGCTCTCTCCGGTTGGGCAGGGCACCTGGTCCAGTGTCACGCATTGAATTGAAGGTCACGTCCTCGTCTAGGTAATCCGACTGGGCACGGGTCTTGAAGAGGAGGCGTTCTGCCTCGGTGGGTGTGGCTAAACTGTCGATGAGGCTACCGAGTTTCTCCAAGGTATTATTCTCGTTAAAGAGGCCTTTAATACGATCAAGGTCCCAGCCGCGCTCGGAGAGGAGGCGGGCGAGTAGGAGTTGGCGGACCTGCATTGGGCCGAAGTTGGCTTTACGTCGATCGTCGACGGCACGATCGGCTTTGCTGAGGAGGCCTTGATAGGCGTAGAAGCGTACCAGACGCTCGGTGGACCGGTGCTGGGGGCCGAAACCTAGGACCATTAATTTGGCCGTAACGAATTGGGCGAGCTCTTCGGCTGACCCCATGAAGTCCAGGTCGTTGAGTTGGGCAGAGGGCTTAAGCATCGGACGATTAATTAAAGACACTCTACTGTCAGCATTCTAAACATAGCAATATCATTATAGATTTAAGCTAAATCAGATTCTCGATGGCGAGAGGGTAGGGCAGGGTAGTGGGTATAAAAGAAACAGGCCGCCCATTGCTGGGCGGCCTGTGCGAGCCGAACTCCTGAGGAACCGATTAGGAGTTGTGGCTGTAACCTTCTTCGCCGTGGTCGGTGATATCCAGACCGCGTGCTTCTTCTTCTTCGGTAGGACGGAGGCCGATCGTGAACTTGATCACGTAGGCAATGATAACAGTCGCAACGATTGAGAGTACCAAGGTTACACCGATAGCTTTGAGCTGTTCGTTAACCAGGGTGTTACCAACGATGTCCTTAAGGTTTGTGTTCAAGTTGGCATTGGCATCAGCCGTGGCCAGGTAACCAGTGAGGATTGCGCCCAAGGTGCCACCGACAGCGTGAACACCGAAGGTGTCGAGTGCGTCGTCATAGCCGAGTTTCGACTTGAGGTAAACCACTGCGAGGAAGGGAACAACACCAGCGAGTACACCGATAATCACGGCGCCAGTTGTGGTGACGAAACCGCAAGCAGGGGTGATCACAACGAGACCAGCGACAACACCCGAGCAGAGACCGAGGACGCTCGCGTGCTTACGGAGAATCCATTCGAGAGCAGCCCAGGTGAAACCTGCGACAGCAGCAGCGAGGGTTGTGGTGGTGAAGGCTTGAGCGGCAACACCGTCAGCAGCGAGTGCGGAGCCGGCATTGAAACCGTACCAACCTACCCAGAGCATACCGGTACCAACTGCGCAGAGCACCATGCTGTGAGGAGTCATGGACTTCTTGCCGAAGCCAACGCGAGGTCCGAGAATCAAGCAGAGGAGGAGTGCAGACCAACCAGAGGTCATGTGAACCACGGTACCGCCAGCGAAGTCGATAGCCTTGATAGAGGCCTTAGCATTCCAAACGCCGTTCATGTCTCCGGTGATACCCCAGATTGCGTGAGCCATTGGGAAGTAGACGAGGAACATCCAGGCCGTCATGAAGATCATGAGTGCGGAGAATTTCATGCGCTCAGCAATCGCGCCGACGATTAGGGCAGGCGTGATGATGGCGAACATCAATTGGTACATCGAGAATACGTTTTGGGAAATCCAATAAGCGTAGTCGGTGTTAGGTGCTGCACCTACTCCGTTTAAGAAGAAGTATTCGCTACCACCGAAGAATTGTCCGAGGAGCGTGCCGTCAAAGCTCTTACCGAAGACAAGAGAGTAACCGACTGCCCACCAGAGAATGGTGACGAGTCCAGCTAAGCCAAAGCACTGGGCAATGACAGAGAGGACGTTCTTGCTACGAACTAAACCGCCGTAGAAGAGGAAGAGACCTGGAAGCGTCATGAATAACACGAGCGCTGCGCAAATCATCATGAACCCATTGTGACCTGGGCCGCTGGTGCTTGCTGCGGGAGTGGTTAAGCCGGCGGGGATATTTCCTTTGGCATCTTTCAATGCAGCAGAGGGATCGCCGTTGCCTAGGTAGGCTTCGATACCTGCTAGACGCTGTTCAATTGAAGGCGTCGGTGCAGGAGGTGGAGTGCTATCAGCAGCTGGTGCCAGGTATGGCATCGCTGCGAAGGCGAGGATGGTGAGTGTGCGTAACAGGGAGTTCATGGCATGTCCCCTATCGCAACGCTTGTGCCAAGTAGGCGGGAGGCCTGTGACCCGCTATTTTTGATTAAAATTAAACTTAAAGTGGGTGCCCGTATGTCTCTTTTCGGGCAAACAGGGGAAGATTGGGTGTTAGCACCGGGTGCCCGAATCGTAATTTACCTAAGCGCTAGCCAAAATTATTCTATGGCGCGGAGTGATCTTGCTGAAGGATGTAAGCAATTGCTTAGAATTCTTTTTCCACATCCATCAAGCCACTTGCCTTCGCTAGATAAGGGTCTATTTATTATAGAATAGAATCTAAATGCTGACTAAAATAAGACAACTTGCTATAATTTATGCAATTACGGCCAATCTTTCAGCTGTAGAAGCTCCGGTGCAAAAGCCCTGGCTCTTGATTGCCGACTGGCAGATGCGTAGTTCGACGACCGTTACGCATTCTACGATCGACGGAAAGTATGGAAGAAGTCGATACGGTGCCGAAGCGATCCATCAAAGCGCGGCTGGAGCAGTAGATTTAGAGTACTATAAATACACGAATAAATTTTCCGGTGCACTTGCGACGGGTGATTGTGCGTTCGGCAAGACCACCGATTTGATGCTCACGGGTTACCGACAATGGGACTGGAACGAGCGGTATGGTGTGCAGGTTATTTACGCCCTCGAGTCCGCCGCTGAAGATTCAATGGGCTTGAGCAAGGGATTCCGCTGGGGCTTGGGTGGTGCCGCCCGTTGGAGGCCTGATAGCGAAACCGACCTTGCGATTGGGGTACAGCTTGAGGACCGCTTCGAGGCGAGTATCATGCCAATTCCTTACCTGAAGCTGATTTGGTCGCCCATCGCCTCGGCTGAATTTGAAGCGCGCATCACCGGCTTGCAGAACGGGATTATCTTACGCGGGTTTTTAACTGAAGACAAGGCCACGACGCTCGATTTCACGATGGCCTACGAAACACTCACGTTCCGTTTGTCGGATGGCACTTACGGTAGCCGCGCCGTTTCCATCGGCGAAGTGGTGACGCGCGTTGGCTTAACACAATTTTTAGAAGGTACCGGGACATGGTTCGCGCGCGTCTCGTTCGAGTGGGTTCCCTTCAGCCGATACTCATTTAAACACGATAGCGAAACGGTCGGCGTCTTCCAGAATTCACCGACGTGGGGTGCGGCCGCACGAGTGGGTGCACGCTTTTAACTCACATGTCGGCCTCGCTTGCATTTCAAGAGGCAACGGTTCGTTACGAGGGCCGTTCGGTGCTCGGGCCGATTTCATTCACTTTGCAGCCGGGTGAATTTGTTTCCGTTCTCGGTCCGTCAGGGTGCGGTAAATCTACGCTACTACGTTTGGCCGCGGGATTGCTGCAGGCCTCCTCTGGTGAGACAATACAAACATTTTCCGATATCGGTTATGTTTTTCAGGATCATACGCTTTTACCGTGGTTGACGGTGGCACGAAATGTTTCGCTGCCTCTAGAATTGCGCGGACAGGCGTATGAGCAAAACAAGCAACGTATCGATACGATGCTTGCGGCGGTCGGCTTGGCGAAAAACGCGGAGCAATTTCCGGATGAACTTTCGGGCGGTATGCGTATGCGCGTGGCACTGGCGCGAGCGTTGATTGTTTCACCACAACTGCTTTTACTGGATGAGCCGAGTGGGGCGCTGGATGAGATTACCCGCGACAAGCTTAACGAGACTTTGGCAAATTTACATCAGTCGTTAGGATTCACAGTCTTGCACGTGACGCACAGTGCCCCTGAGGCGGCGTTTCTCGCCGACCGAGTGGTGATTATGGGTGGCGAGCCCGGTGTGATTCAGCAGGTTATCGTGAATGATTTACCGCGGCCGCGCCACACCGCCTTGCGTGAGTCGCCCGCCTTTCATGATTTTGCCGTGAAATGTGCCAAAGCCTTACGTTCGTATTGAAACTCAAGCCTTAATGAGGTGTTACTCAAATGTCGCTGGTCTCCCAATGTTTAGATTCATGACTCACCTTAAAGCATTGTCCTTCGTGATGATTGCACTGTGCCTGATTGCGAAGTTGGAGGCCAGAGAGGTAATCGTTAAAAATGCGGCCGAGTTGAAGTCGGCGATCACCAGTGGGGGCAGTGGTACGACGATAAAAATCGCGAAGGGCGAATATCGCGACATCAAGTTGAAGCTTAATTTCGGTGGCAGTAAAGAAGCGCCGTTCACAATTATGGCGGAGCGCCCCGGCGAAGTTATTTTTACCGGAAATTCTCACCTCGAGATTAACGCCAAGCACGTTGTCGTGGAGGGATTATTTTTTTATAAGGGTGCAATCGACGTAAACCCTGAAGATCGCGAAAACGCCGTCTGCAAATTCAATTCTGAATTCGGCACCATTCGCCAATGTGCCATTGTGGATTATAATCCTGCGGAATTTAAAACCGAATATTATTGGGTCTTTTTTAATGGCAGTAACAATAAGTTGGAACGCTGTTACCTCAAAGGGAAAAATAATATGCAGCCTCTCGTTGGGAACGGCATTGAGGGGTGTCGGTATAATGTGGTGCGCGAATGTTATATTAAAAATATTCCATACGACGTTGGTAATGGCCGTGAAGGTATTCGCGTTTGGGGGTCCGGTAAATTTGACGAGAAGCCAACGGATGGTGCCTACTTCACGGTGGAAGGAAACCTCTTTGACCATGCCGACGGGGAGGGCACGGAAATCGTTTCGCTGAAATCAAACTTTAATCAGGTGCTGAACAACACCGTGATCGCAACGAAGGGATGTCTCAATATCCGGCGCGGCAGTAACAACACGATGAAGGGTAATGTCATTTTGGGCGAAGGTGCTGACGGGGCTCAGGGCTTACGGATGTCGGGTGCAAACCACGTGGTGCAGGGTAACTACGTTTCGGGCACGGAGTATGGGATTCGAGTTTCGTGCGGTGAATTCACGGCTCGTTCGTTAACCAAAGATTTTACGCCAAAGGAGAAGAGTGGCGCCAAGAGTGCTAAAAACACCACGGGTGAAGTGACCGCGTACCCTCAAGTGAAGAAACTAAATTTATCCAATAACGTTATCGTTGGCTGTAAAACCTCGGCCTTGGAAATGGGGTCGGATTACAAAAAGCACTGGCCCGAAAATCAAATGATTTTGCTGCCGGAGGATTGCGACATCGCCAACAACCGATTCATTGATGGTGACGGCAAAGGCGTGGCCATCGAAGGTGCGGAAATCGATCCACACATTCCGTCGGTCGGAAAGAAATTTGTGCCCAACCGTTTTAAGGGAAATATCGTGATGGGTGGAAAGGTTCGGTATCAGCCTGCCGAGTCAGGCTGTAAAGAAGTCGCCCTTCCCTCGGGCTGGTCGGAGAAGAAAGAGCGGGCGAATTTTAAACCACTAACGGCGGCGGATGTTGGCCCGGAGTGGGTCATTGCCTTACGTAACGCGAAGCAATTCCCGATGGAAGATGACCGTAGCTGCTATCGTGAGTCGGCTCCGGATGAAAAGAAAAAGAAGAAAGATAAGTAACGTGCCCGCTTAAGGGCGTCTTTCCATCTCCTCGCTGGCACGAACGAGTAAGCCGAGGGCGAGGGTGGCGGCGAACACGCGCACGAGAAAAGGCAGGAGCCACGCAATGGTGTTCAGTGCTAAGATCCCGAGTAGGGCCAAGGCGAAGAGAAGGTGCTCCATGGCTTAAGCGATATTTTGAGTGAGGCTGATTTGGTTAAGTAAATCATCCCGCCGGCGAATGGCCTCGGTGGTCTCATTGGTGCGAAGGGACCGACGCACGCGCTTAGCAGTGTAGTCCGAGAGGTGCAGGGTGTAGTGAATCCACCAGGTACCATTGTTGTTCCAGAGGTGGTGTAGCGGATTGGTCTCCTTGACGCGCAGGGAGAGGCGAGCCGTGGGGGCTTGCGTGGTGTGGTTTTCGGAGGTGTTGATCATGTGTGTAGTGGATGTCCTGACACAGCACGATTGCACCCGAGGGTGTGGATTGTTGACCGTTAGGTCCGCATCTCAGAAGCTTTGAGGCTCTGAAAACCACCGTGGCCATTGAAGGCTCGGTTGGTGCAATAAGGCAGTGACGCCTGTTTTGCTCGTGATGTGTTTGAAGGAACTTCCCTGACTCTGGTGGGTTTCCTCGAAAAAGCAAGTCTGCCCGCGGGCCATTTGTGTCATAGCAAAAATACCTTATAAAAGAGCCGCCTAATTGCATCCGCTGAAAGGATTGCTTCATTATTTGTTTTGAGCGTAATGGGTGTATCGATACCGCCATGGGCTTCTTCCGTTTTCGCAAAAGTATTTCTTTAGGAAAGTTCGTCCGCCTCAATATTTCGAAGACGGGTGTTTCCACTTCGGTGGGTCGGCCGGGTGCGACATTAAATATTAAAGGTGATCGCGTGGATGGCACGGTTGGCGTTCCGGGCAGCGGGATGTCGTACCGCGAAAGAATTTCTAACCGCGGTTGCGGATGCCTTGTGATTTTAGTCGCACCGTTGGTTGTCGGCGGCGGAGTGATACTGAAGGTGCTGATTGCTTAAGCGTGCCTTCAGGAAAAAGTTAAACTACGCAAGTGCCCGGGAAAGGACTCGAACCTTCATGCCTTTAAGGGGCGGCGGATTTTGAATCCGCTGCGGCTGCCATTTCGCCACCCGGGCGGCTTGCGTAGGAGTCTATTCATTCCGCCTCCTCGCTGACCTGCAAGAAAATCCTTACCCCGTGCTCGATTTATAATGATATAAACAAAAGAGGCGCCCTTTTGAGGCGCCTCTGTTTGATTCGAAGGAATTCGAAAATTACTTCGAGCCGAGGATCGCGTCCTTAGCGGCCTTAGCCACGCGGAATTTCACGACCTTCTTAGCTTTGATCTGGATCACTTCGCCGGTAGCAGGGTTGCGACCTTGGCGAGCTTTGCGCTGCACGAGCACGAGCTTACCGAGACCAGGGAGAGTGAAGGAGTTCTTCGCGTTCTTGTAAGCGAGTTGAGCGATGATCTCGAGGATCGCGACAGCTTGCTTTTTGCTGAGCTCAGCTTTTTCAGCGAGGGCGGCAGCGATTTGGGATTTGGTGAGTGCTTTGGACATAGTGTTTGTTTGTTAGGGTGCAGTATTGCGGGTTTATTTAGTACCGAAGTTTCCGCTGAGAACCAGCGAAAAATAAAGGTATTTTTGACATAGTGATTTTCCCTGTGGCTTGCCTTAAAAGTTTTTCCACTCATGGTCGAGGGCATCAACCCATGTTCCGGACCTTCTGTGCCATCGCCCTACTGGTTCATTTGACGGCTGAAGTTTCGGGTAAGATTTTGGCCGAGCCCGCCTTCGACAATTTATCTTTTAACCAGCCTCTTGCTGTGGTGTCGGTTCCGGGTGATTCGTCCCGAATTTTAATCGTCGAAAAAGTAGGAAAAATTCAACTCGTCGAACGCGACTCGAAGGGTGTCCCCTCGAAACGAGAAATCTTTGATATAAATCAGCCACGGGACGGGGTCTTCGAGCAGGGAGGGGAGTGCGGATTGCTCGGTGCCGCGCTACACCCGAATTTTAAAGAAAATGGACAACTCTTTGTCTATTATAGTCTTAAGATAGATGGAAAGCTCCACCAGCGCCTATCACGGTTCAAATTAAACGAGGGTTTCCGCCAGAAGGTCCTCGGGCTGACAGAACAGCCGATTATCACACAATTAGATCCTGCGAGTAACCATAATGGGGGTGATTTGCACTTTGGTACTGATGGATACCTCTATGTAACATGTGGGGATGGGGGAGGGGGTGGGGATAAGTTTAAGAATTCGGGCAATCTGACGAAGGGTTTTTTCGCGGCCGTATTTCGCATTGATGTCGACCGCCGGCCTGGGGGCTTGGCTCCCAACCCGCACCCGGGGGTGGCTCTGGATTCCCAGGGGGTTGCCTTCTACACTGTTCCGCCAGACAACCCCTTTGTCGGGGCGACCCTGTGCCGGGGGGTTAAAGTCGACTCCTCCAAGGTAAGAACCGAGGCCTGGGCAATTGGGCTACGTAACCCATGGAGGGTCTCGTTTGACCCTCTGGATGGCAGGCTCTTTGCCGGTGATGTCGGACAGAATCTTTACGAAGAGGTCGATATCATTACGCCGGGGGCCGACTACGGATGGAACACGCGCGAGGGTCTGCATGCGTTCAATCCATCGGCTCCGAAGGTTGAAACAGAAATTGTACCCGCCGATCCAAATCTAAAATTCACTCAGCCAATTTTCGAATACAGTCATAAACTCGGAATCTCGGTAACGGGTGGAGTAGTGTATCGTGGGGCAAAGATGCCGGCACTTTACGGTGCTTATATCTTTGCGGATTATGGTTCTGGTAAAGTTTTTGCGCTTCGTGAGCAGAATGGAAAATGGGAGAACGAGGTTTTATTCCAGGACGCCAATGTGACGGGTTTTGGTTATGACCCAAGTAATGGAGATGTTCTATTTACCTGTTTGGGCAGTGGTGCGGTCAAACGCATCGTGCAAAAATAGTTGGGGTGTGATTTGCCTAAAACTTAGGCTGGAACTCTCTCTGTTTTACCCTGTTATCAAGCCATGCTTCGCCCCCTGCTACTCAGTTTGATTGCGGTCACCGCACAGGCACAGGTGTCGCCGTTTCAGTCCAGTGAGGGTGGCAGCGTCGCACTGAATTATTTTCAATTGCCGGAGGATTGCGAAATCACCGTGTGGGCACGTTCACCGATGTTGGCGAATCCGACCAATATCGATATCGATGCACAGGGTCGGATTTGGGTGACGGAAGGTGTTAATTATCGCGGATATAATAAAGGCGGTAAGCGTCGCGCCGAAGGTGATCGCGTGGTGGTGTTGAGCGACACGAAGGGCGAGGGTAAGGCGGACACCGTGCAGACGTTCTTTCAAGATGCGAATTGGACGGCACCGCTGGGCATTGCTGTGCTCGACAACGTTATCATTGTTTCACATGCGCCCGATTTAATTAAATTCACCGACGTGAATCGCGATGGAAAGTTTGATCCCGCAATTGATAAAAAAGAAATTCTCCTCACGGGCTTCGGCGGCCAAGACCACGATCACTCGTTGCACGCCGTCATCGCTGGGCCCGATGGGAAGCTCTACTTGAATGCGGGAAATTGCGGGGCAAGTTTCACCGACAAATCTGGAAAGACTTTTCGCATTGCGAGTTTCTATGATGATCAGCGTGGCGGAACTTGGCCGTATAACCGTACGTTGACGGCGGCGGTTAAAAGTGACGATGGGTTTACTTGGATCTCGGGTTTCTCGGCCCGTATGAATGAAGACGGCTCCCAGGTCGAAGTCATCGGCAATGGTTATCGCAACAGCTTTGAGCACTGCCCGACTTCCTTTGGCGATTTATTCCAGGCCGATAACGACGATTCGCTCAGTTGCCGTACGTCCTTTGTTTTAGAATACGCCGCGGCCGGTTACACTACGCCCACGGGTGCACATTATAAATCCGTGCGTCGCGGTTTAACGCAGCCCGTGCCACGTGCCCATTGGCGCCAAGACGACCCCGATACTTTTGACGCGGGCGATATTTACGGTTCGGGTTCGCCCGCTGGTTTAACTATTTACGAGAACGGGGCTTTAGATGCGAAATGGAACGGCAGCATCTTGGTTTGTGAATCTTCCCGTAACGCGATTTTTAGTTATAAAATTCAGTCACAGAAATCGAGTTTCAAGCTCGATGCCGAAACGCGTAAGGATTTTCTCACCTCGAATGCGGCGCGTGAATATTTCGGCACCGATTTTAAAAAGGTCAAAGAGACGGATAAGGTAGCGGAGAAGGTGATGTTCCGTCCGTCCGATATTTGCGTGGGTCCGGATGGCGCGATTTACGTAGCGGATTGGTACGACTCCCGTGTGGGTGGACACCAAACCTTTGACGATAGTTGCACCGGTGCGATTTACCGAATCGCTCCGAAAGGATTTAAGTCGGTTATTCCGAAGTTAGATTTAACTACGCCCACTGGTGCGGCTGCAGCCCTGCGAAGTCCATCGGCTAATATTCGTCTCTTGGGTTTCAAGGCGCTGAAAGCTTTTGGAGTTAAGTCTTTGCCCGTCGTCTCCGAAGTCTTGCGCGATGCTAATCCCTACATTGCCGCCCGCGGTATTTGGTTGCTGCCATATTTAGGTGAAGAAGGTCGCACGCGTTGCGAGGCCTTGTTGCAGGATGCTAATCCGCAGAATCGTCTGGTCGCCTTCCGTGCGTTGCGTCGAGCCGGCCAAGAAATTTTACCGTATGCTCAATTATTAGTGGGTGACAGTGATCCAGCCATTCGTCGCGAAGTCGCCACCACGTTGCACGGTTATGCTGCGAAGGACGCAGTGCCGCTGTTGGTGAAACTGGCGCCGCAAGTGGATATCACGGACAAAAATTCTGTCACGGCTTTCGGCATTGGTAGCACGGGTAAGGCCGACGAAGTTTGGGCGGCACTTAAAACTTCACCTGAAAGCTGGACGCCACAGTTGGCGAAACTCGCTTGGGTTTTACATGCACCGTCTGCGGTTGCAGATTTTGTGCAACGCGCACGAGAGCCAAAACTTTCGGCGGCGGAACGCGCCTTTGCGGTTGAGTCGCTATCTTTTGTCGAAACCCGTGAGGCGGCCTTGGCGATGATTGAACTTTGTGTAAAGGATTCGCCCGTTAAGGCGGAAGCTACGACTTGGGTTTTAATGCGGATGACCGGCGCGTGGTCTGGTTTTAATATTAAGCCTGAATTAAAGAAGGCGGGTATTTACGATGAAGAGACTGCGGTGGTGATGCCGATCCAAAGTATGGAAGCACCTAAACCTACTTTTACTGAGCAAGATGTCTTAGCCAAGAAGGGTGATGTAGAAAAAGGTGCGTCGCTGGTGCAGCGTTGCACGATGTGCCACCAGGTTAATGGCGTCGGTGCGAGCTTCGGTCCCGAGTTGCGAGGATATGCATCGCGACAAAGTGCAGCGGCCGTGGTGCGCGCCATCGTGAATCCCTCGGCTGACATCGCCTTGGGTTACGAAGGGAAGAGTATCACTTTGAAAGATGGTGGTCGGGTTGACGGCATTGTGGTTTCAGAAAACGATCCCATGGTCGTGACCTCGACGGGGGGCATCACTCAGCTCATTCCTCGCAGTCGGATTGCCCTGATGGATAAGCCTCCGGTCTCTGGCTCCCCATCTGCCTCCGCTAGTCCGCCCGAGAAGGTTCAGCAGATTGAGAAGATGACCCGTTCGCTTATGATGTCGGCCGACCAACTCGGTCTCACGGCCCAAGATGTCGCTGATATCACCGCCTGGTTAGCCACCTATAAGTAGAGAATAGGGGCTTTTTCTCCTAATTTAAGGGTTTCCCTTAGAGGAACCTTTGCGAATTTACCGCTTGCATCTGGGCTCGAGCTTCTCAATTTCGACCCTCCTTTCCCTTGTCAAGGCACGGCCGCACAACGCGGGCCCGCGACTTACCAGGATATCAAAGCCTTTCTCACCACTATGAAGCAGCTCAGTCTCACCGTCACCAACCGTCAAAGCCTCGGCCGCGGCCATT
>CANGNX010000023.1 GCA_947455415.1 Opitutia bacterium | reverse complement strand
CATTGGATAAACTCCGAGTTGACGGCGAAAATCGGCAAACGTGAGAACATGGGGTGTATCTGAGGCCATACATTTATTATAGGGACAAGTGGGCTGGGAGCAAGGGGGCATGGAGCATGAATGGTGCAAAAGTGAAAATCATCCCTTGTCACCGTGCCAATGTGCCCACTTGTTCCTAATCCTTTAACTGACAGGGTAACAAGGCGGCGTCTTTCATGCCGTGGATAATTTTCTTATCAGCCGGACAGAAGGTGGAAAGGATACCGGAGATTTCGACTGTATCGCCATCGACAAAGAAATAGGGGCACAGTCGCACTCGTCCTTCGGCGCTGTGAATGGTGCCGTCGTTCGCGTAGACTGGGTGCGATAAGCGCGAGGGCTTATGGTACTCCTGTAGAATGTGGAAAGTTTCGTTTTCGGGATCGAGTGCACGCTCGATAGCCTCAAGCCATTCTTCGCGTGAAACATCGCTACCTAAGGTGACGCTGCGAGCGCCCCAGGCAGTTTCGTGGAAGCCACTGGCCTTAATGATGAAATTACGTTCGCGTTGCGAGGCTTCGGCCAGCTCGGTCCACTCGCGAATGGGTCGACCATTGACTTGTGGGGCGTGGAGGACTGCCGTAGGTGGAAGGTCGGTGCGCTCGATGATCCAGGTTTTAGGGACGATGCGGAAGAGCGCCTCAAGGTGATTTTCTGGAAGGTTTTCTTTCCAGAATTCGGCGAGCATGGGGTGATGCAATAATGCTAGGCCTAACTTCTCTTCTTGGTAGGCCTTCATGGGTGGCGTCAGGATTACCTTGCCCGATTCGACGCCATTAAAAATACCATCTGCACCTTTGACATTTGCGAGGTCGAAGAGCTCGAAGAAGCGATAGATGAGGTCGACTTTGCGTGGGGCACCATCGACCGGGATGAACGACTCTTCGCCCATCTGCATGATTTGCGTGGGGTCGACCACGTGTACATCGTGACCTAGGGTGCGGAGTTTTTCGCCGAGCCAATCGAACTCAGGACGATAAGTAGCGGACTCTTCGCTGACGACAATGGCGACGAGAGGGAAGCGTTGTTCGGGGGTTAATCGTTTGAGCGCACCGAAGAACCTTTCGGGCATAGAGGTGGCCCCGATGAGATTGGGAAAATCCTCAGCGTAGACCTCGTTAAGGTAGGCGGTGAGTCCGATGCCGCCTGGGACACTATCGAGCTCGGTCATCGTGAAGCCCTGATCCGTGATTAAGAGGTCGGGACGAAGCACAACGGGGCACTGACCTTTAACAGCGCGGTGACGTCCGTGTTCGATGAGTCCAGCGGGCTTATATCGATCGAGGTATTCCGAAACCCACTTCGCATGTACGTCGCGGTTACGAAGAATTTTTTTGTCGGAGAAGGAGCGAACGTACAATCGTTCGAGGGCGCGGTGGTAACTCAGGCAGGCGGCCCCAATGACCTTGAGGTCCTTGAGTTGGGCTTCAGAGATGGGCCAAGGTTCGGGTGAAAGTTTCCAGATTTTCTCCGCAAAAAGGGGCGGCTCGAGTAACTTGCGACGGAGAACTTCTTGGGAGGGCATCGGGTTAGTCCTCGATTTTTATATCTTTGTTACGAGTGCGGGGTCCGCCAGCACGGAGCCAACCGTTGATGAACGAGTCAATGTCACCGTCCATGACGGCTTGGATATTGCCCGTTTCCACGCCGGTGCGTAGATCCTTCACCATTTGATAGGGTTGGAAGACGTAAGAGCGGATTTGATTGCCCCAACCGATGTCGCCCTTTTCGCCGTAATACTTTTCCATCTCGGTACGTTTATCGTCGATGGCTTTTTCGTAAATGCGAGCGCGAAGGATTTTCATCGCGAGGGCACGATTTTTAACCTGGGAACGTTCGCGTTGGCAGGCCACCACGAGGCCCGTGGGGATGTGCGTCAGGCGGACGGCGGATTCAGTTTTATTGACGTGTTGGCCGCCTTTACCGCTGGAGCGGTAGACGTCGACGCGGAGATCCGCTTCATTGATTTCGATATCAATGTCGTCGTCGATTTCAGCAACCACGTCGACCGAGGCGAAGGAGGTGTGACGGCGCGCATTGGCATCGAACGGCGAAATACGGACGAGTCGGTGGACGCCGCGTTCGGCTTTAATGTACCCGTAGGCGTTAGGACCTTCGATGCGGAAAGTCGCCTGACTGATACCCGCACCTTCGCCTTCAGCCACGTCTTCAACCTCCACCTTGAAGCCGCGACGTTCGGCCCAGCGAGTGTACATGCGAAAAAGCATATCAGCCCAGTCATTGGACTCCGTGCCGCCCGCACCTGCCTTGACGGTCACGATGGCGTTGGATTTGTCGTGCTGCCCAGAGAGGAAGGAGGCAATTTCGAGATCGGCCACTTCGAGGATGAGGTCGGCAGCGGACTTTCGGAGTTCTTCCATTTCGGCGTCGGCCGTGCCATCGGGTGACTCGGCGATGATTTCAGCGAGGGTTTTGGCGTCTTCGAGTTTACGACGAAAGGCGATTTGGGGAGCGACGACGGTTTTATAACTGTTACATTCCGAAATCACTTTCTGGGCCGACTTTTGACTGTCCCAGAAGTTAGCTGCCGTCATCTGGTTTTCGAGCTGTGCGATTTGAGCCTGCTTGCCGTTTACATCCAGAAATTTCCACAGGTGGCCCGAACGACGTTCGACCTCATCAAGTTGGCTGCGAATTTCAGGCTGAATGTACATGTAGCGTAAAGAAAAGGGTGAGACGAAAGCGAGAAGGTTAGATACGGAGGTTGGAGCGTTTATTCAATGGCATTATGGCGTGCGGGGTACGCTTAATTTAATCGCTAAACGTGCGATTTATTTGTGGTCGCACTTGCACCGTGGGCGATGTGGGGCATACCTACTGGCATGTCATACCTCGAAGGGTTGAGTTTTGCCCAAATAGCTGGACCCGCGCCGGTGCGTTGGGTTTTAGCAAACGGCCTTGAGGTGTTATACACGCAGCGACCTGGCATCGGTTTATGTACGGTACAAGCATGGGTCAGGACGGGCAGTGCCCATGAAGGCAAGTGGGAAGGCTCGGGCATTTCGCATTACCTAGAGCACATGGTTTTTAAGGGCACGGGCCGATTTACGAATCGCGAGCTGACAGAGTCGATTCACCGTTCGGGTGGTAATTCGAACGCTTACACCACCTTCGATCGCACGGTGTATTATGTCGATGCACCCGCTGAAGGATTTGAAACCGCGATGGAGGCGATTTCAGAAATGGTCTTTGATCCGCTCATCACGGATGCGGATGCGAAGATGGAGCGCGAAGTCATTTTACGTGAGATTGCGATGCGTGACGATGAGCATGACAGCGTCTTGGCAGAAAATGTACTATTAGAGACTTTTCGTAATCACCCGATGCGTCACCCGATAATTGGGCATAAGGAATTATTTGTACGCATCTCACCGGACGATTTACGGGCCTACCATGCGGGACGATATGCTCCGAGTAATGTGGTCTTAGCCATCGGCGGTTCGATGGAGCCTGAGGCTGTGATGGCCTCGGCGGAACGCTGGTTTGGTCGCTTTAACCGTCGACCCGTGCTGGAGCATGTGCCCGCCTTCGAACCGCCACAGGGCGGGGTGCGACGAGTTGAATTATCGCGTGATGTGGCGACGACTAAGGGTGTAGCCGCTTGGCGCATTCCGGGTTTTTTTGCTAAGCACCGCATGGAATTGGATTTGTTTCTGGGGGTGTTGGGCAGTGGCAATAGCTCACGGCTTTGGGATGAATTAAGGGAGAAGCGTCGCTTGGTGGATTCCATCGATGCGCAAGCGATGGGACTTTCGGATGTGGGTGTGGCTTGGTTGGGCTGGATTGGAAATGAAAAGGTAGACGCCGCTGCGGTGGAGGCTGCGACGATGGAAGTCATTGATGATTTACTGCAAAAGGGAGTCACGGATGCCCAATTTGAAAAAGTCCGCCGACAAAGTGTCGTGGCGATGGTTAATGGGCAAAAAAGCATTCATTCCGCGACCAGTCGTTTTGGTTATGCAACGTGTGTCGGTTATGACATCGGTTGGCCCATGCGAAGTGTGGAGCAGTTAGCCAAAGTTGACCCCCGAGACCTAACTAAGGTCGGACGTGAGTGGTTAAAGCCCAACACAGTCACACTGGCGACAATGCATAAAAATAAGCCAACAGCGGCTAATACTGCTGCTGTGGTTAAACAACGTTCGGAAGCATTCGAAGTGGTTAAACTCGATAATGGTATTCGTGTAATTTTACAGTCGGATGACTCGATACCTAAGGTTGGCTTCGGATTGTTCGTTGAGGCTGGAACCGCTTATGAGCCAGCGGATAAACGTGGCGTGACTGGATTACTCTCCACCATGTTTGCACGTGATACGATTCAGCATACGCGCCAAGAAGTCGCTGAGACGGTGGATCGACTGGGGGCGACTTTTAATGACATCAGTTCGCAACTGACCTGTGGATTGTGGGGCGAGGCATTGAGTTCTGATTTTGCCACGATTGCAGAGTTAGTGAAGAATGGCGTACTCTACCCGAAATTATTGCCAGATTGTTTCACCCAAGAGAAGGCCGCGGCACTGACAGGCTGTCGTGAGTCGCTCGACGACATTGTAGAGAAGGCACGAATTAAACTTCTGGAGCAATTCTTCGGCGAGCACCCCTTGGCGGTGGACCCCATGGGAACACCTGAAACTTTGACGGCGCTGACCGTTGCCGACGTTGCTGCCTTGCATCGCAGGATTGTGGTGCCTGCTAATATGGTAATCGGTATCAGCGGTAGTTTTGATCGAAAAGTCGTCATAGATTTCGTTAACCAACACTTTGCGGTTTTACCCCAGCAGCTCTTCCACGCCAGTGTGTTGCCATCTCACACCCCTAAGACAGCTGATAAGCAAAAAATGGAAGCAACAGGCGAGCAGGCCGTGGTGTGTTTGGCATTTCCTCATAGCGGATTCGGTCCTGAAGTGGTCACGGCTGCTAATGTCACCGAAGAGCTACTCAGTGGCATGGCCAGTGGATTGTTTCACCGTGTGCGTGAAGAGAAGGGCTTGGCCTACTTTGTCGGTGCCACCCGTGTGGAGACTAGGGACTTGGGCATGTTCTATCTTTATGCAGGCACGGCCTCGGAGGCGACCGGACAGGTGGTCATCGAGATGCAGGCTGAATTAGAACGTTTCCGTAAGGGCGAGTTTAAGCCTAATGAGATTGAGGACGCCAAACGACGGATGCGTGTGGCCCGTCGGCAGGGCCGTCAATCTGCAGGTAACCGCATGCAAGGTGCCATCACGCGTGAGTTGGTGGGCATGGGTGCTAATTTCGATAGCGAATGGGAGCGTCGGATGAATCTGACTAACGCCAAAGAAGTTCAGGCGTACGTGGTGAAGTACCTTAACCCTCGTTTTGCTCAGGAACTGATTGTGACCCCAAAGAAAGCTTAGCGCACCCGCAGTTTTTCTTGAGCGATGTAGGCTGAAATCAGTCCGGGGATCGCAAGGAAAAGCGTGAAGATAAAATACTTGGGGTAGCCGAGTTGGTCGCTGAGGGAGCCCGCCCACAATCCTGGGACATAGACGGAAATTACAGCGATGGTGGAAAGCAATGCATAGCGCACGGCGGCATGGGCGCCGCTCGCTACTTGCATCATAGCGAGGATAAGGGCGCAGATTCCGGCACCGAAGGCGATGTATTCAACTAGGAAGATTGAACTCACGGTGACGATGGATTGTGCGGGATGAAAGGAAAGCCAAGTGACGCCGATCAGCGGGAGGTGCATACTGAGTCCCAATGGGAGGATAGATTTAGCTAATCCACGTCGAGAAATAATCCAGGAACCGATGATGCCGCCGATGGCTAGTCCGAGAATCGCAGTAGTGAGTCGCATGACAGCGTACTGTTCATTGTTGAGTTGCAGTCCGCCGTGAGCGTGACTGTCCAAAGAGAAAAGTGGCACAATGCGAATGAGGTGCACTTCGCTCAAGCGATAGAAGATAATTAGACCAATCAGGGCGGGTGTGCGTTTATCCCGAATGAGGTCGGAAAGGGCCGAGAAGATTTCGGAAAGGGTCTGCCTTGGGCTGGAAACCTTGGTGGGTTCAATCGGTTCATGCTTGAAGCCGAAAACCATGAGACCGCCGATGATTAATGTTACGACGGCTGCAAGGTTGAGCGAATTGCTCCAAGCTTGGTTGATGGACTGATTGTTAGTGAGTGCGTAACCTGCTAGCCAGATGACACCTGGGCCGGCGAGTACCTGTCCCAATTTAGACGAGAAGCTTAACAAGCCTGAGTGACTAGCGCGTTGCGTGTCGCTCAATGATGATACGTAATACCCATCGAGAAGAAAATCATGTGCCGCCGAGCAGAGGCTGAGCAGGGCGAGGGTGACGGTAATGGCTAGGGTGCTGGAGTCGGACGGTGATAAGAAATACGCTAAGCTGAAAAGTAGGGCAGTGATAGTAGTTTGGAAAATAACAATCGTTGAGCGTGTTCGACCCCAGAGCGTGAGCACGGGTGCCCAAAAGATTTTAAGCGCAACGATGAAGCCAAGTAGGCTGACGGTGCGAGTGATGGCATGGTTGGTGACGCCTGCGTTCTTTAGGGCAACGGGAAGGGCTTCGTCGCGAATCGCAGCGGGTATCGTTTGAAAGAGAAAGCCCGCAAAGACCCAAAGCCAAATTTTACGTTGGCGTGGGTCATTGATTGCCCCTTCGCGCATCGAGAGTCTTAAGCTTTACCGCCTAATTGCTCGCGGCCATAGGCATCAATCGAGCGAAAGAGTCCGTCAAAAAATTTGGCGATCGTGATATTGAGCCCCAGTAATTCTTCATCGGTTAAATCTAGGACTTCGCCGGGCTTGAAGGTGCGGTAGCTGTCGGTGAGCTTGGTGGTTTTGACAGGTGCGGGTGCGTCGCTATTTTTGGTAACTCCTGTCGCCGTTGGCTCAACGATGGGCGCATCGACTTCTTTGATCGATTTAAACTCAAGAGTCAGTGAGCCGTCAGGAGAAATATCGTCGTTAGTCACAAGGCCGCCGCGGACAAGCACACGCAGAGCGGCAGCGATACTGAAGATACTATCTTCGAGGTCGCTGATGATATCGAACGTCTCTTCCATCGCATTAAATTTTTCCTGGAGGTTCATTTGGGCGAACGCCGCATGTTTTTCGCCGATGATACGGTCGGTTTCGGGAGTGCTGGCGGTATTGCGACCACGAGTCTTAATGAGTAGGCAAAGCAGGTGGCACTGGTTGAGGCACTCTGAAGAGAGGGCCAACAAGTCGTTCATACTGGTGCGAAGAAGTAGGCCGTGTGAGTAGGCGACCATTTGCTCGTGTGGTAGGTGTGCCGATGGTGCCGGCATCGCGCGTGAGACGCTCGAGAAGTATTCGTAGGCCTTGGGATCGGCGGAACGGATACCCGCCAAGGTAAATGCCAACATGTCGTACTGACGCTGAAGGGCGGTGAGGAAATTCCGGTTAATATTCTGAAGCGAAATTACATTCTCTTCAGCGTTAGGAGCGGGCTGTGACATGAGAAAAAGTATTAGGCGGTGGCAGGAGGGGTAGAGTCGTCAGATTTTGCGTGGCGGGCCCGTTTGCGAGCGAGAAATCCATCGGTGCGCGGTTTGGGGGTGGACGCAATCCAGGCGATAGCGATGGGGGCTGCAGAGGCTAGGTCGAGCGTAGGTCGCGTAGTTAGGCCAGGGTAGCGGTAGCAATGTTCGATGCGCGGAAGAAGGTCGGCATCGATTTCGGTGCCCGAAACAAGTAAAGCGAGGTGACGTCCGGGTACGCGCACGGGCGTTCCGAGGTCAATTTTTCGACCCACACCGGGGGTAAGTCCAACCACGCAGCATTTTTCTTTTACGAGTTTGAGTAAACCGCCGAGTGCGGCCGCATGCATCATGCGAACGTGTTCCATGGCGCCACTAGCGAGGTGCCAGACTTCGGGATTAAAGCTCAACTGTGTAGTGGTTGAAGAAAGCAGGAGCCGTTGAATACCAAAGGCACTCATCGTGCGGGCGATGGCGGCGAGGTCAGCGGGGCGAGTGACGCGATCGGCGATAACAACGGTTTCAAGGTTTTCACGCCACTCGCTAAAATCTGCAACGCGAACATGACCGGGGTCGGGTCGGAAAGTTAGGGCACAAACATCTTCGCAGTGGGCTTCAGCAAAGTGCGAAAGATCGTCGATGGACGATGTGCGGAATTTTACACCGAGGGCTTCGAGTTTGATGATGTGAGGCGAGAGCGCGGGCACGAAGGCCGGTGTCGCCTGAATTTCACGCAGGGACTTAGGGTGATGTTCGATACAAGCCAGAACGGCTGCGAGTCCGCGGAGGACTAGTCGATTGGGATTAGCTTCGGAGTGGCTCACAGGATTCGGCCTTCATCAAAGTCAATCATGTCGGCAAAGGAAAGGACATCCGTGCGGTCGAGGGCACCCATTTTACGTTTGGCGTCATTTAAGGCCTCACGGCCCATCTCGCTCATGCCTTTTTGGACTAATTCACGATTCCAGACATTTACGCGTAGGTCGGAAGGGAATAACTTAAGTAAGCGAGCGTCGAGATCGGCCTCATTTTGGGCTTCCTTAACGCATAGGATGACCTGTTCGGGGTCGACGTTAAGGTGTAAGCAGAGAAAACGATCGAAGCCTTTACAGAAATTACGTTGGTAGGATTTAGGAAGTTGGCCGCTGAGGTGTTTCCGAATTTTAGCTAGAAAGCGCGGCAAGTGAAGCAAGCCGGTGGCAGGGTGAGGAATGTACGCCGACGGAAGGTCGTAACAAATTTCACCGGTGGCTTCACTGAAGCCGTTGGGTCGAGGAGAAGGTTGGGCGCTCATGGCGATGGTTTAGAAAGGGCTTTAAGGAGGGCTTGGCTGATTTCGGCAGCGGCGAGGCTTAGATTGCTCGACTGTTGATCGACGAATGCTTGGGGTGAATCTGCTCGCTTGCCGCGCCAGGTGCCTTGTCCCTGAGTGAGGGTGTCGCCAGCGGAGGATTCAATGTGGTAGGAAATTTGCAAAACGGTCTGATCGTTGTTCACTCCAAACTGCATAACGTCGATGAGTAGCACAACGTGCGTGTCGGATGGGGCTTGGGTGCTGTAAGGCAGACCAGTGATTTGAACGATGTGGTGCCCGATGTTATCGCTGATGGCGCGGTCAAGACTGTAGAGCCAGCGTTGTGAATCATCGATGACGGTTTTTCCGCCCACATCGTTGATGACCAGGGTGGGGCGACGCACCGCAGCGGGTATTTGGGCACGCGGAATGAAGACAATCGGCCAATTTTTCGTGGGTGCCGCGGTGGGGGTATTAAACTGATGAAAGGTAACGGCGGTACTCTTTTTATCAAAAACAATACAGCCGGTGAGAAGTAATGCCACTGATGAGAGTAAGAGTACATTTTTCATGGTGTGATTTTCTCCGTTTTGGTTTCATCGGCGTCTTTGGGGCCACGACCTTGAATGATAGTTTCGGGATTACGCTCTAAGAAATCAGCCAAGGAGCGAATACCGGCGGCGGCCTCAGAAACATCAGCAAGGGCGGCATCGAGCTCACGACGGGTGGGTGAACCCGCTTTGGTGAGGGCACGTACGTTCTCAGCGGCCTCGTTTAAACGATCGAGGGCTTTGCGACCCGAAGTCGCCATAGATTTGATGTCATCCGCCACTGGATCCACTTTAGTGTTAAATCGCTTCACCAACTCGTCCACCGATTGCATCGCCTGTGAGAAGTCGGCGATGGCCTTATTGATGGAGGGGTCGCTGGTGATGCGGGCAATATTGTCGGAGGCTTTGACGAGGTTGCTGTTAATCTTGGTGAATTCAATTTGTGAGGCACCTTGATCAATGCGCGTCAGGATTGAATCCACTTTTTTGGTGATACTCACGAAATCCACGCGACTCAATTGTTCGAGTGTTTGAGAAACCGCTTTAGTGAGGGCACCTAGATTAGATGGTAATGTGGGGATTTCGGGTTGCTCGCCGCGAAGGTCGTGAAGTTGGTAGGAAGTGTCGGGCAAGTAATCGAGTTCTACATAGAGTACGCCCGTGATGACGGATTGCTGTTGGAGTTTGGCGCGTAGACCTTTTTCAATAGAAATGCGCAGGCCGGATTTATCGATGAGGGCTTGGTCGAGTCCGCGACGCGTGAGTAGATCAGGAGTGAATTCCATGACCACTGGAATGGAGTAGTCCGCGGGGGCTTGGTTCGCAGTACGGAGGAGAACCTGAGAAACTTTACCAATGGTTACGCCGCGAAACTTTACGGGTGCACCGATATCAAGGCCGCTGACCGAGTCTTGAAAGTAAGCAATCGCATTAGGTTTAACCCCTGAAAAGGAACCCGCACCGAGAAGGATAAAAGCGACGAGGAAAAGGATGATACCTCCGACGACAAAGGCGCCGATGAGGGATTTATTGGCAGTGCGACGCATGCTTAGGAAATTTTAATTTGGCTAAAGAAGGCGTGGGCTTTCGGGTGGGAGCTTGCGAGGAGAAAGTCTTTAGGTGGGCCGTAGGCGCCCATCGTGCCCGTGTCGGAGTCGAGGTAAACGCAGAAGTCTGCCGTGCGGAGAATGCTGGGAATCTCGTGACTCACCAATACAATCGTGGTGCCAAACGATTCACGGACCTTGAGGATGAGCTCATCGAGTCGAGTGGAACTCAAGGGGTCGAGCCCGGCACTCGGTTCATCAAGGAAGATGATTTCGGGGTCGAGTGCCATGGCTCGTGCGATTCCGGCACGCTTGGCCATGCCTCCACTGATTTCGGAGGGTAGCTTATCCATCGCTTCTGCCAGGCCAACGAGGGCTAATTTATATTCAGCAAGTTGGCGGATTTGTAGTTGGCTCACGCCGAGAAACTCGCGCATCGGCATTTCAACGTTCTCGCGTAGCGTTAATGACGAAAAAAGTGCTGAACCCTGAAAGAGGAAGCCCGAACGTCGGAGGGTAGCTTCACGTTGTTGAGCGTTGGACTCGCCGACATTAATGCCGAGCAATTCACATTTCCCGGAGAGTGGTTCATCGAGGCCACCCAGCACGCGCATGAGGGTACTTTTACCGCAACCACTTGGTCCGACAATTGCTAGGATTTTCCCCGCTTCTAAGGTGAGGTCGATTTGGCTCATCACGGCCTTGCCATTGTAGCCCACGCTCATGTTGCGACTGATGAGAATTGGGGCGGTCGTCATCTTAGAAATTATAGAGGTTAAAGATCACTGCAAAAATAGCGTCAGCGATAACGATGAGGGTAATGCCGAGGACGGCAGCGGACGTAGCTGCATCGCCGACACCGAGTGCTGAGCGTTGCGCAACGTAGCCGCGGTAACATCCGGCCCATGCGGCGATGAAGGCGAAGGCGAATGACTTAATGAAACCGACAAGGAAACTTTTAAAGGTAATCGCGCGAATGGCTTGGGTGAGGTATTGTTCGATGCTTAGGTCGCCCGCGCAGGCTACAATCATGCCACCGAAGATGCCAACGAAGGTGGCGAAGATGCTAAGGAGTGGCACCATGAGGGTGACGGCGAGAATGCGAGGTATGGCAAGGTATTCGATGGGGCTTATGCCAAGGGCACGTAACGCGTCGGACTCTTGACTGACATTCATGCTGCCGAGTTGTGAGGCGAAGGCTGTGGAGGTGCGCCCGCAGGCAATGACGCCGGTCATGAGTGCACCCATTTCGCGGGTCATGGCTAGCGCAACGAGATTGGCGACGTAGACGGTGGCACCGACCTGTCGGAGTTGAATGAGTCCGACATAGGCCATGATGAGTCCCATGAGAAAACCTAGGAGAACAACAATCGGCAGGGCATCGACGCCGGAAGTTTGGAGTTGGAGGGTAAAATCGTTCCAGTTGACGCGCCCGCGTCCAATGAGCGTACGAAATAGTCCGACCGCCGTTTGGCCGATGTGATCCATCGCTCTTTGCCACGACGAAAAACTCTCGATTCCCCAGACGCCAAACCGTTCAACGAATCCAGGGCTCGGCGGCGGCGTTTCCCAGGTGGTGGATTTTTCGGCGAGATTGTAGAGTGACTGAAGGCGAGGCGGGAGTCGGCTGAGGTCGAGTTGACGAACGTTTTTGAAGTTCTGAAAGAGCCAAGCGGGAAGTGAGGAATCAAATGTACCGAGGTTATCCGAGAGCAGGCAGACTTTATCGCCTTTAAATTCAAGATTTGGGACTTTGCACTCGATGCTCCAATTTCCAGAAATCGTCACTCGTGTACTACCGTCGGAGAGGATTTCAACCTGGGCACAGGAAGGTGGATTGGGATTGTGCGACATCCTGATAGTCAGATACTTCGGGAATCGTAACTTCACAAGCAGAAAGGCATTGTCCCGCTTGCTGAACCGTTATTTGCTGAACCTCCTTTTGATGCGGAAATTGTTACTTATATTCTTGGCTACAAAAGCCGTTGCTCAGTCTACGGGGGAGCTCCCCGCGGCTGTAGCAGAGTCGCGTGGGGCCGTGGTGTCTTTGGTGGAGGAGAATGATAAATTTGGGGCCAAGGGAACGGATTGTTATTACACGCAAGGTTTGCGAATGGCCGTACAAATGGATCCACACACATATTTTGCGCTCACGCAGGAAATAAATACCCCGGTCGACACACATACACCTAACCCGCCTGACACGGATTTGCCATACTCGGGTCTTTTATATCTATCCTATGGGTACGGAAAAATTCTAGACCGCGGGGGCCGGAGTGACTGTTTGTTTTCAATTGAGGGGCAAATCGGGGTGACGGGGCCAGCTTCGGGGGCGGAGACGATTCAGAATCGTTTTCACCAGTTGATTGGTACCGCAGAAACGGCGGGCTGGGGGACACAGATTCCAAGTGAGCCAGTGGCGAATGTGAATGTGGAGTTTCGCCGACGCTTTGCCATTAGTCCGATTGACCACCCGATTCGGGACTTAATTTTACGCGGTGCTTTTCAGGCGGGGACCATTCGTACCGAGGGAATTATCGGATCACAAATTCGATGGGGCTGGAACCTGAATCAGTCATGGGGGCAGGGGACGATCCGACATTCGAATGCCTTTAACCCAGACTTTGATGGTACGGGGGTTTACCCTGCGAATTATTCATCATGGTTCTTTGCGGATGCTCAGCTCGAGGTCGTGATGCGTAACTATGCCACTAACGGCACTAACTTCCGGGAATCACGTCAGGTTGAGAATCGACCCGTGGTAGTACAATTGATGGCTGGAGCCACGGTAAATATTTACCGTCTATCGATCGCCTATTACATGGCTTACCGTACCAAAGAATTCGAGACACAAGCTAAGGCGCATTACTTTGGTGGTCTCAAAGCCGATATTAAATTTTAGGACATGAAAACTATTGCTGTTGTTGATTTGGGGTCCAACTCCTTTAAGGTCACTGTGGTTGATGCCTTAAAACAGGTTGAGTTGGGGCGGATGACGGAGTCGCTCCGTATTTTTCCGGAAAAGGATAGCACGGTCACTCTCGCTCCCGAAAAAATCACTTTAGCAACGGAGGCTGTGGTTCGTCTGGTGACGTTTGCACGTGAAAAAGGGGCAGACAAAATTGTCTTGTTGGGCACCAGTGCATTACGGGAATGCACGAACCGCGCCGAATTTTCAGACGCATTACAGAAAGCAACTGGCCTACCATTGCTGACGGTTTCTGGTGAAGTGGAGGCGCGTTTGGCATCGGAGGGCATTCGTTCTGACCCAGCATTTGCCGCTTACCCACGCATCGTGGCGTTTGATTTAGGTGGTGGCAGCCTAGAGGTTATCGAACTACGCGGTGAGCGTTGCACCCTGGCGAAAAGTTTCCCTCTTGGGTCCGTACGACTGACACACAGCTTATTGCAGGGGGCAGGTAGCATTATTGGGCAAGGACTTCAGGAGTATTTTCAGCATGAAGTACGCAACGCCCTAGAAGCATTTGTCCCCACCCAGGCGGCAGAAAACTCCATCATTGTTGGTGCCGGCGGTGCCTTTGCAGTCATTGCCCTCTATTTGGAAGCCATTGGAGAAAAACCGGTGGCGGGTCGTTTGCCAGTTTTGCGAATCCGAGAGTTGAAGGACAAGATTTGTCAGCTCACCCCGGAGCAACGTCGCAGCATTCCTGGTCTCCCGGCGGATCGCGTCGACATTATGCCGGCGGCACTCTTAACGATTTGTGTGTTAGCTGATCTGAGTAAGGCCGAGTCTTTCTACCTCACGCACCGAGGGGTGCGGCACGGCATGATACAGGTTTTAACGCGAGACACTGGAGGCCTAATTTAATGCGCTCAGTTATAATTCTAATGGGTTTTAGTATAGCGCAACTACTACCCGCAGCTGAAGTCACCTCTCGGGTGGAAGGCTATTTTCTTAATATCGATGCAACTCAACTCACCGCGGATTTTTCGACCGAACTAAACGGAGCGGGAACTAAACATGTCGTCATGTCCGTGGGCGATGGAGCGATTGGGTGGCAAAGTCGTCGCATTAGCTGTAGCTTGGTGGAGTCTGACGGTAAGATACGTGCGGAAAAAGTGATGTCAGCCGACCCTGAAGAATTACGGCAAGCAACGGAGGTTACCGAGGCTCTGAAACGTGATACCTTTGAGCGTGGTCGAGTGGTTACCAGGCGGACGAATGAACTAATGCCGATGATGGCACTTTGGGGGCAGGACGGTAAATTTTACCTCAAGAAAGATTTTCTCGGCGCCCCCTTAGTGGTTAATTTTATTTTTACACGATGTGGCAACCCGAAGATGTGTCCCGCTGCGACGCAAGCCATGAAGAAACTGGGAGATGCATTGTCGGCGGATGCTCAACTCCAAAGCGTTAAGCTCATTACAATTACTTTTGACCCTACTTACGATACTCCTGGCGTCTTGCGGATGTATGCGGATGGTTATCGAATCGATGGACAGCGTCATCGATTTTTAACTGGAGACAAAAATCAGATTAAAGACTTAATGCGTCATTATGGGATTTTAACGACTGAAGCGGACGGTACGATTGTGCATAATTCGGCCACAATTATTGTCAGTCCCGAAGGTCGCATCATACAACGACGCGAGGGTTCGACCTTCGATCCTAATGATGTCATCGCCACTCTCCTACAATTGGTCGCAACCAATCCCAAGTAATGACAAACAAAAGCTACGTGATCGGTTTGAGTCTTGGTGCCCTTGCCTTATTCATCGGTTTGAGGTCACTACCCGATACGCATTGTGCTTTTCTACATGCAGACCATCAGCCAGTGTACAGTAACGGAGTAGAGTTTTGCGGCCTGAATGAAGAAGCTAACTTCTATCAACCGACCGAGTTACAGTTTCCCGTTAAGTTACGTCTGGTTTTAACCAATAACGGCGGCACCATGCGTCTCGTTAAGGAAGACGGACAACCTTACTTGGATTATGAAATTGCGATTTCGCATACACAAAAAGTCCATTTGCATGTCAGGCAGGTAAGTGGCCGAAGTGATTACGTACACCTTCATCCCGTGCCCACTGAGGATGGCACCTGGAGTTTTACTTTCCCGCCGGAATTTCTACAGGGCAACCCTGGGGGTGAATTGCAGCTATACGTCGATTTTGTGCCCGTGCGGTCGGGTCGTGTGATGCTGGCGGAAACAAAGGCAACCTTACCGGCGCAGGTGGCGATCGTTTCGCCCCATGTACGTCGTAACCAAATCATGGCGTCAACCGTCAGCACGCATAAAGCGGGGGAGTCGGCGTTGGTTAAAGTACAACTCGATAGCCTCAAAGGGTCGGGCTTAAAACTTCAACCCATCATGGGTGCGTTGGGGCATGCGGTGCTGTTTGCTGAGTCAGAAACTCTGACGGGTTACGCCCACATGCATCCGTCGCTGGAGGGCGGTGAGTACGATCAGCGCCCCACTTTAACCTTCAAGGTTCGTTTACCGAAAGCGGGGCGATACGATTTCTGGCTCAACATTAATGACGGTCAGGACGATTATCTGTACCTGCCGATTGAAGTTACGCCTTAAGTTTGGCGAAATAATCGACGGTCTTCGCCATGCCGCTGTCGAAGGTGTATAGCGGCTTCCATCCAGCGTTCGCTAATTTGGCATTGCTAGCCAGCGAGTGTTTAACGTCCCCGAGTCGAGCGGGATGGTAAATGATACGCGAGCTCGAGTGGGTTAATTTAATAATCAATCGGGCAAGGTCATTAATCGAAATTTTCTGTCCATAGCCTACATTGTATGTGCCGTGCATAGCTGGGTTGGCGGCGGCAAAGGTGAGGGCACTGACGATGTCGCCCACATAAATGAAGTCCCGTGTTTGCTCACCATCGCCGTAAATATTGATATCTTCACCCTTAATGGCTTGGGCAATAAAGATGGGAACGGCGGCAGCGTAGGCTGATTGAGGGTTTTGCCGTGGTCCGAAAACGTTGAAGAAGCGCAGGCTTGTGGTGGCGAGTCCATGTTCCGTACGGAAGCGCTCGAGCAAGCGTTCGCCGTCGAGCTTAGTGCTGGCGTAAGGGGATTGAGGCTCTGGTGGCATGGATTCAACCTTAGGGACGGTCGGATTGTTGCCGTAAATCGCGGCGGAAGAAGCCAGAACAACCTTTTGAACTTTGGCCTGAATCGCGGCTTCGAGGACTTTTAATGTACCATGCGAGTTTAAGGCCTCGCACTCTTGTGGTTTCAGCACGGATTCCATGACTGAGATCATGGCGGCCAGATGAAAAACCTGGTCCACACCTTGCATGGCTTCACGTAGTTTTGCCTCATCGAGAATGGAGCCCTCGATAAGTTTATAGTTTAGTCCAATTAGGTTTTTTCGATCACCACTGCGAAAGTCATCAAGAATCACCACCTCAGCTTTTCCTTGAAAGGATTCCGCGATGTGTGAGCCGATAAACCCAGCGCCGCCGGTGATGAGAATACGCATTAAGTTTTAAATTAGCCCCAGAGGCTAGCAGGGTAGGCCCCTTGCTGAACGAGTTGATTGATACTGGCTTGGACGATAGGCTTATCTTCGCGGTAGGTGACCCCGAACCACGTCGAATGGGTACGCAAGACGGCACAGTCCGCATTACCCGCCTTCACGATTTCACCTAGGCTCAATGGAATGTAACATTCGCTCTTCATTTCCTGTCCCTTGGTGGAGAGGAATTCCTTAAAGAGTTTTTCGAGCTGAGGGAAAATGCTGGGAGTGAAACCCCACATGTTCATAGAGACAGGCTCATCTCCAGTTAACTTCGTAACGGTACCATCTTCGGCTTTATTCTCTGCACCTTGTGCCGTCTTAGCGATTTTAAGTAACTCTTGGATGTCGGTTAAGAACCCTTGGGCGTTGGTGCGACAGACGCCACGGGCGACCGTTCCGTGGTCGGAGAGGGTGTTCTTAAGCGTGAAGCCGACCATGCTGTAATGGTGTTCGCTATTCGCAGTTGCTTGAAGTTTCTTTGAAAGTACGGCGTAGGAATCTTGCCCATAGAAATCGTCGGCATTGATGACCGCGAAGGGCGTATCAATGCATTCACGTGCACACAGAATAGCGTGGGTTGTGCCCCAAGGCTTTTCGCGTCCGGCTGGCACGGTGAACCCTACAGGAAGTTTGTCCAGGGTTTGGAAAGCGTAGGCCACTTCGATCTTTCCAGCGAATTTATTGCCAATGCGATCGCGGAAGTCGGCAGCGAAATCTGGACGGATAATGAAGACAACTTTGCCGAAACCAGCACGAATGGCATCGAAGACCGAGTAATCGAGGATGGTTTCGCCTGAGGGGCCCATGGCGTCGATCTGTTTCAAGCCGCCGTAGCGACTTCCCATGCCGGCAGCCATGACGAGGAGTGTGGGTTTCATTGTGGGGTGGGGTTAGTTAAGGGTTTTAAGCATACGCACGATTTCATCACGCTTAGCGGTGGCTTCGGCGAGTTGTTTGCGAGCCCCTTCCAGAATATTGGCGGGTGCTTTCGAAACAAAAGTTTCATTGGAGAGTTTGGCTTCGCCGGCGACGACCGCTTTCTCGATTTTCTCAAGTTCTTTGCTCAGGCGAATTTTTTCGGCTGCCACATCGATGGTGCCACTTTGTTCGAGGATTACCGTGCCTAGCTGACAGACGGTACCAGGGCGGTCGCCTGAACTTTCAGCGAACTGCATTTCAGAGAGTCCGGCTAAGCGGCCGAGCTTATCGCGATTATGACTCAGTAAGGTTTTCGCTTTGGTGTCCTTGGGAATGACGGTGATAATGCTATCGCGCTTGGTGGCTTGGTTGGCCTGGGATTTGGTCGCCCGAACTTCAGCCACAAATTCACGTAAGAGGGCAACATCAGCGACTTTACTCACATCGAGCTTAACGGAAGACGTCTGGAAGGCGTTGATTAAATCGCTGCCATCGCTCGGGTTTTGATTCTGGATAAATTCATTCTCTTTCCCGTAACCCAAGAGGTGCCAGAGCTCCTCGGTGATGAACGGGGCGATGGGGTGAAGCAGGAGTAGGAACTGACGCAGCACCAGGTCTTGAACCGCGAGGCAATGGTCGCGTAGGACCGGGTCGGCGAGTCGCACCTTGGAGGCTTCGACGTACCAATCACAGAAATCGCCCCAGAAGTAGCCATACAGCCCTTGAGCATAGGCCGTGAACTCATGTTCGTCGAGTTGGTGGGCGGTGGCTTTCGATAATGTGATTAGGCCATGAAGGATGGCGGAATCATCATCGTCCAATTGTGCTGAGTTAATGCGTTTAACAATTGAGGGTATGCTCGAGTTGTCGAACATCGGGCCCGACATCTGACGGAAGCGAGCGGCATTCCAAATTTTGTTACAGAAATTTCGACCCTGGGAAACGCGGTCTTCGTCGAACAGGATATCTTGTCCTTTGGGAGCGATGGAAAGTAGTCCGAAACGTAGACCATCGGCGCCAAACTTTGCAATCAGGTCGAGTGGTTCGGGGGAGTTGCCGAGTGACTTCGACATTTTCCGTCCGAGCTTATCGCGAATGATACCGTTAAAGTAGACACGCTTAAAGGGAATGCGGGCGCGGATTTCATCATCAGTCAGCGTTTTCTTTTCGGGGCCGTGGAGTTCGAGTCCGGCAATAATCATGCGTGCCACCCAAAGGAAAATAATATCAGGACCCGTCGCGAGGGCACCAGTAGGATACCAATGCTTTAGTTCTTCGGTGGTCTCACCTGGTTTGCGCCAACCAATAGTGGCAAGACACCACAGCCAGGAAGAGGCCCAGGTATCAAGAACGTCATTGTCTTGTTCCCAGTTGGCAGGGTCGCTGGGCGGCTGCAGAGAAACGTGACGGTTCTTCGCGTCGTTGCGGTCGGAGCCTTTGCGGTACCAAACGGGGATGCGGTGTCCCCACCAGAGTTGGCGACTCACGCACCAATCTTGAATATTATCGAGCCAGTGAAGGTAGGTTTTGGTCCAGCGTTCCGGGTGAAACTTAATCATTCCCGATGTGACGGCACGCTTGGCCTCTTCAATTTTAGGGTAATGAATGAACCACTGTTCGCTTAGGCGGGGCTCAATTGGCACATCGGCACGCTCAGAATACCCGACCGTGTTTTCATAGGGCTCGATTTTAACCAGGGCACCGAGCTCTTCGAGAAGTTTGGCGGCAGCGGTACGGGCCTTAAAGCGTTCGAGTCCGGCAAGTGGGCCCGCATCGGCATTCATGGTGCCATCAGGGTTCATCACATCCAGCACGGCGAGGTTGTGGCGTTTGCCGATTTCGAAGTCGGTTCGATCGTGCGCGGGCGTAACTTTTAAAACTCCTGTGCCAAAATCTTTTTCAACCGCGGTATCGCCTACGATCGGAATTTGGGTACGAGGGAAGGGGCGCCAAACATGTTTACCGATGAGGTGTTGGTAGCGGCTATCCTCAGGATTAACGGCTACGGCGACGTCGCCTGGAATGGTTTCAGGACGAGTGGTGGAGATTTCTAAAAATGTTCCGGGCTGTTCGACGACCTCATAGCGCATCTTGAATAATGAGCCCTGCGTGGGCTTCATGATTACTTCTTCGTCGGATAAACCCGTTTGCGAAACGGGGCACCAATTGACCATGCGTTTGCCGCGATAAACGTAGCCACGCTCGTAAAGGGTAACGAAGGCTTGAAGGACGGCTTGGGAGTAGCCCTCGTCGAGGGTATGTACCTTGCGATCCCAGTCGCACGAGGCACCGAGCTTTTGTAATTGAGATAAAATAATTCCGCCGTGTTTATCACGCCACTCAGAAGCGACCTGGATAAATTTTTCGCGCCCCAAATCGTGACGGGTTTTTCCTTCTTTTTGTCGGAGTTCTTTTTCGACGCGTGATTGCGTGGCGATGCCCGCGTGGTCGGTGCCGGGTAACCAGAGGGCAGATTTGCCTTCTTGGCGGGCGCGCCGAATCATGATGTCTTGCAGTGTGTTGTTCAGCAGGTGACCCATGTGCAGTACGCCTGTCACGTTGGGTGGCGGAATCATCACCGCAAACGACTCGCGGGTGGTATCGACCTTTCCCTTGAAACATCCGGCCGCCAGCCATTGTTCGTACCAGCGTTGTTCTACCCCTTGTGGGTCGTAGGATTTAGGGATCTCAGCCATCGGAAGGAAAGGT
>CANGNX010000022.1 GCA_947455415.1 Opitutia bacterium | reverse complement strand
GCTCGCGAAACCGTTATCATTGAGTGCACCGAAGCCCGGAAGGAAGGCAAACGCCCCTCCCGGTATATGACCACTCGCAATAAGAAGCTTTCTCAAGAGAAGGTTGAGTTGAAGAAGTACAATCCTTCGCTCCGCCGTCACACCTTGCACAAAGAAATCAAAGGGTAATTGATCCTTTGATTGCAATCAAAAGGCCGAGGTTTTCCTCGGCCTTTTTGTTGGTTGGGTTTTTACCCTTGGGCGGAGGCCTTGCGGCGCAGGCGCCAATTGGCCCGATGGTGGCGTGTCCAGTCGAGTAGGGCGCGTTCGAAGCCGATATCCATGCCCGCCTTTTCCGATTCAATCCACTTGTGGCGTAGGATTTCTTGGCGTTCGGCGAGGAATTCGGCGTAGAGAGAGGAACGCTCGGCCAAATTGTTGGCTGGAATTTGTTCCTGAGGATAATTACTCATTCCTTACCCTGTAATAAGTGTAGAAAATTGTATTTGGCAAGCCCCGGGTAACGATTGGATTACGAAGCAGTGGCAAGTTTTTGCAGGACGGTCAGGGCCACGGACTTAAAGACGCGAGCGGCATTGCTATCAGGATGACTGATAACGATGGGGATGCCGTGGTCGCCGCCTTGACGCACGGCGGGGTCGAGCGGGACTTCGCCGAGTAGTTCCGAGTCGAGGGCGGTGGCGACTTTGAGGCCGCCCCCTTGTCCGAACAGGTATTGGCGGGAGTGATCGGGGCCTTCGAAATAACTCATGTTTTCAGCTACACCGATGATGGGTACACCGACTTTACTGAACATAGCGGCGCCTCGGAGGGCGACGGAGACGGCGGCGGTTTGAGGGGTGGTGACGATGATAGCGCCGTTGAGGGCCATCGATTGCGCGATGGAAAGTTGAGCATCACCAGTGCCAGGAGGCAGATCGATGAGAAGGATTTCGAGTTCGCCCCAGCGGACATTTGAGGCGAATTGCGAAATCGTTTTCATGATCATCGGGCCGCGCCAAACAACGGGTGCGTCTTCATCGATGAGCAGACCCATGGACATGACTTTCACGCCAAAATTTTCGAGCGGAATCAGGACGTCCCCTTCCATTTCAGGGCGCTGGTTGATGCCGATCATCAGCGGCACTGACGGACCATAGATATCGCAGTCCATCAAGCCAACGCGACCGGGTTGACCTTTTTCGGTGAGGGCGCGGGCGAGGGCGCAGGCGAGGTTGACGGCGAAAGTGGATTTGCCGACACCGCCTTTGCCGCTGGCAACGGCGACGATGAATTTGACTTTGCCAACGCCGGCATTGGCGGGGGCTTTATTTTCGGTCGCGGCGGCGGGAGCGTTCTTGGGGACGGTAACCGAGATAGCGATTTCGGGGTCATTGACGCCGGCTGCTTTAAGGGCCGCCTCGATGTCGGCGTAGAGTTTTTTTGGAATTGCGGGGTCGGCGGTGGTAACCGCCAGTCCAATGGTTACTTTGCCATTGGCGGCGACTTCGATGCCGCGGAGCAGTCCAAAGGACACGATGTCGCGGCTGAACCCAGGGTAGCGCACTTGGCTGAGGGTCTTTTCGATAGAATCCTTATCAATGGCCATGAGTGGGATTGAACTCCGGGGGGACCTTAGGTCAAACTGCTATCGTCCTAATCTGACTATGAATCGTCTTCGTCCATTCTTGTACACGTTCTTGTTATTGGCGGTGGCCGTTGTCGCACCGTTACGGGCGCAGGACCGTATTGTCATCAACGACAGCATTGAGGCGGAGATGCAGAAGGGCGTGATTCCGGTGACCATCAATTGTGATGATCCTACTTTGGGTGCTGCGGTGCGTTTTGCCTTAAATGCACACGGCTCAATCAGTGTACGCAACGGCTCCTCGGTGAAACTGAATATCGGGCGGGTGGGCGTTTCGGCGACGGTGGCGTGCGATAACCCACGTTTTAATTTTCAGACTACGGTGGACGGTCGCGACGAAGATGACTTGGCGTTGAAAGTGGCGGATGCGGCGATTGTGGGACTCGGACGAGCTTGGCAATTAAAGCCTTTATTTTCAGGTACGAAAGTCGCTTTCGTTTCACGCTTTAGCGGCCACCAGGAAATTTATACAACGAATTTGATTCGTTCAAAATTACGTCGCATCACGAATTTTGAAAGCACCTCGATTTCCCCGCGTTGGTCGGTGGATGGCGGTAGAATTTATTTTGTGAGTTCGGCCCGCACGGGTTTCCCTGAAATCTTTTCGACGAATGGTGCCGAAAATCCACGACGCGTGATTGCCGATGTGCGTGGGGCGTTGGGCGGTGCGAGTGTCGGACCCGATGGCCGCATTGCTTTTGCCTCCTCGAATAAGGGTCAGACGATGGATATTTATGTGGCGGGTCCCAGTGGTGAAGCGCCGCGCTGTATTATTTCGACCGGTGATGTGGATACCGATCCCTGTTGGTCGCCTGACGGTGCGCGCTTGGTTTTAACGAGCGGCCCCTTGGGTCGACCCGGTATTTATTTGGCCTCCTCGGCGGGCGGGCGCGTTTCGCGTCTCTCCACGGGCTTTAGTTATTGCACGGAGCCACGCTGGAATCCCGTTGATCCTGCCCTGATTGCTTTCACTTATCAGTCGGGCCGTCTCTCGTTGGCGGTGGCTGATTTAAAAGCTGGTACCGTTGCGCCAGTGCCAGTCACTTCACCGTTGAATTTCTCGCACGCTTCGTGGTGTGCGGATGGTCGTCACGTGGTCGCTACGCAGGCCACTAAAACCAGTTCATGGATTGCCTTGGTGGATACGCAGACGGGTAAGGCCACGCGCCTCACCGATGCGAAGATGGGTAATTGCAGCGAACCCGACGCTTGGGTTGACCGCAACTAAGCGGCCTTGCGTCGCAGGCGGTCGATGGCGACGGCGGCCACGATGATGGTGCCCGTGATGATTCGCGTGGTACTTTCGTCGATACCGTTCAAGGTGCAGCCCGTGCGAATGACGGTCATGATGAGGGCACCGATGAGCGAGCCAAAGACGGAGCCGACTCCGCCACTTAAACTGGCGCCGCCGATGACGACGGCAGCGATAATATCGAGTTCGTAACCGGTCGCGCCCGTGGGGTCGCCTTGACCTTGGTACGACACGAGCATCAAGCCGGAGAGGGCAGCAAACGCACCACCAATCATGTAGACGTAGAGTTTAATTCGATCCACGGCGACGCCACAGAGGCGCGCGGTTTGCTCGTTGGAACCGACGGCAAAGACATGACGTCCGAAGACGGTGAAGCGCAGAACGCCAGCGGCAAGGGCAGCGAGAATAATCATGAGCCAGCCACCAGGAGGAATGATAAGCCAGCGCATGTTTTCAGGCAGGCTGTTCAGCCAGAAGCGTAGCCAGTTGGCCTCTTGAGCGTTGATGGGTTGAGAATGAGCGAGTCCTAAGGCAATGCCGCGCAGGATGAGTAGGGTTCCGAGCGTGGTGATGAAGGGAATGAGTTTGGCACGCACCACGAGCAGGCCAATAGCCAGTCCGATAGCGGCACCCGCTAAGAGGGTGACGAGGGTCACGATCGCCGGGGAATTATCAGACACCGCTAATTTGGCGCCAATGACGGAACAGAGGGCGATGGCCGAGCCGATGGACAAATCGATACCGGCAGAGATGATGATGAACGTCATACCGATGGCGCCGATGCCAATCACCACGGTTTGTTGCACGATAGACTCGATGCCTTCGCTGGAGCCGATGGCTTGGTTGCCGAAAGAATAAAACAATCCCCAGATTAAGATGAGGGCGAGCAGGGGGCCGAGGGCATTGAGTGCTTTCGCCGTGAAGGACGTGGTTGTTTTCATATTAAAATTATACGCCGGTGGCGGCGCGCATCAGTTTTTCGGAATTAGTTTGGGCCACGGGCGTGGCTTCGCCGACTTGACCGCGGCGAACGGCGGCGATGCGATCGCAGACGCCGAGTAATTCAGGCAGGTAACTGCTGACCATCAGAACGGCCCGCGGACGAATGGGGTCGGCGACGAGTTGATCGATGATTTCGTAAATCTTGGCCTTCGCGGCGATGTCGATACCGCGCGTGGGTTCATCGAGTAAGAGAATGTCGCAATCTGCTTCGAGCAGGCGAGCAATGGCAGCTTTCTGTTGGTTGCCGCCCGAGAGGCGGCCAATGGCTTGATTGGGGCCCTGACAGCGAATGCCGAATTTATCGATCCACTCGACCGTGTGAGCCTCACAAGTGGCGGGTGAAACAAAACCGAGCTTAGCGACTTTTTTGAGTGCGGGCAGGCAGACGTTGTCGGCGATGCTTAATTCGAGGGCGAGGCCTTCTTCTTTGCGGTTTTCGCTGACTAAGCCCATCCGGTGAAGCCAGTTATTACGCGGCTCGGCCAGTTGAGAGTGTCCGGCGATGGTAATTTTTTGCGAAGTATTTTCTTCGAGGCCGAAGACGGCGCGCAGGAATTCGGTGCGGCCAGCGCCCACGAGTCCGCAGAGTCCGACCACTTCACCGCGGCGCAAGGTTAGGGTGCCGCGCTGAGGAATAGTGGCTTCCAGTAAAATTTCGCCGAGTTGGCGTTGGCTGCGAGGGTAGAGGTCTTTGACTTCGCGACCGACCATTTCGGCGACGATGGCATCGTCGGTGATGGCCGACGTCACATGGCAGGCGACGGATTGTCCATCGCGCAGAATAGTGAGTCGACTCGAGAGGCGACGGACTTCTTCGAGGAAGTGGGAAATATAAATAATCGCTAGGCCGCGACGGGAGAGTTGATCAATCAGATCGAAGAGGCGTTGCACATCGGCTTGAGCGAGTGAGCTCGTGGGCTCGTCGAAGACGATGATTTTGCAACCCATCGAGAGGGCGCGGGCGATTTCGACAATCTGTTGGTGACTGACGGAAAGTTGGCCAGCGGGCTGATCCACATCGATGGTGCCGTGGCCCAGTCCAGCCAAGGTGGCTTGGGCTTCAGTACGCATTTTGGTACGATCGAGGACGAGGCCTTTTTGAGGTTCGATGCCCAACCAAATATTTTCTGCCACGCTGAGGTGTGGGGCGATGGAAAGCTCTTGGTAGATCATGCCGACGCCGCGTTGACGTCCATCGGCGGGGTTGGCCGGGGCGTAGGGTTGTCCATCCACGAACATCGTGCCGCTGTCGGGCTGGTAGGCACCTGAGAGAATTTTCATCAAGGTGCTTTTGCCTGCACCGTTTTCGCCGACGAGGGCGTGAACTTCCCCTGCATGGATTTTGAGCGAAACTCCACCGAGCGCAATTTGGGCTCCGAAAGCCTTACGAATGTCCCGCATCTCGAGGCGGGCGGCATCGCTGCTCGGTTGACTCATTAATTACCGAGTTGAGGTTTAATAACCGCCTGCACTTCGGCGGTGTCGACATTTTCAGCGGTCACAAAACATACGCCCGTATCGTTGATGGCGGCCACGGGTTTGCCTGCCAGTTTATCGGCAGCAGCTTTCACGGTTAGGTAGCCCATGCGATAGGGGTCTTGAGACACGATGCCGCTGAGTTCTCCCTTGCGGAGGGATTCAACGAGAACCTTCGTAGGGTCGAAGCCAACAAACTTAATTTTCCCAGCGAGCTGACGTTGTTGGAGGGCGAGCAGCATGCCGTTGGTGGTGCTTTGATTGGAGCAGAAGATGCCATCAGGGGATTGTTCGCCCGAGAAACGCAGGAGCAGGCTCTTGGATTTATCGATCGCACCTTTAGCGTCGGCACCGGCAAATTGTTCGGAGCTGATCACGGTGATGCCAGGGAAGGCTTTGATGCCCGCCAGAAAACCCTCTTCACGAGCTTCGGTGGAGGCGGAGCCTTGATTATAACGCAGCATCATGACGCGGCCCTTGCCGTGGAGTGATTGGGCGAGGCCTTCGGCGCCGCGTTTACCTGCCGCAAAATTATCGGTACCCACGTAACTGATGCAGGCGCCTTCGGGGTTTGTGATCGGTGAGTCGAAAATGATTACGGGTATGTTCGCACGGGTGGCCTTCAGGGCTTTTTCGCGCAGAGCGGTCGCATCGAGCGGGGCGAGGCAGAGAATGTCGACCTTACGAAGAATCATGGAGTCCATCATGCCCATTTGTTGACGACGGTCGTCTTCGCGTTCGGGGGCGGACCAGAGGACTTGAACGCCAAAGTCTTCGCCGCCTTTGAGAGCGCCTGCTTCAACGGATTTCCAGAACACGTGCGTGGCACCTTTGGGGATGAGGGCCACTACGGGTTTAGCTTTTTCTTCAGCGAAAACGCTGAGGGTGCAGATGGCGGCGAGGAGGAGGGTGAAGGGGCGCATAAATTATTCTCCGGGGGTAAGGGATGAGGGAGTGATAGACTCGCAGGGGTTAGGATAAATTTCAAGTTTGGCCAACGTGCTCGCTGGAACAATTTGTCCGAAGGCATATTTATCAAACGTTTCTTTATCCGCCATAAAGAGGAGGCTGTCGTTATCGTTTTCGCGTTGGACCCTCAAAAAGTACCATTTAGGAGAGGTGCGATGGGCACTTAGGTCGCGATTGCCAACGCGGGCACGTGCGACCAAGGAAACACCGCCGGTGGTGATGCGTTCGACAACTTTGTATTGTTCGCGTTCAACGAAAACTTCGCGCGGCATTTCGTTTAATTCGAAATCACGAATGTAGAGGTAGCGTGAATTCCAATTGAGGTACAAAGTGTCGCCCGCAATTTTCGTAGCGATGAGAATTTGGCTGTTGTTATTATTTAAGCTGAGGCGAGGGGATTCGGGAATCGTGAATTGGCCTTCGGCACCAACGGGGATTTCTTTAGCGTTGGTGGTGAGTAGCCAGGCGGTGATTTCGGCACCTTCGTCCTCATTGAATTTACTCCAAGCAGTTTTCCGATTGTTGGGCTGTCGGTTTAGGCGCTCAAAATTTTGAAAATCGCGGAGGCGATCAATGTAAGCGTACAATTCGTCGCTCCACTGTTTGGAGGCCCGCGCATTCTCATTGGCGGCGGTGTTGCCTTTGCTTGTGTTCTCGCCGCTCTTGGCGGCGGCTTGGGCTCGGAAGGTGACTTTCTTGATGATACCTTCGATGTCGTTGGCGCTTTTGGGGGTAACGATTTCAGCCTGCAGGCGTGCGGCTTCAGGGAAGCGACTGTTATTAGGGAATGAGCTCACCGCATCATAACGCAGTCTCTCGATTTCATTAGAGTCGAGGGCGGGGGCCACGATGGCTTCCAGCGTGCCGATTTGTCGGTTTACTTTCCGAGTGATGTCGCGCGGCATTTCGCTGTTGAGAATGTAAACGCGGATGTAGTCTTCGGGTTTAATGTCAGAAGACGCGAGCAATTCCTTGAGTGGGGAGCAATCAATGGTGCCAGTGATTTTAAAGCCGCTATTGCTTGGGATTTTGACGCGACTGAGGAGGGTGTACTTGGAGTTACTGCCTCCGCGTGGCTTATCGAATTTTACTTTTTGAATGTCTGCTTGTAGTTTTTCGAAGCGCTTTACTTCAGTTTCGAAACGACGTTGAGCATCGGTGAGTTTAGGGTCTTCTTTACTGACAAAGGGCTGCACGAGGTAACCGACTAGGTGGCTACCCGTTTCGGTAAAGATTCCCAGGCACACGCTACTGAGTAAAAAGATTACGAAGAGCGACGCCAGGGTGACTTTCCGGGTGCGCAGAACTTTTTGCAGTTCGGCTTCGTGGGTTTCGATGAGGGCTTGGGCTTGCTCCGCGGTAAAATGTTCCACCGTGGCATGAGTCGCTAATCCGTAGCTGAGCAGTTTGCGGCGCACGCTCGCACTGATCGTTTGCGTGTCGGCGGTGGTGAGATCCTTGCCGTCGTTGGAAAGTTTAATGGTGGTACCAAACTTAATTAGTTCCGCGATGTGGACCCAGTTTTCAGAGCCTGCGAGGGCGCCAAGGGTCTCGCCGCTGATGTCGCCAGTGGTGATTAGTTTCACCACTTCTTCTTCGGTGAAGGGCCCGCGAGCCTCGTTGTTAATATAAAGTGTAAAGGTTCTCATGGGCCGTGTTGATGGGCTTTGTGGGGTATTTAGAAGGTTGTCGGCGAGCCCTCCTTAGGCAAGTCGATTGGGCATGGTTCCGCTTTGCCAAATCTGAAAAAAGTCCCTATGCCATTTCTTCGTCAATGGCCAACCCAGGCATCAACCAATCACAAAAGCAGGTCCAAGGGCTGATCCTAACGCCTCAGCTGCGGCAGTCTCTGCGTATTTTGCAGGTGCCTGCCGCCGAATTGTTACGGGAAATCTCGGAAGAATTGGCGGCCAATCCACTGATTGAAGAAGTTGAACCCTTGGCGACGGAAGGGGCTCCACTTTCAACGCCTGAACCTGAGGGCGATGACGATGCCCCCCGGGAACTCAATTTGGGCGACGAAGATTTTGATGCACTCCGTCGGATGAAGGATGACTGGGACGAGAGTTACTACGAAGAGATGCGCTCCCAGGGTTATTCGCAGGAGGATGAAGAGCGCCGACGCCACATGATTGAGTCGGTCACGGGCGAATCGTCGTTGTCGGAGCACTTGGCGGAGCAGGCACGAACGGCGTCCGAGGACCCTGAGGTCCAGGAAGCCTTCAAGCTATTAATCGCCTCACTTGATGAGCGCGGTTTTCTCGATGATGATTTGTCGTCCATCGCCTTACGGGCGGGACAGAGTTATGAAGCGGTGACCACGGCGCACACCCTGTTGATGGCTTTTGATCCTCCGGGAATCGGGGCGAGGGATTTAAGGGAATGTTTTTTGGCCCAACTAAAGCAGCGCGGCCGGGGGCTTTCTTTTGCGGCACGCCTGGTGGCAGATTGCTGGGAGCCGTTGATGGCCCGTCGACTCGATGATTGTGGGCGGATTTTGGGCTTAACACCCGACGAGATTCGCGAGGGTCTGGCTGAACTTTCAAAATTAGAGACGGTGCCCGCCCGTCGTTTCGCGCGCGATGAAAACCGCGTGGTTAGCCCGGATGCAACGGTGGAAAAAGATGAAGACGGAAAATGGAAAATCACTTTAGACGATCGCCACGTTCCCAAATTACGTCTGGTGCCAGCGTACAAGGATATGTTGGCGGGTAATGCCCTGGGAGAAAAGGAGCGCCATTATATTTTAGAACGCATGCGCCAAGGGAAGTTCTTGATTGGTGCAATCGAAGAACGTCAGCGCACGGTGGAGCGCTTGGCCCATATTATTTTAGAACGTCAGGCCGATTTCTTTGAGCATGGCCCCTCGCAGTTGCGTCCGCTCACGATGACGGACGTGGCTAAGGAAATGGGTGTGCATGAAACCACGGTTGGACGGGCCGCAGCAAATAAATGGATGCTAACTCCTTTTGGCTTAAAAGAGTTTCGCTGGTTCTTCACTTCTGGAGTCTCCACTGAAGGTGGTGGTACGGTGGCTCAAGAAGGTGTACAGGAAATCATTGCGGATATTTTAGCACGGGAAAATCCGGCGGCGCCGTTGGCGGATGAAGCGATTACGGCTGAACTGAAGAAGCGTGGCATCAAGATTGCCCGCCGTACAGTGGCCAAGTATCGCGAGGGCTTGGGTCAGCCACCGGCGCACATGCGCAAGCAGCGACTCTGATATCAACGCAGGCGCTCGAGGACAGGTTGCCAGCCGAAGCGTTGCATATCGGGAAAGATAAACTGCACACCAGCGGTAAGTCCGCTGTCTAATGTCACTGGGGCGACGATGGCGGGTAGGCCAGCCAAGGATGCCGGGGCGTTCAGTGCCAGTAATTGGTGTCGATGAGCGGGGGTTAAAGACACTTTATCAACGGCGGGTCCAGCAGTGCAGGGCATCGCGATAAAATCATAATGTTGAAAGACGGTACGAAACGCATCCTGGATTTTAAGTCGGGTATTCTCGGCCTCACGAACTTCATCGGCGGTGCGCAGTCGGCCTTGTTCAAGGCGCGACCAGACGATGGGGTCGTAATCATGCTTACGTCTTTGATGCCAAGCCGAATGAACGCGGGCAGCCGCACTACCACCGAGAACGGGAAATGCCGCGGCGGCTTCTACGCAACTTAAGCGAAGTAAGTCTGCCGCAGCGGTATCCATTTGAGCACCGGCTTGAAAAGCAATAGCTTGAATTTGTTGTAGGATTTTTTCGGGAACGTTGGCGCCCAGATCGCCGACCCAGAGTCCGCGATTGGAGGGCGCGGAATTGCCGAGCACGGCTTGCGAAACGCTAATAAGATCGGTCGCGGTGCGTGCGAGCCAGCCTTGGGTGTCGTAACCGGGTGAAAGCGGGAAGGTGTCGCCCACGATATTGAGTTCGGGTGTTAAGCGCAGTCCCCATACGCCGCAGTAGCCACAGGGGACGCGAATGGAGCCAGCGGTATCGGTGGCTAGGGCGAAGGGGACGAGTCCGCGGGCGACGGCGAAGGCGGAGCCCGAGCTGGAACCGCCAGAAAGTAAATGGGGGTGCGTCGGGTGAGGACAATCACCGAAGTGTGGATTTTCACCGCTCAGCCCGTAGGCAAACTCATTGAGTTGGGTGCGTCCGCATTCGACTGCCCCGGCATCGTTCTGAAAGGCTAGCGGCAGTGATGAGGTATGACGGGCGTTACCGATTTCCTCGTTGAGGAAAGTTGAGCCTGCCAGGGTTGGGTGGCCGGTTCGAAAGAATAAATCTTTTGTTAAGAACGGCACGCCACCGAGGGAATGCTCGCGCAGTTCCCAGGCGTTTTCAAAACGTTGAATCAGACTTTTCGTGTCGGGCAAACCGCAGAGTGATGCCCGTTGCTCGGTAGTGCTGAAAGCAGAAAGTTTAAGTAAGAAAGCTTCGGCGGACATGCGAGGTCCGCGACTAAGAAAGTGTTCACGCCAATCGTTGAGATGGATTGGCGGTACGCTCACAGCTCGATGGCGACGCCCGGTTCGGGGTCGTGAATACGGGTGGCGGGCATCAACTTACCCAAAGTCTCTTTCATCCAAGCACGCGCGGGTGGGTCGCCGTGCGTGAGGACAATGTCTTTCGGTGCGAGTGCTTGGGCGAAGTCGATTAACTCTTCGCGGTCAGCGTGGCCGCTGAGGTGGAAGCGTTCGACTTCGGCGCGAAGAATCGAAGTGTGATCGAGCCCTTTGAATTTAAATTCGCCGCCGGGGGCCATGCCGATGAGTTCGCCCCCTGGGGTGTCGGGATCGCAGTAACCCACGAAGAAAACGGCGTTTTCTTTATGGTCTAAAATATTGGCAGCGACCCGCCACGCTGGGGTTTTTTCAACGAGCATGCCGCTGGAAAGGACGTAGATGCCGGGCTCGGACATGTTTTTGCCGGGTTGGACGTAGCGACGTGACAACGGGAGGACATTAAGCTCTTGGAGAATTTTTCGACTAAAGTTCACCTGCTTTGTTTTCTTCGATGCTTCATCGAGGTAATTGCAAAGATCCATACCTAAGCCTGAACAGAAGATGGGCACATCGGCTAAATTTCCAGCGGCCGCGGTTTCGTCTAAGAGTTTTAAGATCTCTTGCATCCGACCGAAGGCGAACGCGGGAAGCAGGATGGAGCCGCCGGCATCGGCGACGCGGTTGATGGCTTTAATTAAGCGCGCCTCTTCTTTGGCACGGGTGAAACCGGGAATGGAGGCGGTGGCACCTCGTGTGCATTCCATCACTAAGGTGTCTACCGGTTCGCGCGGGAAGGCGGCGGCACCCACGGTGCGCTGGGCTTGAAAGTGTACATCTCCGGTGAAGAAGTGACGCTTCTTGCGGTGTTCAATCAGGCAGCCCACGGCACCTGCAACGTGTCCCGCAAGGTGGAAGGAGAGGTTGATCTCTTCGCCCCCGCGTCCGATTTTACGCGGGTTGGCGAGTGGAACGGCGGCGAGAGCGTTTTCCACGCGTTCAACATCTTGTTCAACGTAGAGTGGGAGGTCTTGATTGCCGGTTTCCTCGCGTTGGCGTTTCATTACCTGGATTGAATTTGATAATAATCGGCGGGCGAAGAGGGTGGTCGCGGCCGAAGCGTAAACGCGTGAGCCAGGGTGTTGGCGCAGGAGGACGGGAAGTGAGCCGAGGTGATCGAGGTGGCAGTGGGTGAGGATAACGCCGTCGATGCTTCCGGTGATGAGGTTGAGTTTGGGGAGTGACGGTTTACCTTCGTGCTTCGGGTGCATGCCGCAATCGAGCACGATGCGCAGCCCGCCGAATTCAAGCAGCATGCAATTGGCACCGATTTCACGGCCAGAATTTAAATCAGTCAGTCTCATGTAAAGGGGAGGAAGGAGGCGTCATCGCAAACGAGGGAATCCGTACGAAGATACGTTGGCCGTCGGATGTCTTGCCGTGAAAGGCACCTTCAGCGGTAAGGGGTCCGCCCGCGAGGTGATAACTGTTATACGAGAACTGTCCGCCAGGAGCAATTTCGGGGGTTTGACCGACGATGCCATCGCCTTCGATGATTTCTACGGTGCCATCGGGGGAACGGATGATCCATTTTCGTCCCAGCATTTGGACCGTGTGTTGTGAGACGTTGCTGATGGTGAGAAAGTAAACGAAGGCGTGCGGTGTTTCGGGCGGGAAATTGGCATCGCGATGGTGGACCACCTTATCAACGGTGACCCGGAGGCCTGGTAGTTCCTGTCCAGTGTTTTGCACGTTCAAGAAGAGAAAGGGGGATGGCTCCTATAAGGAAGCCATAAATTGATAATCGGGCTGATTTCTGTGGCTTACCGTCTTGCCCCTTGTCGGCCTTCCGTCATTGATGAACGTGATGGAGTCCTCCACCCCACGTAACCCCTATCTATGGCGTGTGCCCACGAAGTGGTGGGTTGTTTTGGGCTACCTCGTCTTGCTCGGCCTTTCGGCGGCGTTTCCATTTTTAAAACAGATTGAGAATATCTCGAGTCACCAGGCGGTGATGGTGCCCGCTTTTGATTTCAAGAACGACAAGGTTGCACCCACGGAAAAATTAATCCCCGTACAATTTCAGTTGTACGGGTTTGATGAAAACAATTCACCGGGCACAAAACCGGTGGTGGTTTATTTGCACCGTTTGCCTTGGAGTAAGGAAGGCTCAAAGTTTTGTGAGGCCTTGTCACAAACCGGTCGAGTGGCGGTGATTGAGCCTTACTTGCCAGGTTTTCATACCACGCTGGGCGATGTGCCCAGCCATGCGATGGAGGCGAACGCGGAGGTGGTCGCAGCCTTGTTGAAACAGTTGGGCATCACCCAGTACCATGTGATTGGTCACGGTTATGGCGGTGCCGCCGCACTTAATTTAGCAGCCGATCATCATGACCGCGTGCAGACGGTCACCTTACTTTCTTCGCCTGGCGTGCAGCCATTTGAGCTTTTGGGCAATCCGCTAGTGAACAAAATTGTCTACGGTTTTCAGGGAGCTTTTTTCTGGAGCGTGTCGCGCTTAACTCCGAATTTTGGCGCCGCCGATTTATTGCCCTGGGATCGCGATTACGCGCGAACCATTTTCGATACCGACTTATCCGATAACGATAAAATTTTAAGCAATCTCTCCGAGCCCTTGTTAATTGTTCATGGTAAGAGCGATTGGATGACGCCAGTGGAGTCTGCCGTTTATTCCTCAAAGTTAGTTCAAGGGTCGGTGTTGAAAATCTTACCTGGTGGACGGAATGCGGTTTTTGAAAATCAAACTGAAGTAGTGGGCCAGATTGTAGAATTTGTGGGTGCACCTCCGCAGGTGAGAGCGGAGGCGGTGACGCCACCACCGTTACCGCAGGCACAGGGAATGCATTACTGGATTTTATTGGTGGTCATCATCCTTTGTACGTTTGTGGCCGAGGACCCGACCTGTCTGGCGGCGGGTTTATTGGTCGCGATTGGAATGCTTGATTTTTGGTCGGCCACGGCAGCGTGTTTTGTAGGTATTATGATTGGTGATCTCACGCTCTACATGTTGGGTCGCGTCTTTGGTCGTCAGGCGATTCGACGCGTGCCCTTGAAGTGGCTGATTCCTGAGCATAAAGTGAATCAGTGGTCGGGATGGTTCTCGACGCCGAAGGGCATGCTCGTGGTGGTGAGTTCGCGTTTCGTTCCAGCGAGTCGGTTGCCAACGTTTATTACGGCGGGCATTATGAAGCTCAACCTCGTGCGATTGAGTATGTTGCTCTTGGTGGCCGCGTTGATTTGGACGCCACCATTGATTTGGGTGGGCTATAAATTTGGTGAAGCGGGGATGAGTGAGTTACATCGCTTTAAGAGTAATGCCTTGTGGGTCGTGCTGGGCTTATTGTTTGCCTTACATTTTATTACTCACTGGGTCGTGCCAGCGCTGACTTGGCGCGGTCGACGTCAGATTGTGATGAAGGTGCGTAATCTGATTCAGCCCTCGTTGTGGCCCGCATGGTTGGTGTATTTGCCGATCCGCTTGGGTATTATCGTACTCAGCTTGCGTCATCGCAGTTTAACGGCATTCGCTTCGGCTAACCCGGCGTTTGGTCGCATCGGTGGATTCATTGGCGATTCCAAGTCGCTCTTGATGCGTCCCTTTCAGCGTGATTCACGTTGTTGCCCGACCTTGGCGCTTACTTTGGATGACCCAGTGGCTGAACGTCTCAAGGAGGCAGTAGCCTTTGCGGTCTGTCACGGTTACCCCGTGGTCTTTAAGCCTGAGGTCTCGGAAGATGGTGCCGGTATGCGTTACGTGCGTACGGAGGAACAGCTGCGACGTCTGGTGGAGTCGGCTAAAGAAGATTTCGTGCTCCAGAAATTTATCAGTGGCTTGGAGTACGAAATTGTTTGGCGCCGCAATCCAGGTCAGGACGACGGGCACATCATGGCGGTTATTCAAAAGAAAGATGTGGTCGTAATGGGTGACGGAGAGCAAACGCTCGAAGAGCTTATTTGGTTGGATGAATATGCGGTTTCCCGCGGCGAGCTCTACCTGCGCTGTCACGATCGCCAGTTAAATGACGTCGTGCCTGCGGGTGTAAAAGTGGTGCTCAATCTCTCGGGCAGTTATGGTCACGGGGCACGTTGTGTTCACCGTCACGACTTGATGACGGCACAGTTAGCCCATGCGATTACGCTTTTTGCGAAGCGTTTCCCGGCCTTACACTTTGCCCGTTTCGATGTGCGTTCGCTCAATGAAGACGAACTACGGGCGGGCCGTTTTACGGTGACCGAGGTGGGCGGTTGCTGTCACGTTTCCAGTTTGGTGCGCGACGAATCGCTGCGGTTCAGCCGCTCTTACCGTGCGGTTTGGCAACAGTTGGCCGTTTGTGTGCAGACGGGCGCCCAGAATTTAAAACAAAAAGTTCGTCCGGTGCCTTTAAATGAATTGCTCGCACGGTGGAGTCAGGCGCGCGGCCGCTCCGACACCTTTGTGATCCACGAAGACTAAGCCCTGGCCGTGTAAGCGTGACAGAGGGCCACGCCCGTGGCGTCGGATTCATCGAGAGGGAGTTCTTTCGCTAAGCCAAAGACGGCTTTAATCATACGACCGACCTGTTCTTTGGTAGCTGAACCATGGCCGGTGACGGCGAGTTTGATGCGCTTGGGGGCGTATTCACTAACCGTTAAATTTAAGCGCGCCAGCACGCTGAGTGCGGCACCGCGTGAGGCTCCCATGGCTTGGGCGGTACGGAAATTTTGTACGTAGATGGTTTCTTCAATGGCGGCTTCGGTGGCACCGAATTCTAGAACCATTTTTTCAACATTTTCGGCAATGAGCCCGAGGCATTCGTAGGCTTCTAATTTGGCGGGGGCTTTAATGGTTTGGCTGGCGAGAAGTCGAGGTGGGGTAACGCGGGTATCGATGACGGCGAGGCCAGTGCCGCGCAGTGAGGGGTCGATGCCGATAATGATGGCGGCGGAACCACGGCGGGCGCTGACAGCTGCTGGCGTCGATTTCTTTTTGGCTTTGGCGGCTGGAAGCGATCCGTTGACGATTTTATCGGTCCAAAGTGCGCGTGCGGATTTACGTGCCATGTTGTTGGCATGGATTGCAGGGAAAGCTGCCGAGAAGGCAAAAGCTTATTCCTTGGATTGCATAATTAGAGATAAGATAGAGCATGGGGTGATGTGCTGGCTTCGGTTATCCACGCTTTTTGCGGCGATTATAACTTTGGGCGCAGTTGAGCCTGCGGTGGTGACCCGCGTTGTACCTCAGAGCGAAGCTTTAGATTTACGTTCAACAGGGAAACTAAACCTTAAAGCTGTGCCCGAGTGCTCAGCGCTGTTAGCAAGCGCCAAACACCCTGGGGTTTTCTGGACGCTATCCGACTCAGGGAGCCGGACGGAAGTCGTACCAGTTTTTGCTGACGGGGGGTTGGCGAATGGTCGAGGTGGTGTCACATTGTCGGGAGTTAAAAATTTCGACTGGGAGGCCCTGACTGTCGATGGTGCTGGCAACTTGATTGTCGCCGATGTGGGAAATAATATTTCAACGCGAAAAGAACTTTCCCTTTATATTTTTAAAGAACCGGATCTCTTTGCCAAAGAAGTGAATGAAGTGCGAAAAGTTTCATTTGCTTGGCCGGATCAGGTAGCGTTTCCCGATCCTGATTTGTCGCACGATTGTGAGGCTGCGTTTTATACGAATGGTCGGCTTTACTTATTAACGAAACATCGCCGCGACACGTTGACGGACTTGTGGTGTGCGGAGATTACGCCCGAAGGTAAGCAAGCGAACCTGCGGAAAGTGGCACGCTTTGATGCGCAAGGAATGGTGACGGACGCCTCAATTTCGCCCGACGGAAAAGCCCTCGCCATTCTTACTTATCGAAATATCTGGGTCTTCCGTTTGCCAGCGCAAGGTGAGGATTTTTTTAGCGGCTCCGCTTTATTCACTTTAATTAATCCACCGGTACAGTCTTGGCAGTTGGAGGGTTGTGCGTGGTTGAATGATCACACTTTGATTGTCGGCTCCGAGCAGGGTGACCTATACACGATTCCCCTCGCGCGTTTAGCGGAGGTAAAATAATTAAATAAAAACGGCCGAACCTCGGAGAGATTCGGCCGTTAATTTTATATAAGCCAATCCTTAGAGCGCTTTAGCGGCGGCAACCACGGCTTCCTTAGTCATGCCGAGTTCGCGCATCGCGATATCGCCAGGGGCGCTGAGACCGAAGCGATCGGTACCGAGGGCTTTGCCGGCGGTGCCGACGTAGCGACCCCACGAGAGGGTAACGCCTGCTTCGATGCTGACGCGCTTGGTGCAACTTGCGGGAAGAACTTCTTCTTGGTACGCTTTAGTTTGGCGGCTGAAGATTTCCATGGAAGGCATGGAGACCACGCGAACACCGGCGCCGAGTTCTTCAGCGGCAGCGAGGGCGAGTTGTAATTCACTGCCAGTGCCGATAAGGATGTGGGTGAGGGCAGCGGTTTCCTTGCGCGCGATGTAGGCGCCCTTGAGGGTGCCTTGGCGGCGCGTGGCGACAGGAATGCTGTCGAGCGAAGGAACGTTTTGACGCGAGAGGATGAGGGCGACGGGGCCATCGCGACGGGCCACGGCGTGAGCGTAGGCGGCCGCGGTTTCTTCTGCGTCGGCTGGACGGAGCACGTCGAGATTAGGAATGCAGCGGAGGGCGCTGACGGTTTCCACGGGTTGGTGGGTTGGGCCGTCTTCGCCGACGCCAACGGAGTCGTGCGTGAAGATGTAGAAGGCTTGAAGCTTCGCGAGGGCAGCCACGCGAATCGAAGGGCGGAGATAATCGGAGAAGGTCAGGAACGTTGCACCTGAAGCCTTGAAGATGCCGTGGTAAGCCACGCCGTTGATGATGGCGCCCATGCCGTGTTCGCGAATACCGAAGTAGAGGTTGCGACCAGCGGGTGTAGCGATGTCGAAATCGCCAACATCTTTAATGTAGTTTTTGGTGGAGCCGTGTAAGTCGGCGGAACCCGAGAGTACGAGCGGTGAAGCTTTGGCGACGGCGTTGATACAGGTTTCACCTGAAACGCGGGTAGCGAGGGCGTTCTTACCAAACTCAGGAATCGCGGCCAGGAGTGCTTGCACATCACCGTGGTCGCCGGCTTGGGCCTTGGCGATGAGGGCGGCTTTCGCAGGGTTAGCGGCAGACCATGCGGCAAAAGTTTTCTTCCAAGCGGCATGAGCGTCGGCTTGGGCGGCTTTGCGGGCGGCGAAGAATTTTTTGGTTTCAGGAGAAACGTAGAATTTTTCGTCGGGCAGACCGATGGACTTACGGGCGGCGTCGATAAACTTGACGCCGGCTTCACCGTGGCCCTTGGCGGTACCTTGGACTTCGGCGATACCTTTCGCGATAACGGTTTTGCAGATGATTAATTTAGGCTTACCGCTCTTGCTGGCGCGGGCGGCGTCGAGGGCTTCGGCGATGGGAGCGAGTTCGTTGCCTTGTTTGACGGTAAAGACTTCCCAGTTGGCGGCTTCGTAGCGTTTGGCCGTGTCTTCATTTTGAGTTTTAGAAGCCATCGCATCCAACGTCACATCGTTGGAATCGTAGAGCATGATTAAGTTATCGAGTCCGAAGCGACCAGCGAACGAGGCAGCCTCTTGGGAGATGCCTTCTTGGAGACAGCCGTCGCCCGCGAGGCCTACCACGAAGTGATCAAAGATTTTATGTTCTGGGGTGTTAAAGTGAGCGGCTGCCATTTTAGCGGCCATCGCCATACCGACGATGTTGCCCGTGCCTTGACCGAGAGGACCGGTGGTGGCCTCGACGCCGTTGGTTTCGCCGAACTCAGGGTGACCAGGGGTCTTGCTGTGAAGTTTGCGGAACGCTTTTACTTCTTCGAGGGGCAGATCAAAGCCAGCGAGGTGAAGCCAGCCGTAGATAAACATGGAGCCGTGACCCGCGGAGAGTACGAAACGGTCGCGGTTAATCCAAAGTGGTTCAGCGGGATTGTGACGGAGGAAATTTCCGTAGAGCACAGCGCCAATTTCAGCGGCACCGAGAGGCAAGCCCAGGTGTCCTGAGTGGCAAGCGGCCACGGCATCCATGGCGAGTCCACGGGCTTCGGTGGCAGAACGAGAAAGGTCGGAGGCGTTTTGGAGAGACATACCCTTATTGCGTAAGGGATAATCCCCTAGGGATTCCAGCCTTGAATGTAAGGATTTACCCCTCCAAATGGTGGATATGGCTGATAAAGAACATAAAGAACTCGAAGAGGGCATGTCCCTACGCCTCGATTTTAAGAAACTTCGCAAAATTGCCTCGGGCGAGGCCGATGTCATTCCGGCCGTGGCGCAGGATGCGCAGACGGGCGAGGTGTTGATTTTAGGTTACGTGAATGAGTTGGCTCTGCAGACAGCTTTGAAAGAAAAGAAGGCCACCTTCTGGAGTACCTCGCGCAATGAACTTTGGATCAAGGGTCTGACGTCTGGAGATTTTTTGGAGCTTCTGGAGGTGCGGGTGAACTGCGAACAGAATTCCATTCTCTATAAAGTTCGTCCCGCGGGTCAGGGTGCCTGTCACACTAAGGGTGCGAACGGCAAGGCACGCTCGGGCTGTTACTATCGACGACTCCGTGCGGATGGATCGCTGGAAGCGGTTTAAAAACCTATTCAGCGGGAGTTGGACGAGTCGCTGCGGTGCGGCTTGCTTTCTCATTGCGACTTTCGAGTGCGATCGTCCGGATCGCCTGTGCGGCTTTAATCGTTGGTAGGTCGCCGCTGATTTTTGTTAAATAACCCACGCGTGAAACCTTTAGACAATTGAGTAGGTCGAGCAGGTAATTGTCGCTGGCATTCGTCTGTGTGAAAGTAAATTTCTGACTCACTAAAATGAGCGAAGTTATTTTAATCATTTTCTTAAACTCTTGGGTCGCCGCTTCGGCTTGGTCTGGAGTGGTGAATTCGGCTTCGCCTCTGATTTGAATATTACGCCCGTTTTCATTGAGGGTAATGAGGGTTTGCTGCATACCTTTCTCGCCCATTTCGCCGAGGAATCCTTTGGCCTTAATCTTAGAAAAGTCGGAATAAAAAACTAGCCAGGGTTTAGCTTGAGCGAGGTTGAGGGCAGTGATGGCCAGTGGCGTAGAGCACGAGAGGGTTTTTTTCTGCAAGCACGAGAGGGTGGGTTTGATTAGCTCGGGGGAGGATAAGAAAAGGCAATCGTCGGCGAAGGCGACAAGGATGACTTTGCCGCGATCCGCTTTGCTAACGGGTTCGTTGTTCAAACCTGCCACTACTTCCGCCACGTCCCAAGTGGAATATGACTCCACGACGCTACAATGGGCTGAGGTTTTTTGGCTGATGGTTGCGAATTTTTTGAGATCAAATTTTCCGCGTAAAAGAATAACTGCTTTGGTTTTATTTTTGGCAGCGTTATTATCGCGGTATAAGCCCGCGACGATTTCCTTAAGGTCTTCGAAAGGATTGAAGCCTAATTTTTCTTCAAGTGCTTTGGTTTCGGGGGTTTGAAATTCTTTACCGGTGAAACTATCTTGAATGACTTTGCCGAGCTCGGTTTGGCCCAAGGAGCTATTAGAGAAGTGGAGAAAGACCGCCGCGCCTTCGGGTAGTCCGTCCGCCGTGATTTCGGCCTTCAGCCATGGGCTGAGGGCAACGAATAGGGCGATGGAGAGAAAGGCGCGCACGAAAGTAGAAGGCTTATTCAATCGCTAAACGGTTCGATTGGAAAACCTGGATTCTGGGAAATGGGCACAAAAAAGGGCGCCGGTTGGCGCCCTGAAGTGGATAGCTTAGAATCCGGGATTAGTAGCCGCCACGATCGCCGCCGCCGAAGCCGCCGCGTTCGCCGCCGCCAAAACCGCCACGACCACCGCCGCCGAAGCCACCGCGACGTTCGCCGCCGCCGAAGCCGCCGCGACCGCCACCGAAGCCGCCGGAGCGACGTTCGCCGCCACCGAAGCCGCCGGAGCGACGTTCGCCACCACCGAAGGAGGGGCGTTCTTCGCGAGGACGAGCAACGTTCACCTTCAGGGGACGACCCATGAAGTCGATGTTCTCGGTCTTAGCGATCGCATCCTGAGCTTGCTGTGCATTGCCCATGGTTACGAAGG